>JAQBQJ010000378.1 GCA_028287065.1 Labilithrix sp. | reverse complement strand
TCGCCTTCGCCTTCGCCTTCGCGTCCGCCTTCGCCTTCGCCTTCGCGTTCGCGTTCGCGCTACAGACAATTCTCCACGCGCAGCGTGCCGTCGATGTCGCAAGACTGCGCGGCGCCGCTCGGGCGCGCATCGTTGCACTTGAACTTCACCCAGTAGCGCCCCGCGGCGATGCCCGCGGGCTCGACCGCGTCGAGCACGCACGACATCCCGCCGAACGTCACCCCGCCCGTCGTGAAGCTCATCGTCGCGTTGCTCGCAGCGCCGCTCGCGTCCGTCGTCGCGACGAGCGTGATCGCGCCGCCCGCGCCGTTGCTCCGGTCGACCGTGACGTTTACATTGAACCCCGAAGCGGCCGCGGCGACGCTGCACGACATGTTGACGGTGTCGGCGCCGTCGACCTCGCCCTTCTTCACCGGGCGCGGCGGCTCGAAGCTGCCGACGACGAGCTTGGTGCCCGCCTGCGGACACTTCGCGGGGCCGGCAGCGCCGGCGGAGAGCTTCGCGTCCACGATCGCCTGAGGTGTCGCCGCGGTCACGCCGCTTGTCCCGCTCGTTCCGCTCGTTCCGCTCGTCCCGCTCGCTCCGCTGGTCCCGCCGTCGCCCGTGTTGCTCGTCGTGCCCGACGAGCATGCGGCTGCGAGGAGCGAGAGCACACCGAGCACGCGAAGAAAGGAGGACGTCATCCGGGTGGCGTACGTGACGCCGCCCAGTACGTCAATCGATGCTCACTTCCGCGGAGGGCGTCGTCGCTCGTGGAACCACGCGCGGTACGTCTCCATCCGCGCGCGCTGCTCGGCCGGCGCGTGCGCACGGCACGTCGCGAGCTCCTCGCTGCCCGCCGGCGCGCCCCACCGCGACTCGACGCAGTCGTTCGGGTTGTACGCCATCTCGAGCGCGGCGTGGCGTGCGAGCACCTCCGCGAGTGGGAGCTTGAACGGCGTCCCGTCGGTGCGTGTATACTCCACGCTTCGCGTCTCGAGCTCGTGACGCAAAATGCGCTCCAGCTCGACCTTCACCTCTTCGGCGGTGTGGCCTCCTGGCATCGCGAAGCGCTCGGGACGCCGCGCAACGCGCGCCGGAAAGCCGCGAACGACGTCGACCGCGATGAGGATCCGCAGGTCGCGCGACGGCGTGGAGAAGTCCTCCCACGCTCCGCTCGTCTCGAAGATCTCCGGGCCGTCGGGCATCGACGCCGTCGTTTTTGCCGAGTCGAGCCACTTTCGCCCGTTCTCGACCGACTTCACGCGCGTGCGGACCTGCTCCTCGAGCGCGGAGATGGTCTCCATCATCGCACGCTGCGGATCGAGCGGACGCGGCGAGAGCACGTCCTCCATCTTGTCGTAGAAGCCCTCGAGATCGAGCTTCGCCGCGTCGCGCGAGACGTCGCCGTAGTCGGGGTGCTTGCGGATCGCGTCGTCGTCGAGGCGAACGAGCTTGCCGGACCGGCGCATGACGGGCCGGAACCGCTTGAATCCAGGGCCGCCGAGCTCACGCTGCGTCGCGTAGAGGAAGTTGCCGCGCCAGTACCGCTTCCGGGCGACGGTCCCGTCGGGCTGACCGTCGACGGCGAGCAGCACGCCGCTGCGCTCCGGCGTCTGCGGAAGGCGCTTCGAGATCATCAGCACGTGGCCGTACGGGTCGGCGAAGATCGTCCCCGGGCGCATGCTCTCGAGCGTGAGCGGGACCGGGTAGTAGTCGCTGTTCTCTTCGTCGAACGGCTGTCGCGCAGAGCCGCTGTGCGCCTTGTCGGCCAGCGTGCCCTTCAGGAAGGTGCCGAAGACCTTCACGGCCGTCGCCTTCTCGTCGAACTTCGGCGGCGGCTCCTCGTTCGTGATCATCACGCCCGCCTTGCACGAAGGCGCGACTCCGCCGCCGCCGCGATTGCACTCCGAGAGCCCGAACGGCAGCCGGAGCTTGAACGCGAAGTAGGCGCGCAGGAAGTACGGGAGATCGGCGCAGTCCGGGCGGACGATCGGCGCGTTCACCGAGTCCTCGCCGGCGGCGAGATGATCGAAGAGGAAGTTCCGCTTCTTGTCGCGAAGCACCTCGTGCAGCGCCGGCCAGCTCGGCATCTCGCCGTCGGGCGCGTCGAAGAGCTCCTCGATCCATGCGGAATACACGTTTTCGAGATTGCGGTTCCAGGTCCGATGGATGGGCCAGAGACCCTCGGTCTCCGCCGGCGCGTTGGGCGCGGTCGGCTTGAAGGCCGCCACGGTCACCTTCTTCGAGGCGATCCCCTTGCCCGCATCGCACGCGGTCTGTGTCAGCGCTGCGTCGTAGGTGCCCGCGCGGGGAGCTTCGATCTCCGCGACGAAGAAGTACGGAGGACCGCCGTGACGTACGTCGCTCGTGACGAGCGGCGCGGCGTCGGCAGACGCTGCTCGACCCTTCGCCGCGGCGGTGATTCTGAGCTCGCCCGCGATCGGCTTCTCGCTCACGGCCATGACGCGGAGCGGCGCGCCCGTCCACGCGGTGCCGGGCGTCACGAACAGGAAGACGTCCTTCGTGTCCTCGCATTTCGGCGGCGCGTCGGGCGGCAGATCGATCGGCGCGGTCGGCGCTCCGAAGAGCGTGCTCGGCTCGGCGGACGTCGCGCTGCCGGCATCGCGGTTGGCGAGGCGGTCTGCCGGGCTGGACGACGCATCGCCGGTGGCGTGGCTCGCGGGAGCGTTCTCGCCTTCGCGCGTGCACGCGGTGCAAGATGCGCATGCGAGGGCGAATGTTGCGGCGACCCAGGCACTTCTCACGATGCGTGAATAACGCACCCGCGAGGAATCGTCATCCCGGGCGTCGGCAAAACGCGATGCCGGCGGGTCCCGCAGTACTCTCGTGTGTGCGATGACCGACGTGAAGCGGACGACTCACTCGCGTCGCGTTGCACTCCACGCCGTTGTCGCCCTGGTCGCGTGCGGGCAGGTGCTCTCCGTGCTCGAGCTGATGCACGTGCCGCTCTGGCCGCCTCCGCTCGTGCTCGGTGCCGAGAGCGTGGTGGTCGTGACCGCGATGCTCCTCGCCCTGCGCGGCGGACCCGAGCCGGACGAGCTCGGGCGCTGGGCGGCGATCGGCTTCGGCGCGTGGTTCGTATGGGGGCTCCTCTACTTCGGCGCGGCCCACATCACGGACGCGCCGACCGCGCGCGTCTTCGAGGACACCATCCTCGCGCGCCTGCCGCTCCGTCCTGCGTTCACGCCGATCTACCTCGGTGTGCACGTCTTCAGCGTCGTGCCGTACTGCTCGCTGCCGGAGCCCCGACTGTTGCGCCGCTATCTGCTCGGCAACCTGCTCATCGTCTCGCTCTCGGCGGTCGCGTGGGTGACGCTGCCGGTGCGCCTCGATCGTCCGCCGCTCGCCGCGGAGCTGCCCGGCTTCGGTGCATGGCTGCTCCGGCTCGTGTACGCCGGCGATCCGGTCACGAACTGCTTTCCGTCGGCGCACTGCTCGGTGGCGGTCTACGCGGCGATCGGCCTGCGGTTCACATCGCGGAGGCTCTTCCTATGGGGGATCGCGACCGCCGTCGCGATCTGCGCATCGACGATCCTCACGAAGCAGCACTACCTCGCGGACGTCGCCGCGGGCGTCGTGCTCGCGGGGTTGGCGGCGTATGCAATCGCGCGGCGTCGCTGACGGGGCGGCGGCTACCAGCGGAGCGCGCGACGTCGCACGCCGAGCGCGCCAAAGGCCGCGGCCGTTCCGAGCGCGAGAAGTCCGAGCGCGACGAGCCCACGATGCAGGCTCATCCAGAGCTGCATGCTCCTCGGACGCGCGCGATCGTCGAAGCGACCGTGCGCGCCGTGATCGCCCGGCACCGGTGCGAAGAGGTTGTCGCGACGGCCGAGGCGCTCGGCCTCGTGGGTCTGCTGCGCATCGTAGCCCGTTCGACCGAGGTACCAGTCCGCGATGCCCGGCGCGAGCTTCTCGGCGAGGATCGCCTTCACGGTCGGCCAGCCGACGAGCATCTCGCGCCGCGGATGCATCGCGGCGTTCACGACGGCCTCGGCCGGCACCTCGGGCTGGAAGATCGGCGGGACCGGCTGCGCGCGACGAGGCATCCGCGAGCGGGTCCAGTCGAACTGCGGGGTGTTCACGGCCGGCAGCTCGACGATCGAGATCTTCACGCTGCTGCGATCGTGGATGAGCTCGGTGCGGACGGACTCCGTGAAGCCCTTCACCGCGTGCTTCGCCGCGCAGTATGCGGACTGGAGCGGGATGCTGCGATGCGCGAGCGCCGAGCCGACCTGCACGACGACGCCGCGATCGCGTGGCTTCATGCGACGGAGCGCGGCAAGGGTCCCCCACACGAATCCGAGATAGGTGACGTCGGTGACGCGCCGGTACTCGTCGGGAGTGATGCGATCGGCGGGCGAGAAGACGGAGACCATCGCGTTGTTGACCCAGACGTCGATGGGACCGAGCTCGAGCTCGGCGCGATCCGCGGCGTCCTCGACCTGCTCCTCGTCGGCGACGTCGCAAGGAATGACGACGGCGCGTGCGCCGAGGCTCTCGACGTCGCGGCGAGCCCCCTCGAGCCCGTCGATCCCGCGTGCCAGAAGCGCCACGCTGGACCCACGCTGGGCAAATGCGCGCGCGATCGCGCGCCCCACGCCGGCCGAAGCCCCAGTCACGACCACCACGCGCGGCGCTGTCGTTGCCATGACCGACCGCAAGCAACTCGCGCGCCGTCAATCTCGTCCGACGTGTCGTCGTCTTCTAAGGGACCAGCGGCGCGACGAGCTCTCTCGCGACGTACTGGGTGAACGCGTGTCGGTCGCGGCTGCTTTCGCTGCGGAGGTCATGCGCGCGTGGCTCAGAAATAGAAGTAGATGAACGTGGGCGACGTGGTCGCGAACCAGTAGAGGACGAGCACCATGCTCGCCCACATCAGCCCGCGCGCGGCGGGCGGCAGGACGCGTTGCGTGCGGAGACCGAGCTTCGATGCACCCGCCGCGTGCAGCGCGACGAGGGCGACGAGATACCACGTGGCCGTGTCGAGAGAGACGCTCGGCTTCCACCCCGCGACCGGCCGCGCCACGTAGATCCGCTTGAAGATCGCCATCGCGTCGCCGAACGTCTGCGCGCGGAAGAACACCCATCCGATCATCACGAGGACGAGCGTTCCGAGCATCGCGACCGCCTTGTAGGCGACGTGCTCGCGCGCCGCCTTCCAGCCCGGCGTGCGCGTCGCGCCGCTGAAAAGCTTGTGCAGCGCGAGCAGCACGCCGTGGTACGCGCCCCAGATCACGAACGTGATCCGCGCGCCGTGCCACAGCCCGCCGAGGGTCATCGTGAGGAACAAGTTGCGATACGTCGCGAGCTCCCCGCCACGATTGCCGCCGAGCGGGATGTACAGGTAGTCGCGCAGCCAGCGCGACAGCGTCATGTGCCAGCGCCGCCAGAACTCGGTGATCGACTTGCTCAGGTACGGGTAGTCGAAGTTCTCCGGCAGATCGAAGCCGAGCATCTGCGAGCCGCCGCGGGCGATGTCCGTGTAGCCGGAGAAGTCACAGAAGATCTGCCCGGTGTACGCGAGCACGCCGACCGCGAGCTCGATCGAGTTGTACGCGTCGGGCTTCTTGAAGACCGCGTCGGCGTAGACCGCGAGGTTGTCTGCGATCACCATCTTCTTCACGAAGCCGGTGAGCATGACGAACATGCCCTCGGACACGCGGCCCGAGTCGAAGTCCTTCTCCTCGCGGAGCTGCGGCAAGAGCTCGGACGCACGGACGATCGGCCCCGCGATCAGGTGCGGGAAGTACGAGACGTAGAGCGCGAACTCGGGCAGCGACCTCGCGCCCGCGTCGCCGCGATAGACGTCGACGACGTAGCTGATCATCTCGAACACGTAGAACGAGATACCGAGCGGGAGCGGGAGCTGCGTGACGTGCAGCCCCGGCACGAACGACGCGAAGAACGCGGCGTACTTGAAGACCGCGAGCGTGCCGAGGATGACGACGATCGAGCCGGCGAGGATTCCCTTGCGACCCGTCTTGCGCGTCCGCAGCAGGTGCCCCGCGCCGTAGGTGAAGAGCGTGAGCGCCGCGAGGAGGATCGCGAGCTTCCACCCCCACGACAGGTAGAAGACGACGCTTGCGACGAGCAGCACCGTCTGCGTCGCGCGGGACGGCAGCAGCCACCGGGCCGGCAGCACGATACCGAAGAAAAATAGGACGAATGCGTACCCGGTGAACGCCACGACGCGGCGCGAGGCTATCACACGTCGTCGTTGCCGCAGTGTGCGGCGCGGAAGGCTCGACCGTCACAACCCTGCGTCGGCCAGCGCGGCGCCGGGCGGGATCAGCCCTCGACCGACCGGAGGGCACTCGTCGTTGCTCTCACATATCCTTCCCCGCATGGCGAGGTCGAAGGTGCATGGCTCGGTGCCTACCGTCGCGAGGCACTCCTTCGCACGCGCGCGCCATCCGGCGGGCGGGCAGGTCCAGCTCGCGAGCTCGGCGTGCATGCGGCCCACGTACCTATGCATGCAATCGCCTGCCAGCGATGCATCTCCGTGGCATCGCACCTCGCGCGCACAGATCTGACCCGCGAGCCGGACCGCCGCCTGCTCGACGGTGAGGTTCGGCTCGCTCGCCCCCTGTGCTGGGTCGTCGCGACCCACCTCGGCGCCGGTCGTCTGCAGCGTGTAGCCCTCGCCGGGATCGGGCTGCATCTTGCCGTGTTGGTTGGTCTGCGCGCACGCGCCGCACAGAACCGTGACGGCGAGCGCGCCGCCGAGCAGCGAGAGCGCGAGAGCGTGAGCGTGACGCATGGCCGGCCTCCACCACGAAACCGTGCAGGCCGTGAACCAGCTCGTGAGCTGCGCCGTCAGGACGTGCCGAGCTTCACGCGACGCGTGCGGCAGGTCCGCTGAGCCGCACGGGTCACCGATTCGTATGTCATCATCCGGCGCATGCTCGATCCGATCACTCGCCTCACGCGTCAGGTCGCTGCGCTCGAGCGCACCGTCGCCATGCTCACCGACGTCCTCGTTCGGTCCGGCGCGCTCACGAGTGACGACCGGCGCGTCGTCGAGCGTGCGGCGCGCATCGTCCAAAGCTCCTCGCCCCCGATGAACCGGAGCTCACGCTCGCCAAGCGAGGCAAGGTCTGCACGATGTGCTTCACGCACAGCGCGTAGCGCGCATCACTTCATCTTCCAGGCGCGCACGTAACGGACTTCGTACGCGTTGCCCGGGCCCGTCGGCGTCGAGCTGTCGCCCGCGCCGCTCGCGCTGCCGAACTGGAAACTGAGAAGGATGTACATGCGCGAGCTCATGCTCACGTTCGCAGTGAAGAAAGGCTTTCCGTCGAAGAAGTACGTCTGCTTGTTCGGCTCCCACTTCACGGCGTAGCGATGGAAGCCGGCCGAGAGATCGGGCGTGACGAGCGTCTTGTGTCCGCCTTCGACGCCGGGCTTGCCGGTCCAGATCGTCGCCGCGAATGCGGTCGGATGGAGGTTCGCGTCGGACCATCCGCTGTTCGGACCGCCGCCGGAGTACGCCTCCATGATGTCGATCTCGGGGCGGTCGTCGCCGTTGTCGTGGTTGTAGAGCCAGAACGCGGGCCACGGGCCCTTGCCGTAAGGAAGCTTCGCCTCGATCTCGAAGTAGCCGTACGTCTGGTAGTACGTGCCGTCCGTCGTGAGGTGCCGGTAGTTGCGCGTGAAGCTCGTGCCCGCGACGGGCCAGATCTTCAGGCTGCCGTTGCTCACCGCGTAGTTCGGGGTCGCGTCCGCGGGCTCGTACCAGAGGTGATCGACCCACTTGGTCTTGTCGAGGGCGCCGTCGAACTCCTCGGAGAACGTGAGCGTGTACGCGGACGCGTCCTGTCCGAACGGACCGGTACCGCTCGTCGACGGTGTGCTCGGTGCGGGTGCGGGCGCCGGCGCAGCGCCGCCGATCGTCCACGACTGGTTCGCCTGGCCCGTGCAATCCCACAGCTCCGCGAGCACGCCTTCGCTCGTCGCCGACGGTCCGCCGATCACGTCGAGGCAACGGCCGCTCGCGACGGACACGAGCTGGGTCCCGCCGCTCGCGCTGTCCTGCGGCTTCCACAGCTGCGCCGCCCCGCCGGTGCAGGCGGCCTGCTGAATCTGCGTGCCGTTCGCGAGGCCGCCGCCGACGAGCGACACGCACTTGCCGCTGTGCTTCGCGATCATCTCGTAGCGTCCGCTGCCCATGTCCTTGAAGGTGAACGCCTGGTTGAGCTCTCCGCTGCAGCCCCATTGCTCGAGACGCGCGCCGTCGGTCGTTGCCGCGGGACCACCGCGCACGTCGAGACACTGACTCGAGTGCTTCGCGACGACCGTGACGGCCGCGGCGGTAGGAACGAGCTTCGCGGACTGCCCTTCGGCGGCCTCTTCGCTGCTCTGGTAGTCGCCGCACGCCGATGACGTGAGGACGAACAGGAACGGCAGGACGGTGACGATCTTCATGCGTCATGCAACAGCACGTCACATGCCGCGTCCGTGGATCGCGTCGGATCCCACGAAGGCTCGTCATTGTTCTGGGTGCGGGATCCGCGCACATGGCGCGTCGTGGACGACTGTCGTCGACGGCCGTCGACGGTCAGCGCGCGTCGAAGACGACGTCGTCGTAGTGCAGTCGGCGCGACGTCCCGCCCTTGGGCTCGCAGAACAAACCGACCCGCACGGACGTGTCGCCGGGAGCGTACGGACACGCGAGCGCCGTGGCGACGTCGAGGACGTTCTTCTCGTCGACGGTGACCTTCAGCTTCTTGGCCATGACGTCGTAATCGACGACCACGCTCACCCAGCTTCCGATCGGGAGCGCCGGCAGGTCGTAATCGGCCTCTTCGCGTCCGCCGTCCTCGTGGATGATCTGCTCGCCGATCGACATGGAGGTCGGCGAAACGACCGTCAAGAACGCCTGACACAACGACGAGCCCTTGCCGAAGCTCTGCGCCGAGATCGTGCTCTTGCCCGGGAGCTGGTTCGCGCTCGCGATCATGACCGAGTAGGCGAGCCGTGTGCCGGTGAACGCGCCGGGCACGCTGTTCTCGAGTGTCGCGTACGTGCAATCGGGCGCCGGCTGCTCGACGCGCGCGAGCAGCGAATTCGGCGCCGACCGAGACACGCTCGGATCGATCGCGACCCCGAACGTGCCGTCGAACGGCCGCACGATGCTCCAGCGCTTGCCGAGCGCATCGAGGCCGTCGAAGTCGTCGCACAAGCTCGGCTGACGGCCGAGGCCGTTGCAGAAGCCTCCCGCCGTGGCGTCGATGGCAGCTTCGGCTCCGCCGTCGCCGGGGCCACCTCCGTCCGCGCCGTCCTTTCCGTCGCCGGTTCCGCTCGTCAGATCGGGGATGGTCGTGAGCGAGCACGCCAGCGCGGTCGCCGCGATCGTCCCCAACAGCGCGATTCGTCGCGTCGTCGCCACGAACGCAGGTTGCCACGAATCAGCGCGACGCCTTTGGTATTCTCACCGTGCATGGCGGCTCCTCCCAGCGACCACGACTCACCATCGACGCCGACGGACGTCGAGCCGCGTTTCGAGCTGAATCTCACGGCTCTCCGCCAGAGGCCGAGGCTCGAGTGGGCCGACGCCGCCGGCTCGCATTCGATCGAGATCGAGGGCCGCCTGCTGATCGGCTCGTCGTCGCACCTGCCGCTCTCGATCGCGGATCGTGCGGTCTCGCGCCTTCATGCGGAGCTCGAGGTCAAGAACGACGGCGTGTGGGTGCGCGATCTCGGGAGCCGCAACGGCACCTGGGTCGACGGTGTGCTCGTGCAGAGCGCACGCGTCCCGAGCCATGGCCATCTCAAGGTCGGTGCGACCACGCTCACCGTCTCGCTGTCCGGCGCCGCGACGTCCGTCCCGCTCTGGCCGCACGACAGGTTCGGTCCGCTCATCGCTCGCTCCGAGATCATGCGCGAGATGTTCTTGCGCCTGTCGCACTACGCCGCCACCGAGTCGCCGGTATTGATCCAGGGCGAGACGGGGACCGGCAAGGAGCTCGTCGCGCAAGCGCTCCACGAGATGTCGTCGCGCGCCGACGGACCGTTCATCGTCGTCGACTGCGCCGCGCTGCCCGAGACGTTGCTCGAGAGCGAGCTCTTCGGTCATGCGAAGGGCGCGTTCACAGGAGCCGAACGCGCGCGAGCGGGCGCATTCGAGGCCGCCGACGGCGGCACCGTGTTCCTCGACGAGATCGGCGAGCTGCCGCTCGCGATGCAGCCGAAGCTGCTGCGCATCCTGGAGTCGCAGACGCTGCGCCGCATCGGCGAGACCGAGCACCGGCGTGTGAACGTGCGGTTCGTCTCGGCGACGAACCGCGATCTGCACTCGATGGTCGGCAACGGCTCGTTCCGCGAGGACCTGTATTTCCGCCTCGCCGTGCTGCCGGTGTTCATTCCGGCGCTGCGCGCGCGTGCCGACGACCTCCCGCTCCTGCTCGAGCATTTTCTCTCGAAGAAGCCGGGCCTGAACATCGATCAGACCCTGCGCGCCGAGCTGGCCACGCATGCCTGGACAGGCAACGTGCGCGAGCTACGCAGCTTCGCGGAGCGAGCCATCGCCGTCGGACCGCAGGTCGCATGGGCGATGACGCGCGGCGCCGAGGTACCCACGCGCATTCCCCTGCCGCCGTCGGTGCCGCCGTCCGCGCACGGCGCGCCGTCCTCGCATTGGTCGCCCGACTCCTGGACCGCGGCGCTCCCGCCGGTGCCGACCGACGTCCCGTTCAAGGTCTTGCGCGAGCGCTTGGTCGATCACCTCGAGCGCGAGTACATGGCCGCGCTCCTCCGCACGCACGGTCGCGACGTGGGAGCGATCGCCGACGCCGCCTCGCTCGACCGCAGCTACGTCCATCGGCTCTTGCGCAAGCACGATCTCTAGCCGAGCGCGGACCCGGATGCCCGCCGACGAGCCTTCGCACATCGGGCGTTACACGCTGCACGGCGCGATCGCCCGCGGCGGGATGGCGACCATCCACTACGGCCGCTTCACCAACGACGTTGGCTTCGCGCGGACCGTGGCGATCAAGCGCCTGCTCCCAGAGCTCGCCGTCGACCCCGGGTTCGTGACGATGTTCGTCGACGAAGCGCGCCTCGCCGCGCGGATCCAGCATCCCAACGTCGTCCAGACGCTCGACGTCATCCGCGAGGGCAGCGAGGTACTGCTCGTCCTCGAATACGTGCATGGTGCATCGGTCGGGCGGATCCAGCGGACGCTCGCGGAACGTGGGGAGCGCATGCCGCCCGCGATCGCCGCGGCGATCGTCGTCGGGGCTCTCCACGGCGTCCACGCCGCGCACGAGGCGAGGGACGAGCGCGGCGAGCTCCTCGAGCTCATTCATCGAGACCTCTCGCCGGACAACATCCTCGTCGACGAGAGCGGCATCGCCCGCGTCGCCGACTTCGGCGTGGCGAAGGCGAGAGGGAGGTTGCAGCAGGCCACGCAGCCCGGCGGCCTGAAGGGGAAGCTCCGGTACATGGCGCCGGAGCAGGTGCACGGCAACACGAGCCGGCGCAGCGACGTGTTCGCGATGGGCGTCGTTCTCTGGGAGATGCTCGTAGGGGCTCGCCTGTTCGACGGAAGCTACGACGGCGAGATCCTGGCGGCGGTGCTGACCGCGCGCGTCCCGCGGCCGAGCGCGCGTCGTGTGAAGGTGCCGCCGGCGCTCGAGGACGTGCTCGTGAAGAGCCTCGCTCGCATGCCCGTCGCGCGCCACGCAACGGCGCTCGACATGGCGATCGCGATCGAGTCGAGCATCACGGTCGCCTCCGCGTCGGAGGTCGCGAGCTGGCTGCACGAGCTGCTCGCCGAAACGCTCGAGGCCCAACATCGCGAGGTCGCCGCGATCGAGCGCGCCGAGGGCGAGCCAAGCGCCAGGAGCGGGGATGCGCCCGAGCACCGCGCGCGAACGCGCGACGAGGAGAGCCTCGTCCAGCGCCGGCGAGGGCTCGTGAGCGCCGCTCTCGCCGGCGGTGTGGTCCTCGTGCTGCTCGTCCTCGCAGCCATGGCGGGTCGAGACGAAACGCCTGCGCAAGGCGCAGCAACGACGTCGAGCGCGTCGCCGGCGCGCACGCCGTCGCCGTCGTCTTTGCCTGTCGGCTCGGAGCTGCCTGCGTCGGAGCCGCCGCTCGACGAGGCGACGTCGCAGCCCACGCCTGCGGGCTCGACGAACCGCCCGCGCACCGATCGCCGACCGCGCCGGCCGCGGTCGACGGCGTGTGATCCGCCCTTCACGATCGACAGCCAGGGCGTGAGGACCTGGAAGCGGCAGTGCTTCTGATACGCTCGCGCCGTCGAATGCGTCCTCTCACGAGGTGGGCCTGCGTGTTGCTCGGTGCACCGGCGTGGATCGCGGTGGCGGCATCGCCTTCGCACGCCGCCGATCCGACCGTGCAAGAGTGCCTCTCGTCGTCCGATCGCGCCACGGCGCTGCGGAGCGAGGGCCGCTATCGCGACGCACGAAAGTCGTTCCTCGCCTGCGTGGCCGAGTCGTGCCCGGCGATCGTGCGTCGCGACTGCGTGACGTCACTCACCGAGCTCGATCAGCTGCAGCCGAGCTTCGTGTTCGCCGTCCGCGACGAGCGCGGCGCGGACATGAGCGAGGTGCGTGTGCTGGTGGACGGCGAGCTCCTCGTCGAGCGGCTCGACGGCAAGCCCGTCAACGTCGACGTGGGCTCGCACGTCTTCACGTTCACGGCGGGACCGAGGTATCGCGAGCAGCGCGTGAGCGTGCTCGCGCGAACGACCGAGAAGAACCGCGTCTTGCCGGTCACGATGGATCCGATCGGAGCGAGCACGCCCGCGCCGCCGGCTTCGGGCGCAGCTGCGCCGGCGACGCAGCCGTCCGCAGCGGTGCCGGTGCTGCCCATCGTCCTCGGCGCCGTGGGCGTCGTCGCGCTCGGCAGCTTCGCGTACCTCGGCCTCTCGGCGAAGAGCGATCTCCGCGCGCTCGAGGATGATCCGTGCGCGATCCGCAGGACGTGCGCGCAGTCCGACGTCGATTCCGTGCGTACGCGGTTCGCGCTCGCCGACGTCGCGCTGGGCGTTGGCGTGGTGTCGCTCGCAGCCGCGACGTGGCTCTGGCTCGCGCGCGATGGCGCGCAATCCACCGCGCGCGCGGGCGGACGCGCGGTACCGCTCGACCTGCGCGTGCGGTTCTAGCGCGAGCCACGGCGCGCGCGATCTTGGAGGAACGAACCGCCCGTCTACGATCGAAACAGCTCGGCCACGAGCTCGTACGAGCGCTTTCGCGCCTCGTGGTCGAACACGGTCGTCACCACCATCAGCTCGTCGGCCTTGGTGCGCGCGGCGAAGCGCTCGAGCCCCTCGCGAACCGTCTTCGGCGAGCCCACGATCGAGTGCGTGAGCATCGCCGACGCCGCGTGCTTCTCCGCGGGCGTCCAGTACGCGTCGATGTCGTCGATCGGCGGCTTCTGCAGGCCGCGCGTGCCTCGATGCAGATCGGTGAACGCCTGCTGCAGCGTCGTGAACAGGCGCCGCGCCTCGGCATCCGTGTCGGCGGCGATGACGTTCACGCCGGCCATCGCATACGGTCGCTCGAGCTGCTCCGAAGGCTCGAACTTCTCGCGGTACACGGCGAGCGCGTCGTCCATCGCCGCGGGCGCGAAATGCGAGGCGAACGCGTACGGCAGGCCGAGCAGCGCCGCGAGCTGCGCGCCGAACAAGCTCGAACCGAGGATCCACAAAGGTACACGCAGACCTGCGCCCGGCACCGCCTGGATGCGCTGTCCTTCGCGGACCGGCCGGAACAGCGCCTGCAGCTCCTGCACGTCGCGCGGGAAATCGTCGGACGCGTTCGGGTCGCGTCGCATCGCGCGTACGGCGATCTGATCGGTGCCCGGCGCGCGGCCGAGCCCGAGGTCGATGCGGCCGGGATAGAGTGACTCGAGCGTCCCGAACTGCTCGGCGATCACGAGCGGCGCGTGGTTGGGCAGCATGATGCCGCCGGCGCCCACGCGGATCGTCTTCGTTCCGCCCGCGAGGTAGCCGATGACGACCGCGGTCGCGGCGCTCGCGATGCCCGCCATGTTGTGGTGCTCCGCGACCCAGTATCGGTCGTACCCGAGGCGTTCCACGTGCTGCGCGAGGTCGAGGCTCCGATGCAACGCCTCGCGCGGCGTCGAGCCCTGCACGACCGGGACGAGATCGAGGATCGAGAGCGGGACCATCGGCAGGGGACCGATCAGCCTGTCCGGCCGCGCACGATCTGCGCGATGGCGCTCGCGACCTCGGCGACGGAGAGATGGGCGGTGTTGAATTGCACGTCGTAGAGCGTGGGATCGTTGTTGTCTGCACCGAAGTGATGCCGCAGGTAGCGCGCCCGTTGCGCGTCGCGCCGATGCACCTCCGAGGTCGCGGTCGCAGTGTCCATCTTCAGGCGCGTGGCGATGCACGCGACGCGCTTTTCGACCGGTGCGACGACGCGCACGTGCAGCACGTTCGGCTGCGACGCGAGGAGGCACTGCACGCCGTGACCCACGACGACGAGCGGCGCGCTCTTCGCGGCCGTGAGGACGACCTGATGCGTGACGCGCGCGACGTCGTCGGGATCGAGCTCGTACGCGGGCTCGATCGCATACTCCGGAACGGAGAGCGCGAAGCCCTTCGCGAGCTTCTGGAGTGCGCCCGTGACGTACTCGTCGACGCTCGCGGCGCGCGCCTCGTCCGCGTGGAGGCGCTCCGCGGCCGTATGGATGATCTCTCGGTCGAGGACGGGCCAGCCCAGCGTCTCTCCGAGCGCGAGCGCGAGGTCGCTGCCGCCAGCGCCGAACTGGCGCGCGATGGTGACGACCTCGAGCTTCGCGGGCCCAGTCACTTCAGCCTCACCGTCACGTCGGCCGAGAGTCCGGCCTCGGGATGCACATCCGGCGGCAAATCGGTCCAGACGAGCTTCACGGGAACGCGTTGCACGACCTTCACGAAGTTTCCGGACGCGTTGTCGGGCGGCAGCATCGAGAACTGGGCGCCGGTGCCGTACGAGATGCTCTCCACCTTCGCGTGGAAGGTCCGCCCGGGGAATGCGTCGACCGAGACCTCGGCCGTCTGGCCGACCTTCATGTCGCCGACCTGCGTCTCCTTGAAGTTCGCGACGACGTACGTCGTGTCGGGCAGCACGTTGGTGATCGTCTGCGAAGGTTGGACCAGCTGGCCGGCGTGGACGCCGAGCTTCGAGAGATGGCCGTCCTGCGGAGCGACGACCTTCGTGTACGAGAGGTTCAGCTTCGCCTGCGCGAGCGCGACCTCGGCGGCGGCGGCGCGAGCGGCCGCGAGATCCGCGTTCGCCTTCGCGACCGCCACCTGCGCGTCGACGGGGGCGCTCTGCTCGACGCGGCCCGCGGCCTCCGCGATGCGCGTGCGCGCGCTGTTCTTCGCTTCCTGTGCTGCCGCGAGGTTCGCCTGGGCCTGCGCGACGGCGGCGCGCATCGCCGCGGCCTGCGAAGTGAGGTTGTCGACCTGCGCCTGCGGGATCGCGTCGTCCTTGCGGAGCGACTGCGCGCGACGGAGATCGTTCTCGGCCTTTTCGGCATCCGCGCGAGCCTTCGCGACCATCGCCTCGGCCGCGGCGACCTGCGCGTCCGCACCGGCAACGGACACCGTCGAGCCGGAGAGCTGCGCGCGCGCCGTCGACAGTCCGCCCTTCGAGCTGGCGGCCACGATCTTCATCTGCGCGTCCGCGGCGGCGGCCTGCGCCTGCGCGGCGCTCAGCTCGGCCTCGGCTTGCTTGACCTTGTTCTCGTAGTCGCTCGGATCGATCTGCGCGAGCAGATCACCCTTCTTCACGGCTTGATTGTCCGTGACCGGCACGGCGACGAGCATGCCGCCGACACGCGCGGCGATCGGCACCATGTCGGCGCCGACCTGCGCGTTGTCGGTGCTCTCCTTGCCCTTCGTGAGCATCTGGAAGAGCAGGTACCCCGCGGCTGCGAGCACGACGATCACGCCGAAGATGATGTACGGCCGAGCGGCGTTCTTCTTCCTGGCGGCGGGCGCAACGGCGTTGGCCGTCCCCGCGTTGGTTGCACGTTCCATCGTTGCGTCTGCCGTTGCCATGCTCACTCCATAGTCATTTCGATGTGCTCGGCCTTGGGACCGCTGCCGACGCGAAGGAAGAAGAGGAGAGGAAGCACCGCGAGGAAGATGATCCCCTGGAGGAGAAACGTCTTCTCGAACGCGAGGACCGTGCCCTCCCGAGCGACCTGGCCCGCGAGCGCGCGCAGCGCCGTCTGCTTCGCGTCGATCGCGCTCATGCCGTGGGCCTGGAAGCTCTTGGCCATCGCATCGGCGCGGGCGACGACCTCCGGGCGGAGGCTCGACACGTGCCAGCCCACCGACGCGGTCGCGCGCTTGCCGTAGTTGGAGAGCATCGTCGCGAAGATCGTGAGGCCGAACGAGCCGCCGATCTGACGCACGAACGAGTTGAGGCCGGCGGCATCGGCGAGCTCGGGACGCGGAATGAACGTGAGCGCGGCGGTGGTGAGCGGGATGAAGAGACACGCGAAGCCGACGCCCGTGACGAGCAACGGGACGACGATGTCGGCGGACGAGCTCATCAGCGTGATGTGACTGAGCTGGTACGAGCCGAGCGCGAAGAAGAGCCCGCCGATCGCGACGGTGATCGCCGGCGGTACGTGGTTGTAGAGACGGCCGATGATGGGCGTGACGACCATCATCGCGAGCGTGCGCGGCATGAGCGTCGTGCCGGACTGCGTGGCGTCGAAGCCGAGGAGCTCCTGCATGAAGACCGGCAGGAGGAACATGCTGCCCATGAGCATCGCGAACATGACGCCGCCGATCGCCGTTCCGGACGCGAACGTCTTGTCGCGGAAGAGGCGCAGGTTGACGACCGGCGCCACGGCGGTGAGCTCGCGGATGATGAACGCGCCGAGCGACACGGCGGCGAGCGCCGATAGCCCGGTGATGACGGGCGAGTCGAACCAGTCGTCGCGTGGGCCTTCCTCGAGCACGTACTGCAGCGTCGAGACACCGATGCACATGAGCACGATTCCAGCGATGTCGAGGTGCTTGCGCTGCGCTGCGGCGCGCTCGCGGTTCGCGCGAAGGACGTCCGGCGGCTCGATGACGTAACGCCAGGTCATGAACGTGCCGACCACGCCGATCGGGACGTTGATGTAGAAGATCCACTGCCAGCTGTAGTTGTCGACGATGTATCCGCCGAGCGTGGGACCGACGGCCGGACCGACCATGATGACCATGGCGAACATCGCCATCGCCATGCCCTGCTCCTTCGGCGGGAACGTCTGGCGCAGGATCGCCTGCTGCGTAGGTTGGAGCGCACCGGCGCCGAAGCCCTGTAGCGCGCGGAAGAAGACGAGGGTCGGCAGGGAGTGCGCGAGGCCGCAGAGCGCCGAGCCGAGCACGAAGAGGACGAGGCTCGCGAGGTACACGCGCTTCTGACCGAAGAACGTGCCGAGAAAGCCCGTGAGCGGCATCACGAGGACGGTCGCGATGATGTACGCCGTCGAGACCCACGTGATCTCCTCGATGGTCGCGCCGACGGCGCCGCGGATCTGCGGCAGCGCGACGTTGACGATCGACGAGTCGATCGACGCCATGAGCGAGCCGAAGGCGATCGAGACAGTGACCAGCCATTTGTTGACCGGCGCCGGTGCCGCCAGGGCCTGCGCGTCGAACGTGGGCGATGCCGCGCTCATCGTGCCGACCCGTTCAGGAAGAGGTCGATGACGCGGGCGGTCTCCCCGGCGAGCGGCGCCGCTGAATCGGCGCGGGTCATGAGGATCGCCTTGATCGCGGACGTCAGGAAGTACGGCGCGAGACCAGCGGCTTCCGCGCGGAGACGTTTCTCCTTCACGCCCTGCTTCACGATGCGCTGGGCGCGGAGCGCGAGCTGCTCCATCGCGTTGGAGGCGCTTCCCGCCTTCGGCTTCGGCGTCTGCCCGTCGAGCGCGAGGCGCAGGAACGTACGCCTGGTATCGAAGTACGAGAGCACGGCGTGCACGAACGCCTCGAGCTGCGTATCGAAGCCGCTGCGCGACGCACCCTTCGTCGCGCTGTCGACGGCGGCGAGGAGCCCCTCGCGCCGGCGCGTGAACAATTCGACGAACAGCTCGTTGCGATCTTCGAAGTGGTTGTAGATCGTCCCGACCGCGACGCCCGCTCGCTTCGCGACCGCCTGGAGATTCGTGCCCGGAACGCCGACCTCGGCCGCGAGCTCTTCGGCGGCATCGAGGATCGCGCCGGTGACGGTCTCCTTGAATCTCGCGCGCAGCGAATGAGCCGACATGTTGCAAGATGAATATTGATTCATCCTGTGTATACTGTCTACCAGATTCCATGCGCAGTCGAACGATCCCCCGCGTTGCAGCCGCACTTCTCGCCGTCTTTTCCCTGGCTTCGGCCGAGTCTTCCGCCCACGCGCAGGCCAATCCAAGCGCCCGCCGGATGCGCCTCGACGAGTGCGTCGAGCTCGCGCTCAAGAACAACGTCGAGGTCCAGTCCGCCGCGGACGAGGTCGCGGTGAGCGAGGCTCAGCGCTCCGGCGCGCGCGGGCGCATCGGCCCCTCGGTGCGCGTCGACGGGTATGCGCACGAGTGGAACTCGCCCTACAAGATCCCGTTCGGCGCCGAGTCCTTCCCCGTGCGCGACCAGTTCGAGTGGAACGTGACGGTGTCGGCGAGCCAGCCGGTCACGGGGCTCTTCGCGATCGTCGATGCGCTGAAGGTGCGGAACCTCGGCGTCGACATCGCGAACATCCGGCGCGAGGTGGCGCGCCGCGACACGGCGTTCCGGGTCGTCGAGAGCTACTACCACATCGTGCAGGGACAGCGGCTCGTCGAGGTCGCGGCGGCGTCGGTCGAGCAGCTGCAGGCGCAGCTCAAGCAGTCGAACTCGTTCCACAACAACGGCGTCGTGAGCCAGGACGACGTCCTCCGCGCGCAGCTCGCCGTCGCGAACGCGGAGCAGCGCCTGATCCAGGCGCGCGCGCGGGTGTTGTTCGAGCAAGCACGGCTCGCGGTGCTCGTCGGCCTTCCGGACGTGTCGATCGAGCCGCAGCCCATCGCGCCGGAGACGGGCTCCGTGTCGCGCGAAGCCGTGACGGTCGATCAGGCGCAGAAGACGGCGGAGGCGCAGCGCATCGAGCTCGTCGAGGTCGACAAGCGGATCGACCAGGCGAACAGAGAGGTGAAGGTCGCGTGGCTGAGGCTCGCGCCGCAGGTGAACGTGGTCGGCGCGTACATCCACAACGAGGGCTCGCAGTTCGTGCAAACGAACTCGGCGTACGTCGGCGCGCAGGCATCGTGGGACGTGTGGGACTGGGGCACGAACACGAGTGCCATCTCGGAGGCGAAGACGCGTGCCCACCAGGCGACGCTCGCGCGAACGCGGATCTCGGACCAGGTCCGCCTCGAGGTGCGCCGCGCGTTCCTCGAGCTGAGCGCGGCCTCGGAGGCGATGGTCGTGGCGCAGGCGTCGGTCGCGTCGGCGGAGGAGAACTTCCGCCTGGTGAAGAAGCGCTACGAAGCGAGCGCAGCGACGTCGTTCGACGTCATCGACGCCGAGGGCCTGCTGACGCAATCACGCGGCCAGATGCAGACCGCGCTGTACGACCAGCTGGTGGCGCGAGCGGCGTTGAAGCGGGCGATGGGGACGACCGCGGAGAAGCTGGCGGCGCAGTAGGCGCGGCCGATCACATCGATCCTGCGAGCCCGACGCCGAGCCCGCCCTCGACGGGAAGCAGCGTGGGCACCATGTACATCGAGCCGGGTCGGGGTGGCGGCGTCTTTCGGCCGAAGCCGTAGTGCAGGAGCGAGGGCAACACGTAGCCGGAGAGGAATCCAACGCCGGCGGCGACGATCACGTCGGAGGCGTAATGATCGTCCGAGACGATGCGCAGCACGGCTGTCGCCGACGCGCCCGTCATCGCCCAGATGCACGCCCAGGTGTCGGGAAGCCCGCCGCCGTAGAGCGGCAGGTGCTTGTGGTGCACGCACGTGAGCGCCGCGCCGGTGAACGTCGCCGAGGTGTGGCCGCTGAAGAAGCCGATGTTGTCGTACGTCGTGCCGCACGCGTGGACTCCGACGGTGCCGCCCGGCATGCAGTCGCGCGCGTACGGACGCTGGCGGCCGACGAGCCACTTTGTGAAGAGCGTGAAGCTGCTCGTGAAGCTGAGAGACTGGGCGTCGATGAGGAGCATCTGCGCTGCGACGTCGAGATTGCGATGCACTCCGAGCACGAGCGCGATGTCGAAGTATGGAAAGAGCGTGAGCGTGGCGAACCCGACGTCCGCGTACTTCGTCGCGACGGTCTGGACATGGAACGAGCGGCCGCGAAGGACGCCGCGGATCTGGTTGTCGAGGAGTATGCCGCCGCTCCAGTTCGGCGACGAAGGCCCGGGCAGGTAACGTTCTTCGACATACGATGCGGCAAGGAACCCCGCCGTCGCGACGCCCTCGGTCCAGCGGAAGCGCGGCCAGTCCTCGTGCCACTCGACCTCGTCGTCGGCCTCGGCGCGCGTCGCCAAGCAGAGAATCGCGAGGGCGAAGACGGAGCGAAATCTCGCCGCGCGCCTGGCGCGGGCCATCAGGACGGACACGTCGCGGGTGGCCTCTCGCAGCGTTGCAACGTCGTGTTGCACCACCATCCGCCGTAGCATCCGTTGCGCTGGCAGCCCTGATCGTCGCTGTCGCAGGATCTGCACACGGAGGCGAGCGTCGGTCCGTCGAGGCCTCCGCACCGGTCGACGACGGAGCTGTCGACGACGGGCGCCTTCGCGGGCGCGCAAGCGCCGACCTTCGGCACGCACGCGCGGATCGTCTCGGCGGTCGTGGTCCGGACGAGCTCGCACGTGTCGTCGCCGTCACACTCGGCGGCGCTCGGACAGACCGTCGCGCAGAACGTGTTCTTGCCTGCGATCTGCACGCATGTGGCGCCCATCGGGCACGCCGAAGGGGTCGCGCACGGCTCGCACACGTCGACGAGCTCCTCTGCGCTCTGCGAACCGTCCGCCTCGCCGGCGTCCGCCGTGCCGCCGAGGTCGACGTTCGTGCCACAGGCGATCCACGAGCACGACGCGACCGCCGCTGCCGCGACGACCACGAAGATACGCGCAGCCGAGGAATGCGTTACGGAGTCGATGCGTGCAGGATAGCGCGGATGCGCGCAGCATGCGGACTGGTGGGGTGGGCGGCGAGAAACCGCTGTCCGACGCGATGAGCGCCGTCACGATCGCCCTTGCGTGTGAGCGCTTCGACCCGGAGGACCTCGGCCTCTTGGATGAACGTCCCGGAAGGAAATCGCTTCTCATAGGCGTCGACGAGCGCAATCGCCTGGTCGGCGCTCCCGGCATCGAACGCGGCGCGCGCGCGATCGAACGATGCGATCTCCTCGCTGAGCGTCGACTCCCCGGCCGAGGCGCGAGCACGAGGCGTCGACGGTGCTGGGGTGATGGACACGGACGCAGGCGCCGTAGGGAGATCGGCGGGCGATACCGTCGGAGGCTCTGCGATCGGAGTGCTGACGACGGGCACGGCGAGCGTCGTTGCCGGCGCCTTTGCGGGAGCGGCCGTCTCGCTCTGCGGCGCGCGCGTCAGAGCCACGACCACGCCGGCGCCGACGGTCGAGGCGATCACCGCACCGACCACGGCCCACTTCGTGAGCGCCCCGGCGCCGGCGGCCGCCGCCTTCGGTGCCGTCCCTGCGGCCGTGCCCGCCGCGGCCGCAAGCGTTCCCGCGGCGGCGCCCGCGACCGCAAGCGCTCGCGCGCGAGCGCTCGCAGACGGCTGCTCCGTGTCCCACGACGCAAGCAGATCACGCTCGAAGGGCGTTGCCGATGGATCGCCCAGAAGACGCGGCGGCTCGCTCATGTCTCGTTCCCCCGGTTGGCTTGATGACGGCGTGCCGCCGTGTGGAATTCCTCTCGTGCGCGGCGGAGGCGCGACGCGATCGTTCCCGTGGGGGTCGCGAGCAGCGTCGCGATCTCGGCCATGGTCTGTCCCTCGAGCTCGTACAGGACGAAGACCTCCCGCAGCTCCTCGGGGAGACCGTCGAGGATCCGATCGAGGAGCCGGCGCGCCTGGCGTGAGGCCGCGACCTGCTCCGGATCCGGAGAGTGGTCGGCATAGCTTGCGACCGCTTCCTCGTCGGGCAGCTCGCGACTGCGCAGTCGCGAGCGCCGCGCGTTGGCCGCGACGCCACGTGCCGTTGCAAACAGAAAGGACCGCTCGCTCCCCACGACGATCGTGTCGAGCTTCTGCGAAGCCGTCCAGAAGACCTGCTGTGCCGCATCGTCGATCATCGCAGAAGGGACTCCGAGGCCGCGCAGAGAGCGCCAGATGAAATCGAAGTGACCGTCCACCATGCTCCGAAAGCGCGTCGCGTCCTCTCTCGACAATGCACGTCGACGCTCCGGCGCGCTCACGACGGGGCTGCCATCGGAAGGTCCATCGATCACGACGGTGGGCGCGGCGACGGAAACCATCCCGTGCACTGTGCAATGTTCGTCGGGAGGCTGATTGATCATCAAAACGCCAGTCCCGCGCCGAAAGCGGTCGTAGCGCCGAGCGCGGGCGGACGATAGAGGAGCGTGCCCGGCTCCACGTAGAAGCTGTCGCGGACGACCGCGAACAGGAGAGCGGCCTCGAGCTCGACGAAGAGCGGCCCGATGACGTCGACGCGCGCACGTGCCACCGGACCCAGCGCGAGCCAAGGGCGCATCTCGCCGCGCGCCGGTACGATCTCGAGGCCCTTCGCATAGACGCCGCCGAGCTCGGCCCGCGCGCACGGCTGCGCGCGGATCGAACGGCCGCGGAGCGCGATCGCGCAGAGATCGGCGGCTCCCACGGTCCTCACGAAGCTCGCACCGCCGCTGCCGCCCTTGCGCGTCACACCGACCGCCGTGCGTTCGAAGCGCAGCCGCGCGGTCGGCTCGACGATCGCCTCCGCGCGCCGCGAGACCTCGACGAACACGGGCATGCTGAGGAGCACGGAGGGGGCGGTGCCTCCGACGACGCCGACCGCCGCCCCCGCGGACGTCTTCCATCCGTCGTTCGTGCCCGGGCCGGGATGTCCGGTCGGACCATCGGCCGTCGGGGCCGAGAGCGCGGCCTCCGGCGCTGCGGCGTCGAGCTGCGGGAGCGCCGCCGGTGCGGCATCCGGAGAGTCCGTCGTCGCTGCGTCCGTCGTGCCGGTGGCCGCATCCGGCTCGAAAGGCTCCGCACGAGCGGTGAGCGGGTCGATGACGAGCGCCGCGATCACGGCGAGCGCAGTCACCAGCTCCTCGCAACGCTGTCCATGGACGGCGCGCTCCGTCGTGTGCCCGTCGGCGTCGCGGACCGACAGCACTCCTTCGAGTCCACGCGCTCCCGCACGCACGCGCGCAACGAGCGAGCGCGCGCCGTCGCTCGCGGAGCCCACGCGGGCGCGCGGTGCGCGCGACAGCACTTCGCGGACGAACGTGTCGGCGTCCGGACATCCGGGTCGCGTCTCGTAGTCGATCTTCACCAGCACGAAGTCGTCGGCGCGGACCGCGTGGAGCGTGAGCGTCGAGGCCACGGCAACGAGGCCGACCGCGACCGCAGCGCGACGAGGTTGCCTACGTTGGTTCACCGACGTTCATGCATGCGTATCCGCATCGCTCTACTTGGGCAATGCATCGATCCAGTCCGCGAGCTGCTGAGTTCCGACGTCGTCGATGCGATGACTGACGAGCGGCGGCATCTGGTAGTTCCCGCGGAGGTGCGACACCAGCCAGACGAGGCTCTTGTCGTGAGCGCCGGGCGTGATCCGATGCGCGCCCGGAAACGCCTGCGCCACGGCTGCCGTCGTAGGGTCCTGGTTGACGGTGGACTTGAACGTGTCGGTCATCGACACGGCCGACGCGGCGGCGCCCGACGAGCCATCCGGCCATAGCTCGCCTGCCCGAAGTCGGAGGACGAGCTTGGTCTCGTCGCCGAGCCCGCGGCTCGAGTGACACGGCATCCCGCAGTTCGCGTGCAGGTATCCGAGCGCCGCGCCGGCCTTGCCGCTCGCCTCTTCGGGAAGCGCGACCGTCGTCGTCGCGGGAGGTTTGCTCAGCAAGCCGCGCTGCGCGAGAGCGGTGAGCGTCGCTCCTTCGGCGGCCGGCAACGCGAGCGCGACCGCCTCGACGCCGAGCAGCCTGTCGGAGCCGCCGTGGTGACACTTGTCACAGTCCTTCTGCTTCGGGATCTCGTACCCGCTCGGAAGGACGATTCCCTTCGGGTCCGTGTTCAGCGTCGCCGTCGTCCCGGCCGCATCCCAGACATACGTGCCGGAGTCCCACGCCGTCTCGCTGCGCTTCCAGAAGAGGCGCGTCTCGACGAGCACGCCGTCGACGCGGAACTCCTTCCACGCCTTCGTTCCCACGGGGAACTTCCATGCATCGAGGTTCGACGTGTCGATCGTCGACGAGGGCGGCAAGTAAAGGTACCGATGCTTCTCGGCCCCGTCGCTCCACAGCACGACGCCCGGCGTGTACGCGAGAGCATCGGCCGAGTGCTGCGTCGGATCGTGATTGGCGTAGAGGCCCGTGCAGAAGACGTCGGTCGGCAAGCCGGTCTCGGGCTCGACGCACGCGTCCGCTGGCGCCGCCTTACTCGAGCACGACAGGTCGACCATCGTGGCGACGAGCACGGCGATCGTGAGCCGGCGCATCAGTCGTCCTTCGCGCCGGCTGCGATCCAGCTTCGAACCATCTCGAGCTGTTCACCCGAGAGCGGAGTCCCGCCGAGCGGCATGCGACTCCCACAGGGCGGGCTCGCGGTCAGCTTCTGGTAGAACAGGCTCCCCTCGGGATCGTTCGGGACGACGAGCGTCTCGTTCGGGCACTTGTTGCCCGTCGAGAGCTTGCCGATGAGCGCGGCGTAGGCGGTCGCCTTGTCCGTACCCATGAACAGCTTGCCGTTGCTGGTCTCGTTCGCCGGCAGGCCGTGGCAGAAGTTGCACCGCGCGTTCGTGCTCACCGGGAAGAGGAGCGGATAGATGGTCGTGAACGTGCCGGGCTCTGCCGGCGTGGACGACGGGCTCGAGCAGCTCGGCACCAGCGCGATGGCGACGACGGCCGCGAACAGCGAGGGGGAACGCTTCACGGCAGGCATTTGAAGGGCCCGTTCGCGACAGGCGGGAGCGTATGGATGTACGTCGCGATGTCGCGCATGTCGCTGTCGGCCATCTTTCCGTAGAGCTCGGGCCCGCCGGGATGCGTGTTGCAGAACGCGCGTCCGGTGCCCTTCTCGGTGTTCGTCTTCAACGCTGCGACGATGTCGTCGATGCTCCACGTCGCGAGGCCGGTCGCATCCGGCGTGATGTTGGCGGAGGTATTGACCGGAGCGCCGCGAACGAACGTGTACTTCTTGCCTCCGGCAAACGCCTTGGCGAGGTCGGGGACGTCCGCGGAGAGCTGCTCGGTGTGGCAGTTCAGACAGGCTGCGGTCGCGAGATAGCGACCGCGTTCGGCGGCGGCGTAGCCCGGGTCGGTCGTGGGCAACGTGGTGTGCGGGATCTTCGAGCCGTCGACGGGCGGCGCCGGAGGATTCTGGTCGAAGTAGGGATAGTCGCTCGGGACGACGTTGTCGTTCGGCGGGATCGTGCGGAGGTATTGGATGATCGAATCGACGTCCGCGCGCGTGAGCAGCGAGTATTCGGGGTACGGCATGATCGGGTAGAGGGCGATGTGCTCGTCGTCGATGCCCGCGGTCAGCGCCGTACGGATCTGTTCGTCCGTCCACGTGGCGAGCCCCTCCGGATTGTGCGACGTGAGGTTCTCCGCGTTCACCGTCACGATGGTGCCGTCCTTGTCGGTGAAGTCGTAGGACCGGCTCCCGGCGAGGTACTTCGTGAGGTCTGGCTTGCCGTCCGCACCGTTCGGCGTGTGGCACACGCCGCAAACGAGGACGTGATCGACGAGGTACTCACCGCGCTCCACCGTGCCGGTGGTCGCGGTGCGGACGGCGCCTGCTTCGCCTGCACCTGCATCGCCGTTCGCGCCGCTCGGGCTCGAGCTCGAGCTCGAGCATGCCGAGGCGGCGAAGATCGAGACGACTGTCGCGAGGCATACCGATCGAAGGATCGTCGTCATCGCTCAGTAACCCTGTCCGCCGGCGCAGAAGTCGGCGTGGAAGCTCCCGCTGACGGTGTCGCCGCCCGCGTAGCTCGCACTCAAGGTGCCCTCGACGACGCCGGTCGCCTCCGCCTTCGTGAACGTGATGTTGCCCGAGTCGGCGTTGACCTCGTACGAGGACGACTTCCCGCCCTGCGCGAAATTGACCTCGCCCGGAGGCACGGCGACGTCCCCTACCTTGGGTGCGCCCCGGATCACGATCTCGATCACCTGCGACCCGGCCGTTGCGGCCCCGAGCCAGCGCGATGTCTTGAGCTGCTCGCACGTGAGCGGCGCGGAGCTCATGTAGACGAGCGTCTCGCCGCTGTTCGAAATCCACAGCGACGAGACCGTCGGCTTCACGTCGCCGAGCGCGCCGAGCTTGCCCGTCAACGCGGTTCCTCCGGCGCTGGAACCGTCCGTCGTGGCGGCATCCGGGGGGTGCATCACGTCACCGGAGCTGCCCGAGGTTCCCGAGCTCCCCGCGTCGCCGGAGGCGATCGGAGCCGAGGTCGACGAGCTGCACGCCTCCGTCGCAACGCAAACGCCGACGACGGGAAGAAGAAGAAGCAACGACGAACGGATCGACATGAAGCGGCCTCCAAATGGCTCGAGCACCGATCGCAGCGCGTGCGCACCTGTCCGGCGCCGGAGGCCATCGGCCTACGCTTCGCTCGTCGGTTGTCGCGTCGCCGTAGCGAAGGCGTGAATGCCCACGGTGAAGGTCCGCTCGCGGGGGGTGTGATCACGAAAAGCGACGGCGGAGCGTAGAAAAATGATCTGCATCGCGGCCATTTCGCCGATCGCCGCCTCCCTCGTGATCACTCCCGCGCTGGCTGGACATTCTGGCGCGATGCATCCGCCAGACAACGCAGCGCCCGAGACCGCGCGCGGTTCGCTCCTCACGTTCTTGGGTTTCAGCCTGGCTTTCATCCATCTGTTTCCCGCGCGAAAACACCTCGTCCTCTTCCTCGAGGCCCCGTCGCTCAGCGAAGCCTGGAAAGCATTCGGGGCGGTCGTTGCCATTGCGCTCCTCGCGCTTCCCCGTGCGCTGCAGCGGCGTCTCATCCACGCGATCTGGCGCGAGCGACGCGTCGCCAGCGCTCTCGGCCTCCTGCTCGCGCTCGTGCACCTGGTCCCCATGCTCGATCACGTTCCCGCGTTCTTCGCGTCGTGGACGTGGGCGGACGCGTGGCGCGGAGTCGGTGCGTCGGCCGCCGTCTTGTGGTTCGCGTCACCGCATCGCAGCCAGTCTCGTGCGATGGCGTTCGTCGCTCGACGGCGTCCGATGATCCGACTCGCGACGGTGCCGGCGATGTTCGCGATGGCCGCCACGGCACTATGGGTCGGCTGCGGAGACTCGAGCGCGACTCCGGGAGCGGGCACGCCGAGTGTCGACGCTTCCGCGAGCCTCGCATGTCCGCCGTGCGTCACGGATCAGGACTGCAACGGCGGCGTGTGCGCCCAGCTCGGCTCCGATTCGTTCTGCGCTCCCACGTGTCCGGCGGGCAACGAATGCGCGACGGACCGCGCGTGCACGTCCGTCAGCACCGTCACCGGTGATCAGGTCGACGCGTGTGTCGCGCGCGCGGGAGAGTGTGCCGCGACGCCGCCGGCGATGGCCGACAGCGGCGCGACGACACCCGCGGCATGTCCGGGGCTCGTTCCGCCGCCGACCGCCGCGAGCTGTCCGTCGTGCAGAGGCAAATCGACCTGCCAACCCAACGGATGCTTCGGCGGATGGTGGTGCAACACTGCGACGAACCGCTGCCAGTCTCCGCCGACGAGCTGCGGAGGCGCTGCCGGCGCGGCTGGCGGTGCAGCGTTCGACGGGGGCGCGCCGGTCACGAGCAACGTCGGAGCCACTGGCGGGACGAGCTCCCGCGTGTATTTCGCCGTCGTGGGCGATACGCGTCCGGCAGGCATCGATGACACGACAGGCTATCCGACCGCGATCATCGAGAAGATCTACACGGACATCGAGAGCCTCTCGCCGCGACCTGCGTTCGTCCTCGGGACAGGCGACTACATGTTCGCTTCTCCCTTCGGAGCGCAGTCGGGCCCGCAGCTCGAGCTCTACCTCGGCGCCCGGGCGAAATATTCCGGCGTCGCGTTCGCCGCGATGGGGAATCACGAATGTACCGGCGCGACGGCGTCGAACTGCGGTCCAGGCAGCGCGAACGGCATCACCAACAACTACACCGCGTTCGTGGACAGGATGCTCGGCCCGATCGGCAAGAGCGACCCGTACTACGCCGTTCGCGTCGACGCGGCCGACGGCAGCTGGACGTCGAAGACGGTCATCGTCGCGGCAAACGCCTGGAGTGCGGCGCAGGCCGCGTGGCTCGAGGCCGAGCTCGCAATCCCGACGACGTACACGTTCCTGGTCCGCCACGAGTCGCACTCCGTCACGCAAGCGCCGGGCGTCGCACCGGCCGAGAAGATCATGGCGGCGCATCCGTACACGCTCTCGTTCGTCGGCCACACGCATACCTACGAGCACTTCGCGACGTCGCGTGAGGTGGTCATCGGCAATGGCGGCGCGCCAGCAACCGGCAGCAAGAACTACGGCTTCGCGGTCGTCCAGCAGCGATCGGACAACGCGATCCAGGTCGACGTGCTCGACTACGCGACGCTCGCGACCGACACGACGTTTCGCTTCGCCGTGAAGTCCGACGGCAGCCCCGCCCCGTGAGCAAGCCATGGACGAACGTCGTGGTCGCTGCGGCCGCTGTCGCGGTCGGCGTCACGGCGTGGACGTGGCGGAAAGAGCCGGGGCCGCCCATCGCCCCGGCGCCGGCGGCAGTACACGAGCTCACCGTGCCGAAGGTCGACGCCGTTCCCGAGCTGGACGGGGAGCTCGACGACGCTTTGTGGCATGGCGCCGTCGCGCGCACCGGTGCGTTCCTGGACGTGAGCGGCAGCGCGGCGCGGCCGTACTCCGACGCCCGCGTGGTGTGGGGAGAGGGCCGGATCAGCATCGCCCTCTACGCAGCGGACGCGGACATCCGGACGAGAGGCCAGCTCCGCGACGAATTCCGGGTGACGATCGGTGCCGTGAGCTTCGGGGTCTCGGCAACCGGGGAGCTCGTCGGTGCGCCGGCGGGTACGCGCGTCGGCCATGATCATGACGGCACGCTCGACGATCCGTCCGACGACGACGAGGAATGGGTCATCGAGCTGACGGTCCCACTCAGCGAGCTCGGTCTCCGCGGCGCGGCGGGCGAACGAGCGCCGTTCGCGGTCGACCGGTGCGACACGAATCGCGGCCTGCGGTCGTGCAGCGCAGCGCGGTACGTCCTCGTCCTGGCCGGCAAGCCGTGACCGTTCACGCTTCGCCGAACATCATCAAAACGGCCAGACCCCCTTTCCCTTGGCGTACTTGATCTGACCGGCCGCCCCCAGTTGGTCGTCGACGTAGACGTTGACGGATTGCTTGCCCGCCTTGCAGGAGAACGCAAGGAGAAGGCGGCCCGTGACCGCAGTGGGTTTGCCCCACCACCACGTTCGACGGATCTTGCCCTCTGCGCCCTTGGCGCATTGGTCTTCGAGTCCATCTTCGCGAAGAGTGTCGTTCACGTCCGTCGGCGGACCATAACGCTTGACGAGCTTCGCATTGAGAAGGCTGAACGCGAGTGCTGCGTTCCGATCCGTCCAGTAGTCGATCTCGCAGAGGCGTGAGTCCGCCTGGCAGAAGCCAAGAAAAACGTTGAGCCTCATCCCCGGCTCGACTTCGACGCCATCGCATGTGTGATTGCGGATGTCCGCGTCGTTGCCGACGAGCGGGTTCGGCTTCCCGACCTTCTTGCAATGCTCCTCGAACTCGGGGACGGTCATCCCAAATCGAAAACCAGCAACCTCCGCAGGGAGCGGGGCACTGGGCTGCGGTGGAACCGGATCCGCGGCTGCGGTCTTCGAGCACCCGAGAAGAAGCATTGCCATCGCGACCAGCGTGCAAGAGTTCGAGGGATGGCGCATGTCGTAATCCTGTTTTCGAGTCGTCGATGTGGTTGTGCGTTTGAAGCGAACGCCCAATTACGGGGTCGCGTGCCGGGCGGAAAGCGTGGGTTACGAGCCGAAGAGAAGTAGCGCATCGGCCGCAACGCCAGCAAGGACGCCTACCGCGAGGCAGACCGGCAGTCGACGAGATCCGTGACTGCTTTTTGCAGGGCCTCAGCTGGCCGAGGCCCTGCTCTCCATGAACGCCTTCAGGCCGTCGTTCATCTCGCGCCACACGCGACCGAGCGCGGGGTCGCCCTCGATGACGTCGCGATAGGCGGCGAAGCGCGGATGCTTCGCGAGGACCTCCTTGCGACCCGCGAAGGCCATGAAGCCGTCGAGCGAGAAGCGGATGGGCGTGAGCCACACGTCGGCGGTCGTGAGGCGCTCGCCATTCGCGTAGCCCTTGGGCGCGAGGAGCGCGTCGAGCTTGCCGAGGCCGTCGTCGAGCCTCGCGAGCCCGGCCTCGATCGCGCTCGTGTCCTTCTCCTTCGTGTCGAAGAGAGCGAAGAGCGGCATGAGCGCGTTCATCACGTACGCGTCGGCCACCTGCGTGATGAGCCGCACCTGCGCGAGCGCCTCGGCGCTCTTCGGGCGCAGCGACGGCTCGGGGAACGCGTCCTCGAGGTACTCGACGATGACGCCTGACTCGACGAGCGTGGTGCCGTCGTCCCGGACGAGCACCGGGATGCGGCCCGTCGGGCTGACCTTGCGAAAGCTCGAAGAGGTCCCGAAGGACTCGGGCGGCGCGAGCATCTCCGCGGCGAGTCCCTTGGCGTAGAGAGCGCCACGCACGCGCGCGGCAAACGGCGAGAGGGGCAACGAGTAGAGCTTCATGGGGTTCTCCGGTTTGACGCCGTTGTCTAGCGCCGGCAGGTAGAGCGGCCTTGGACAAACGCGACATGGAGAAGGAAGGCGCCGGTCCGCATCGCCCGGTGTCGGCGGAGCCGAAGGGCTTGCTCGATCCTGCGCTCGCGCGCGAGAAGCTCCGCCTGGCGCGCGTGCATGCCTCCGCCGACCTCGCGCCCTTCGTCGAGCACCACTGGGTCGTGGCGTGGGATCTCCGCGGACAGGAGCCGCACTTCCAGAAGACGCTGCCGTACCCGTGCGCGCACGTCGTGTTCGAGCGCAAGGGCGCGGCGATCCACGGCGTGATGCGCGGCACGTTCGAAGCGCGCCTCGAGGGCCGCGATCGTGTGCTCGGCGTCCGCTTTCGCGCGGGGGCGTTCCGCGGGTTCCTGAAGAAGCCGGTCGGAACGATCACCGACCGTGCGCTCCCGCTGTCGGCGCTCTTCCCGGTCGACGACAAGGCCATCAACACCGCCGTGCTCGAGGCGGCCGACGACAACGCGATGATCGCGATCGCCGAGCACATGCTCCGCGCCGTGCTACCGGCCGTGGATCCCACCATCGGCCTGATCGGCGACATCATCGATCGCATCGGCGCCGATCCCGAGATGATGCGTGTCGATCGCCTCGCCGAGGTCGCGGGGCTGGGCGTGCGCGATCTGCAGCGGCTCTTCGCGGACTACGTCGGCGTCTCGCCGAAGTGGGTGATCCGCCGCTGCCGCCTGCACGAGGTCGCTTATCGCCTCGCGCAGGGCGAAGCGGTGGAGCTCGCGCGCTTCGCCCAGGAGCTCGGCTATTTCGATCAGGCGCACCTCACGCGCGACTTCAGCGCGGTCGTCGGCAAGTCCCCGTCGGACTACCGCACGGCGAGCCTCTCCGTGCTTCGCGACCCGTGACGGCGGGCGCTTCTGGTCGCCCAGCCTGCGAGGCGCGCGGCACGGCGGCGCCGAGGGCGGGAGCTTCGCTTCGCGCTCGACGAATGCATCCCGGAGCTCGCGCGTTTGCCCCACGCATTGCCCCAGGACGCTGGGGATGCATCCGAGGGTCAATCGGGAATCCCTTGTGAAGTCTTAGCGGAGAGCAAGGGATTCGAACCCTTGGTAGCTTTCACTACACCTGATTTCGAATCAGGCACCTTCGGCCACTCGGTCAGCTCTCCACCGCGGAAATTCGTCCATCGGCGTCCGCGTGTCAAGCGGTGGCTTCTTCAGCGCATCGGGGCGGCAGGGGGCGTCAGTGTGTCGCCGGGGCGGCCGACGCGGCGCGTGTCGTCGCCGGCGGGGAGGACGCGGTCGCCGCTCAGATCTTCGACGTCGAGGATGACCTCGACGGCGATCTTCGCCGGCTCGTAGGTGCGCAGCCCGAGATCGAAGCCGACGATGCCGGCGATGACGCTGGGGATGAACGGCGCGAGCAGCGGATCGAAGCGGCTCGAGCGGTTCTGGATGTTGAACGCGCGGTTGTAGAGCGCGGGGCCGGCGAAGTCGCTGTCGGCCGCGGGCGGCTGCTTGTCGAGCTTCATCGCGGTGCCGAGATCGGTCGCGAGCTCCTGGATGTCGTCCGGCGTGAGGATGCCTTCGACGCGACCGAGCGGCGGAAGGACGAAGAAGCGATCGATGCCGCTGAAGTTCGGCGTGGTCTCCTCGTCACCGACCACGACGCCCGGCGAGTACCGCACGAACTCGTTCCACGGATCGATCAGGAGCTCGACGGTGTGCGGCTTGTCCTCGAGGTTCGAGAGCGTGAAGCGCGCCGTGATGCGCGTGTCGCCCGCGAGATGGAACGGCGGACGCGGATACGGGTCGGCCTCGCCCTTCGGCCGCTCTTCGTCCGACGGACGGCGCAGCGGGAGAGGCACCGGCAAGAACGACTCGTAGATCTGCATCTGCCCGTCGTCGTACGCGGGCGCGGTCGTCTCGGTCATGCCGAGGACGACCGGCGGAATCACCTGCGTCTCGCCGTCGTTCGCGCACGCGCCCAGCGCGGCGCTGACGAGCGCGATACCGATCAGCGTGCGTGCGCGCATTCCAGCCTCCACGGTGGATCGTATCTCAGCTGCCCAGCACGCGATACAAGCCCTGGCGGCTCACACCCAGCGACCGCGCGGCCTTTCGCTTGTTTCCGTCGGCCCCTGCGACCGCCCTTCCGACGAGCTCCCTCAGCTCTGCGCGATGGCGTGCACGTAGGGCGGCCAGCGACGTTTCCTTCACCACGGCCGCTCCGCTGGCGCGCGCGCCACCGCGTGTCGCCGCGAGCGACGACCCGATCGCGGCGGCGAGCTCGGAGTGGCCGATCACGAGGCCCTCGACCATCGTGGCCGCGACGCGCAGCACGTTCGCGAGCTCGCGCACGTTGCCGGGCCACGCATGCTCGGAGAGGAGCGTCATCGCGGGCACGTCGAGGCGATGGTCCTTCGTCGCGGCCTCGCGCGCGAGGAGCGCGCGTGCGATCGCCGGCAGGTCCTCCGGGCGCTCGCGCAGCGACGGCACGCGCACGGTGATCGCCGCGAGCCGGTAGTAGAGGTCCTCGCGGAACGTGCCCTCGCTGACCATCTGCGAGAGATCGCGGTGCGTCGCGGCGATCACGCGCACGTCGACGACCCGCGACTTCGTCCCGCCCACGGCGCGGACCTCGCCGTCCTCGAGCACGCGGAGGAGCTTGGCCTGCATGGCCGCGCTCATCTCGCCGACCTCGTCGAGGAAGAGCGTGCCGCCTTCGGCCTCGACGAACAGGCCTCGCCGCGAGCGCTCGGCCCCGGTGAATGCGCCGCGCTCGTGGCCGAAGAGCTCGGCCTCGAGGAGCGGCTGCGGGATGGCCGCGCAGTTGATCGCGACGAACGGCGCACGTCCGCGCGGCGAGATCTGATGACCGAAGCGCGCGAAGAGCTCCTTGCCGGAGCCCGTCTCGCCGGTGAGCACGAGGCTCGCGGTCGACTTCGCGGCGCGCGCGACCGTCGCGACCGCCTTCATGAGCGCGGGGGATTCGCCCGCGATGCCGACCTCGTCCTTCGCCTGGATGACCTCGTCGCCGACGGCTATCTCCGTCTCCGCACGCTTCGTCTGCCGCAGCGCGGCGGTGCGTTGCTCGACTTGACGGAGCGTGCGGAGGAGCGTCTTCCGGTACTCGGGCGGCGTGCGATCGACGAGTCGCGCGCGGAGCATGACGAGCGAGTTGCGCGCGAGCTGCCCGATGGGCTCGGGCTCGGTGACGAGCGCGGCATAGGCCTCGTGCTCGATGCGCGCGGCCGAGCCGGTCGCGCATGCGAGCGCGCCGAGCCAGCGGAGCAGCCATGCATCGGGAGAGCCTGCGCGTGCGGCGATCGCGAGGGCCTGTGCGGCATGTGCGCGCGTGCCGCCCTTCGCGGCGCCGGCGGTGAGGCCGATCGCGACGCGCTCGGCTTCGAGGAGGCGCCCGCGCTGCATCAGCGAGAGCGCGCGGATCCGCTCGAGGGCGAAGCGCAGCGGCGGCTCGAGGCCTTCGATGGCAAGGCCTTCGTCGACGATCGCCTCGACGGTCTCGCCGCGTGCGCCCGTCGCGAGGGCCAGGCCGGCGCGGAAGGCGAGGGCCTGCGCGCGCTGCCAACCCGACTTCAATTCGTCCTCGTCGAAGCCGTCGAGCAGCGCGCGGGCGTCGTCGTAGGCGCCGAGATCGATCAGCGTGAGGAGGCGCGCCGACGTGATCATCCACTCGCTGGCGGCGGCGCGACGGGGCGAAGGCAGCTCGTCGGCGCGGTCGAGGATGCGCAGCGCGAGATCGAAGCGGCCCGCCGCGCGGTGGGCCATCGCGGCGTTGTAGAGTACACGCAATGCGCGAACGCGCGGCACGCCCTCGAGCGGCATGGCGAGCAGGATGTCGAAGGCCTCGCGTGCGCGCTCGTCGTCGCCGACGCGCGAGAGGAGCAGCGCGTAGTCGGAGAGCACGGCGGCGCCGGTGCGTGCGTCTCCGCTGCGCTCGGCGAGCTGGCGGGCACGCGCGGCGTGCTTGAGACCCGCGACGTAATCGCCGCGCGCGCGGAGCACCTCGGCGAGCGCGAGCTCCGCGAGGGCCGTCTCGCGCTTCGACCCCGCCGCGCGTGCGATGCGGATCGCCTCCTCGGCGAGGCGCTCGGCGTCGTCGCCCTTGTCGTCGTAGAGGAGGGCGAGGGCGAGCAGCCGCCGAGCCTCGGCGCGCGACGACTCCTCGCTCCGTGCGCGTCCGCCGTCGGCGCTGCGACCGCGTACGGAATCGGAGACGCGGACCGCCTCCTCGGCGAGCGCCCGTGCGCGCGCGAAATCGCCGGCGTCGAACGCCTCCCGAGCCTGGACCAGAGCCCCATTCCGCGGCGTCATGAGTGTCCGAAAAGTGGACACTCTCCCCGCCGAGGCGTCAAACCCCAGCCCTGACCCCGGTTCGTTTTCGAACCCCGGTTCGTTTTCGGACCCCGGTTCGTTTTCGGACCCCGGTTCGTTTTCGAACCCCGGTGGCCGCCGGCGAAACCGGCGGCGGCTATGCTGCGTATCGTCCGGGTGAACACGCGCTGGCTGGTGCTCGGGGTGGGTGGGGTCGCGTGTCTGGCCTGCGTGGCCGTGGGCAAGATGCGCATGGAGGCCGATGCGATGGCCGCGCCCCCGAACCCGAACGCCGTCCCCGTGCTCGTCGAGCTCTTCACCTCCGAGGGCTGCTCGAGCTGCCCGCCCGCCGACAACGTGCTCGCCGGCCTCGAGCGCACGCAGTCGGTGGCCGGCGCGCGCATCGTGCCGCTCGCGTTGCACGTCGATTACTGGGACGGCATCGGATGGCCCGATCCGTTCTCGAGCGCGCAGGCGACGCAAAGGCAGCGCGGTTACGCGGCGTTCGGCTCGGGCTCGTACACGCCTCAAGCCGTGATCGACGGGCGCGCCGAGACGATCGGCAGCCGCAAGGCGATGATCGAGTCGGCGGTGAGCGAGGCCGCCAAGCGACCGCACGCGACGATCGCGATCGAGCTCCCCCCGCGCATCGAGAGCTCGTTCGAAGTCACGCTGAAGATCGGCGCGCTGCCGCCCGGGGCAGCATCGGACGCCGAGGTGCTCGTCGCGCTCACGCAGGACGCCGTGCGCGTCGCCGTGCCGCGCGGCGAGAACGCCGGCAAGACGCTCGAGCACACCGCCGTCGCTCGGCAGCTCGTGATCGCCGGTCCGAGCCCCGCGGCGGGCGCATCGCTGAAGACGTCGCTGAAGGTCCCGTCCGGCCTGTCGACGAAGGAGCTCCGCGTCGTCGCGTTCGTGCAGGAGCGCGGCAGCCGCAAGGTGCTGGGAACGGCCACGCGCGACGTCGAGACGCCGTGATACGCGGCGGTTCTGGTATCGTGGGGACGTGACCGAGCCGCTCCTCCGCGTCGAAGATCTGCGCGTCGACATCGACGGCGTGCCCACGTGCGACGGCCTCACCATGCGGACGGCCGGCGAGCGCGTGCTCGTGCTCGGAGGTCCGCGCGCCCTCTACGAGGCCACCTGCGGACTGCGCCCGGTCGTGCGCGGCGTGCTCCGCATCCGAGGCAGCGCCCCCGACGCCGCGGTCCGCGACGGCATCGTCGCCGGTGCGCCGCTCGATCCTCCGCTGCCGCCGAAGTGGAGCGTCCTCGACTACGTCATGTGGAGCGCACGGCTCGCAGGGCATACCGCCGGCGACGCGCGCACGCTCGCGAAGGAAGCGATCGCGCTCGTACAGCTCGACGCGATGAGCGGATCGACGATGGAGCGCATCGCGCCGCACGCGCGGCGCGGAGTCGTGCTCGCGGCGGCGCTCGCGACGGATGCCGCGGTGATCGCGCTCGACGATCCGCTCGCCTCGCTGCCCGAGGAGATCGCGCGGAGCTGGGCGCGGATCATCGTCCAGGCGCTCGGCGATCGCGCGTGGATCGTGTTCGCTTCGCGCATCTCGCTCACGTCGCCGCTCGCGATGAACGCCGACGATGCTCTGATGATCTCGTCCTCGCGGCTCGACGCGCAGGGCGCGCCCGCGGAGATCGCCGCGGCGGATCGTCGCTTCGTGGCCCGCATCCACAGCGCACACCCGCTCGACGCGCTCGGCGCGAAGCTCTCCGAGCGCGGCGCACGCATGGATATCCAGGGCGCGCAGGTGCTGCTCGATCTCGGCGCGTCCGTGACCACGGCAGACCTCCTCGCGATGTGCGCCGAGCTCGAGGCGACCGTCGTCGAGATGGTCCCCGTCGCCCGCCCGCTCACGTGAGCGCGTGGTAACCTGCGAGCGATGGACAAGGACGACGCAGATCTGACCGCAAAGCGAAGCGAATCGCTCGGCAAGAGGCAGCTCGGCGGCGGCCGCCTCGGAACGTACACCGTGCTCGGCGCCGCCTGCGGCGTGGTCCCGCTGCCCTGGATTCCCGATGCCACCGTGCGTCGCGTGCGCGGTGCGCTCGTCCACGACCTCACGTCGCGGCACGGCCTCTCGCTCACGCCCGAGGCGCGGACGATCCTCGTCGAGCCGAACGGCACCGAGGGACCGCGCGGCTTCCTCAAGCAGGGCGCGACGTTCGCCGTCACGCGCGTGCTCGGTCGACTCGGGCCGTTCGCGTTCATCCCGCCGGTCCGCTCGGCGCTCGGCACGTACGTGCTCGGTCACCTCTTGCAGCGCTACCTCGAGACCGCGCGTACGGCGCGATCGGTGCGCATCGACATCGAAGAGGCCCGCCGCGTCCGCCGCGCCATCGATCAGGCGCTGATCTACTCGCTCACGACCGAGGCTCGTCCCTCGCGCGAAGACGCGCCCTTCGCGCCCGAGGACCTGCGCGAAGGAAACGAGCAGCTCATCGACGGCGTCCTCATCTCGGTCGCGAGCATGCCCGGCTGGCTCGTCCGCCGCCTCGATGCGGCGTTCGACGAGGTGCTCTCCAGCGTCCGCGCATGAGCGATCCTCGCAGCGCGATCGCGAAGGCGCGTCGTGTCGTCGTCAAGATCGGTTCGAGCACGCTCGCGCGCGACGCCGGAGCCTACGATCGCCTCGCCGCGTCGGTCCGCGCGCTCTCCGATGCCGGCAAGCAGGTCGTGATCGTGTCGAGCGGCGCGATCGCGTTGGGTACGAAAAAACTGGGCTATCGTGCGCGTCCGAAGGAGATGGCGCGCCTCCAGGCAGCGGCCGCCGCAGGCCAGAGCCTGCTCATGCGCGCCTACGAGGAGGCGTTCGCCAAGGAGGGCCTCGCCGTCGCGCAGGTGCTCCTCACGCACGCCGACCTCGCCGATCGCGTCCGCGCGAACAACGCGCGTGCGGCGCTCTCCGCGCTGCTCGATGCGCGCGCGGTGCCGGTGTTGAACGAGAACGACTCGGTTGCCGTCGAGGAGATCAAGTTCGGCGACAACGACGAGCTCTCGGCGATGGTGACGCCGCTCGTCGACGCCGACGTGCTCGTGCTCCTCTCCGACGTCGAAGGCCTGCTCGACAAGCAGGGCGATCGCGTCCCGGTGATCCACGACGTCGCGACCGAGGCGCTGCCGCTCGTGCGCGCGAAGAAGAGTGACGTGGGCACCGGCGGCATGGCGAGCAAGATCGAGGCGGCCCGTCGCGCGACGCTCGCGGGCGCACACGTGGTCATCGCCGACGCTCGCAAGCACGACGTCATCGCGCGTATCTTCGCCGGCAAGGACGAGGGCACGGTCTTCGTCGCTGCCGCTCGCCGTCTCACGGCAAAGAAGCATTGGATCGCGTTCACGCTGCGTCCGCGCGGCGACGTGTGGCTCGACGCCGGCGCGACCGCCGCGGTGCGCGGCAAGGGCAAGAGCCTCCTCGCGATCGGCGTGTCGGGCGTCCGCGGCGACTTCCGCGCGGGCGACTCGGTCCGCATCCTCGCCCCGGACGGCGAAGAGCTAGGCCGAGGCCTCGCGCGCTGCTCGTCGGTCGAAGCCGTCGTCATCGCCGGCAAGAAAGAGAAACACGGGCAAGACCAGGCCGTGCTGATTCACCGCGACGACCTCGTCGTCTGGTGACCGGCGTTATTTACACGGAAGCTCGGAAGCTCGGAAAGATTTGATGCGCGCTCGGGTTGCGACCGCGTGATCGCGGTCCACGCGCCCTGACGAACTCTCCGAGCTTCCGAGCTTCCGTGTAAATTCTCCACCTCAAGGCGTGGCGGGTGGCCCTTCGGGGGCGCCACGCTCGCCCGGCGCCTTGTTCAACCCATAAGCCGGCTTGTCGCGCGACAGCGTCGCCGACGCTCGCGTGACGAAGTCGGGCTTGAGCGCGATGTCCAGCGCGCGGCCGCTGATCGAGCCATGGCACTGGCCGCACATCGAGTCGAAGAACTCCGCCTTGAACGACTGGTGCACGTACTCGCCCGGCGAGAACACCATCGCCTCACGCTGGAACCGCGGGAGCTTCCTCTCGCGCGAGAGCGCCGTGTCGCCGAGCTTGATGACGATCGGCAGGCCGCCCGGGATGTCGAACTTCGTCGAGCCGTCCTTCTCGAGCGGCACCGTTCCGAGCAAGCGTCGCCGCACGTAGACGCGCCCGAACGGGTCGGTGGCGACGTTCGCGCCGCCCTTCTCGAACGAATCGACCTCGAGCGGCGGCGGCATGTCCTCGTAGATGGATACCGCGTCGAGCTCGGGATCGACCAGACGGCCCGTCGGCGTGTTCTGGAACAGCAGCGACGACAGCACGCGCATGTCGAGCACCGTCACTTCGGACTCGGACTTCCCCTCGTTGATCACCGTGTGCCCGTTCGGCTCGTCGAGCGTGGAGCGGAACACCGGGCGCAACAGCCGGGCGTACACGCCGACCGCGTCGACGTCGGCCGCGCCGCCCTCGCCGAGCAGCTTCGTCTTCGCGCCCGTCGTGGGGCTCATCACGAACACGTCGTAGTCGCCCGTGCCGGCATCGCCGAAGCTCACGAGCATGACGCCGTTCGGCAGCGTCGAAGGCGACGTGTAGATGCCCGCGGCCATCGGATCCGGCGTGCGCAGCGAATGCAGGAAGAACGCGGGATCCGGGAACTGCGGCTGCGTGCTGTCGATGACGCCCGGGTCGATCGGATAGTCCGCGGCATTCGTGCTGCGGAAGTCGATGCCGATCGACCGATTGATCACGCCGAGCGCGCCTCCGCCGTGCGCGGTGTCGGGCGTCCGGAAGATCGCCGCGAAGTCCTTGTCCGCGAGCTCCACGACCTGCGAGGCCTCGGGATATCCGATGGATCCGCGCTGCGCGTAGAGCGGGTGATAGTCGCCGCCGTCGAGGTTGATGCGGCGGAGCGCGAGCTGCGCGAAGCCCGGCGCGCGCTTCTCTGCGGTGAAGATCAGGCGGCCGTCGCTCATGAAGCTCGGCGCTCGCTCCATGTTCAGCAGGTACGTGAGCTGCCTCACGCGCGTGCCGCCGCCCGGCGCGGGCTCGAACGAGTAGAGGTTCGCGTTCGGCTTCGTCGGATCGGCGGGCGTGCGCTGCGGACCCGAGTAGTCGTACGACTCGGGCTGCAGGTTGCCGCGCGTCGACGCGAACACGATGCGCGGCTGTCCGTTGTCCGGCGGCGCGTACGTCGGATCGAAGTCGTGGATCAGGAGCCCGTTCTGCGACGGCGGATGCGAGCCGATGACGGCATGCTTCGCACAGCCGCTGCCGTCCGCGTTCATCTCGTAGATCGCGAGCGGCTCGCCTGCGCTCGCGCGCGCCGCGAAGGCGATCTTCGTCGCATCCCACGAGACCTGGGGCCGGCGGATGTCCGCGCTCGCGACCGAGAGCCCGCATCCCGCGGTGAGCGACGTCTCCGCGCCTGCGGCGATCGCTCCGCCGGCGGTCGTCACGACCGCGCGCCGGAGATCGGCGCCCGGCGAATACGTGTCGAAGTCCTGCGGGCGCGTCACGGTCCCGAGCGGGCGGCGCACGTAGACGACCGCGGCGAGCGGCGCGAGCTTGTACACCTCGCGCTCGCGGCGCAGCCACTCGCCGAACACGCAGTACGCCGGGATCTTGTCGAGGTCGCCGTTGTCGTAGTCGTGCTTCGCGTCCGCGCAGAGCTTCGGGTTCGCGGTCTGCGTCTTGAAGTCCTCGAGGAGCGGTCCGCCGCGATGCGCGATGCCCGACGGCTTGTCACATCCGCCCACGCCGCACAGCTCCGGGCGATAGAGGTTCTTCCGGATGATGCGGCTCGCGTTCGGGTCCTCGCTCTCGACCGAGAGCTGCGCGAGAGAGAGCTCGTAGTTCTTGCGCGTCGCCGAAAGCGAGAAGCTCCCGCCCGAGCCGCCGCGCAGGCGGTAGTCGTGGAACATCGACGCCGAGTGGCACTGCACCATCATGCAGCCCTTCTTCACGAGCAGCGGCTGCACCTTCTGCGAGAAGAAGAGGAACCCCGGATCGCCGATGTCGACGACCGGCGGGCCATGCGCTGCGGCCCACTCGTTCAGCGCGCCGTAGCCGGCGTCGCTCGGCGACGAGAAGATCGCGCCGCCTTCGTGGTACGCGCCGCCGGCCGCCGGCGAGAGCGGTCGTCGCAAGAGCTCGCTCTGTTCGGGCGTCTGCGCGAGGTACTCCTCGGCCGCGAGGTAGTTCCAGCGCAGCTGCTCGGGCGAATCGCCGCATGTAAGATACAACGAATTGACCGACGTGCCGTGGCAGTTCCCGGCCGCGCAGCTCGCGCCGCTCTGTCCAGCGCCCTGCTTGCCCGTGAGCACCGGGTTCACGCGGTCGCGGAAGACCGCGAAGTCGGCGCGCGTCGGATCCTTCGACACGTCGAAGCCGCTGCGCACCGGAACGAAGCCGTTGCACGGCTGACGCTCGACCGAGACCGGCGGCGTACCGGTGTTGTTCTCGGTCGCGCCGTTCTGGATCCAGCGTCGCAGCGTCGAGTACGCGCTGCCGGTCGGATCGAGGATCGATCCGCCGGCGTGCTTGATGTCCGTCGTGATCGCGACCTTCTTGCCGTCGTAGGTCTGCACCTCGACCTGGAACGGGTCGACGTTCTTCACGAGCATCGCAGGCTGGCCGTAGGGGCCGTAGTCGATGAGCAGATCACGACGCTTCGTGAGGTTCTCGAAGCTCGCGACGTCGAGGTTGCCGAGCGCGTTGCCCTTGTTGTCGGCGACGTGACAGCCGGCGCCGGTGTTGGTGCGCACGCACGACGTCGTGAGGATCGGGCTGATCGTCCGTTCGAAGTACGTCGACGACTCGGGTTCCTTCGTCTTGCAGGACGCGGGCGCGAGCGCGACGAACGCCGCCGCGGCCGCAACGAAGACAGGAAAAAAGCGCTTCACCGGGGAAATCCTACACACGATCCGAGAAGTCTGAGAAAACCGCGAAGATTTGTTTGTGGCGTTGGCGTGCGGCAACCCACAATAAATCCCCTTTGCGCTTTCGCGCTTTTCTCGGACTTCTCGGTCTTCGTCTCGCCTTTTACAGGCGGCGGAGCGCGATCTTCGCCTGGTCGCGGACCAGGCCGTCCGGGTCGTTCGCCATCGCCTCGAGGGCTGCGCGAGCGCGGCCATCGCGGATCTGGCCGAGCGCATGCGCCGCGGAGTTGCGGACGCTCGGGTCGGCGTCGGTCGTGAGCGCGATGAGGCCGTCCACGGCGTCCTTCGCGCGCATCGAGCCGAGGAGCTCGGCCGAGCGACGACGCACCTTCACGTCGCCGTCGCCGGTGAGACGCGCGACGCTCTGGATGTCCGTGAACGTGTTCACGCGCCCCGCCGAATTGAGCGCCGCGAGCTTCACGCGACCGTCGGCATCGGCGAGCGCCTTCGTGAGCGCGCCGCGTCCGTCGTCGTTGAGCCGGCCGAGCGCCGACGCTGCCGCCGCGCGCACGGTCGGGTCGCCGTCGCGATCGATCGCCGTCGCGCAAGCCTCGATGCCGGGAGCAGCGAGGAACTCGCCGAGGGCATACGCCGCGTACGCGCGGCGCTTCGGATCCGCATCGGAGGCGAGCGTCGTGAGCGTGCGCTCGTAGACCTCGCCCTTGCCGAACACGCCGAACATGCGCCGGCGCAGCCACCACGCCGCGATCTCGCGCGTGCGCGGGTTCGTGTCGTAGAGGAGCGGCTCGACGGACGGGATGCAGTCGAGGCACTCGACGCGCTCGCCGTGCTCGAGCGTCTCCCAGATCGCCATCATCGAGCCCGATGCGGCGACGCTCTTGATGCGGTCACCGGTCGAGAGGAACTCGACTTGGTCCGGCGGGATGTTGCCGTAGATGGCCTGGGTGCCGCCGATGTTCTCGGTGGCGTTGCCGCCCTTGGCATCCGAGCCGGACAGGAGGGACGCGCACGCGAGGACCGCGGACGCGAGGAACGTGAGGTTCATACCGAGCTTGTTTTTGAGGGAGCGCATGGTTTTTCTCAGCTCCTCAGTACTTCTGGCCAGGGGCAACGGGGTCGCCACCGAAGGGAACGAAGCCGGTGTTCTGACGCGAGTAGAACTGCCCACCCACGTCGATCGAGCGTACGAGGGTCTGACGTTCCTCGTCCGTGAGGGCCACGCCCTTGTCCTCGGGATGCATCGCAGGAACACCGTAGGCAAAGGTGCCATCGGCGGCCTTCACATTCAGCTTCTTGATCAGCTGCGATTCACGCGAGTTGTTCACGATGGCCCACTTCGGGGGCATGTCGCCGATCGGCTTCGCGTTGCCCATTCCGAGCTCCATCGTCGCGGGGAAGAACAGCGACACGTACGAGGCCGGGTACGTCTCGACCTTGCGATCGTAGACGACGGTGACCGGCCGGTTCGAGAGGTCGAGGTACGGGATCGTGTAGGCCTGCGATGCGCCCGTCGCGGGCGTCGTCGACGTGACCGTGTAGCTCTTGCCGGCGAACGGGTCGTTCTGGCCGCCCGAGTGACAGGACACGCACTTCTTGTCGAGGAGGTCCTGCACGACCGTCTTCGCGGTCGCGTCCGGATACTTCTCCTTGTTGAGCGCCCAGGGGAGCTCCATGCGATCGGCGATCGGCATCAGGAACGCCTGCGCCTGCGCCTGCTCGGCGACGGTCGGGTTCTGGCCGAGGCGCGGCGCGCCGATGCCGGAGCGCTGCTCGTGACAGCCGACGCACCGGCGATCCTCGCCGGGCATGCCCTGGATCCAGAGCCGCTGGTTGCGGATCGCCATGCCCCACTTGTCGATCGGCTGGAGGTGGACCGGCACGAACGGCGGGATCTCCGCGAGCCAGCTTCCGTCGGCGTAGACGCTCGCTTCGCCGAGGATGGCGGCGCCTTCGTCCATCGTGAGGCCGAACCTCGTGACGCCCTTCGCGCCTTCGCTCGAGAAGCCCTCGATGATGCGGACCTTCACGGCGTCCTTCAGCGCGACGTCGAGCGGCGCGCCGTCGCCGTACTTGCCGCCCTTGACCGTCTCCTTGAGGCTCGTCTTCGTGACGTCGACCGAGCCGATGCGGACCGGCGTTCCGGGATCCTGGTTCTTGCTCACGAGGTCGCCGATGAC
>JAQBQJ010000336.1 GCA_028287065.1 Labilithrix sp. | reverse complement strand
CACCAGGCGTCCACGTGACGACGGCGTCGACGCAGTGCTTCTCGGTATTGCCCGTCTTCACGTTCTTCATGTCGGCGCAGTAGCCGCTCACGTATTTCTGCGCCGCCTCGACGTAGTCGGACGCGTTGACCCAGTTGACCGCATCCGGGTCGTACGTCTTCTCGTCCGGGTTGTTGGCGATCTTGTTGTCGCCCATCCACTTGAGCGCGATGTTCCAGTCGCCGTCGCGGAGCACGCCGGCGATGACGCCGCCCTTCGCGCGCTGCGGGTTGTCACGCCATGCCTGCGGGCCCATCAGCTTGTCCTCGCCGCGCGAGTAACCCGCCGAGCCGACGACTACCGCCATGTAGTCGGGACCGAGCTTGCCGAGCCGATCGTCGACGCCTTTCAGGAACTGCGCGGAGCCGTCGCCCATGATCGCGACGAAGTGCGCGCCGTCCTTCGGGTTGCTCTCGCCCTTCTTCACGCCTTCCGCGAAGGTGACGAGCTGGTTCTGCATCTGATCGGTGTTGTCCTCGCGCACGAGCACGAGGTTCACGCCGTGCTTGCACATCAGGCTGTCCTTCTGCGCTTGCTTGCCGCCGTTCGCGAGCATCATCCCCATCTGCGCGTTCCACGCCCAGTGGTAGAAGCGCACCTCGGGTTTGTCGGAGCAGCCCGGTGCGCCTTCGGCGATCGTCGGAAACGATCCGCCCGCTTCACCAGGCAGCGCGCCGACGCTCGGAATGTTGCTGTGCTGAGCGCTCGAGGCGCTCGGGGCCACCTTCTTCAAGAGCCCAGGGTTTGCATAGAACGTGAGAGACACGACACCCGCCACGACCAAAGCGCTGAACGCTTTGGCCGTGTTCGTCAGCCGGAAACGACGCACGGCGACCTCCTTGTTGTGAAGGAGAAGATGCGTCCGGTCCGGTCGGCTGCAACGAAACCCGACAGGTGCCGCGTCCGATTTTACGCAGTCATCGCGCGCGTCTCGCGTCGCGTACGTCTCAATGAGACGGCATGCGCGGTGCTACGTGCTCTCTCCTCTTCTTACTTGCTCCACCCATCGAGGATCTCGCCCTTGAACGGCTCGCCGTGGCACGTCGCGCAGCCGTGCTCGGCGCCGTCGCGACGCGCGAGCTTGTCGACGAAGTTGTTCTTCATCCACGCGCCGAGCGCCTTGTCGTCGGCGCGGTCGAGGAACTCCATCTTGCCTTGGTGACACGAGTCGCAATAGAGCGGCTTGCCGTCCTTCTTCTGCAGTCCGCGCACGAGGTCGGTCCACATCTTCTTCGCGACGTTCTTCTTCGGCGTCGCCGCCTCGTAGTCGATCTTCGTTCCGCTCTTCGCGTGACAACCTTCGCAGGTCGTACCGAGCGCGATCGTGAAGGTCTTCATGACCGCCTTCAGCTTCGCGGGGCTCTTCGCGATCTCCTCGAGGTCGTCGGGCAGCGCCGCGATGTCGATGTTCGCGCCCTTCAGCGCGGAGAGGATCGAAGGGTCGATCGCATCGCGCAGCGGCGGCGTCTTGGACGGCTCCGTCGTTCCGTCGTCCGCGGGCGGAGGTTCGGTCGGCGTCGCTTCGGCTGCGGCGCCCGACGGCGGCGGATCGGTCGTGACCGTGTTGCTGCTGCACGCAGCGGAGAGAGCGAGGACCAAGACGAGCGGAAGCGACGACTTCATGACGAAGCGAGATACTCGCTCGCCGCGCCAGTGCCACGGAATGCGCGGGCAACGGAGTGTTGCCGCGCAGGAAAGCGTCGCGTTTCTAGCGGCCGATCGCGCCGCGGTACACGAAGCCGTCTTGCGAGAAATTCTCTCCGAACTTGATCGCGTACCAGCCGTCCTTGATGGCTCCGAGCCTCACCTTCGTACCGCGAGGCAAGCGCGCGACGACGCCGCCCGTCTTCGGGACGTCACGCACGAGCGCGACCTCCCAGCCGACGCTCGCTTCGCCTCCTGCTGCGGCCGCGGGCGCTTCGGGCTTCTCGGCCTTGTCGTCCTTCGCGTTCTTTTCGGCGGCTTCGCTCTTGTCGCTCTTGTCCGACTTGTCGATCTTCGGCGCCGCCACTTCGAGCCCCGGCGCGAACGTCACGTTGTACGCGACGGTGTATCGATTGTGCTCGTGCGCGATGCCTGTCGCGGTCACCCCGGAGAAGTGCGTCTTCAGACAGCTCGTGATGCCATCGACGTTGCCGACCGTCGACGACTTGCCGACGTCCCAGCTCAGACCGCCCGACGGAAACACCGCGGTGGCGACGAACGACAGCTTGCCCGTCTGACCTTCGGCAGCCGAGCACTGCGCGAGCTTCTTGAGATGCGGAGGCACGACGTTGTCGAGGCCGGCGAGGCTTCCGCACTCCTTGCCCTTCTTGCTCTCACCGTCGCTCGTCTTGCACGTGAGCACGGCGCCACGTCCCACGCTGACCTGCGGCGGCCCCGAAGGAACGATGGCGCTCGCGGCGACGACCGTGCTCGCGCTCGGCGCTGCGCCGCTGGGCTTCGCAGAGGCCGCCACGCTCGCCGGCGGCGCCTCGGGCGCGCGCAAGCGAGATGTCGGGAGTGCGCCGAGCACCTCGTGCCGGGCGGACAGCTCCTGATCCTCACGCCGAACTCGGCGTCGGTCGCGCATCGCGTGTGGAAGCGCTTCTGGTCGGGGCTGCACGCGCCTC
>JAQBQJ010000134.1 GCA_028287065.1 Labilithrix sp. | reverse complement strand
GCCGCCGAACGGCGCGGTGCCGCCGCCTCCCTCGCTCGCGCAGCTCGCGGTCGCGGCGCCGTCGGGCGCGGCCGTCGCGGTGCCCACGCCCGTTCCCGTCTCCGATGCCGCGGTGAGCCAGCAGCGGCTCATCGCGCCGTCTACCGCGGACGAGCGCGCGACCGGTACGTAGTCGGTTCGCCGCGCGCGCGCGTGCACGCGCCTGGCGTCACCCGTGGAAGAACAGCCGCCACGCGGCGATGCCCGCGGCGACGAGCGCGAAGACCACGACCCACGTCATGCTGCTGCCCTTCTCGGCGCGCTTGATCTTGACCGTGTCGTTCTTCGACTTCTCCGACTCGATCGCGGTCTTCGCCGCCTTCTTGTCGTCCGGCTTCTTCTTGTCGGCCTTCTCGGCTTCGGCCTTCTTGCCGTCGCCCTTCTTCTTGCCGTCGTCCTTCTTGGACTTGCTGTCGTCCTTCTTGGACTTGGCATCGTCCTTCTTGGACTCGGCCTTCTTCGCTTCGGCCTTCTTCGCCTCGGCCTTCTTCGCCTCGGCACCGGCGGCTTCGGCCTCGGCGGCCTTTCGCTTCTCTTCCGCAACGCGCTCGGCTTCGGCAGCGTCGGCGGCGGCCTTCGCCTCTTCGGCCTTCTTCGCCTCTTCGGCCTTCTTCGCTTCCTCGGCCGCTTTCGCCTTCTCGGCGGCCTCCGCGGCGACGCGCGCTTCCTCGGCGGCAGCGTCGGCCATGCGCTTCTCCTCGGCGGCTTTCGCCTCCTCGGCCTTGCGCTTCTCCTCGGCGGCTTTCGCCTCGTCGGCCTTGCGCTTCTCCTCGGCGGCTTTCGCCTGAGCGGCGGCCTCGGCGGCCTTGCGCGCGTCTTCGGCGGCGCGAGCCTGGGCAGCCTGTGCGGCGGCAGCGGCGGCCTCGGCCTTCGCCTTTGCCGCGGCCTCGTCGGCGCGTGAGGCACCGGAGTCGAGGTTCGCGAGCATCGAGTCCTGCGAGTCGTGCTTCTTCGGAGCGGCCGCAGGAGTCGCGACGGCGGCAGGAGCAGCGCTGACGCGAGCGGCTTCGCCGATCGCGTTGCTCATCACCCAGCGCTCGTACGTCGGCAGCGACACGCGACGCTCGCCGACGGAGATGTCGAACGGGCCCTGCGAGACCTTGCGGGCCTCACCGAACAGCGGGACCTCGACACGGCGGTCGTTGGTCTCGGCGAGCTTGCTCGCGATCTCCTGCGCGACCTTCGTGTACTTCTCGCCGCTCGCGACCAGCTCGGAGAGCGCCTTCTCGAAGCCCTCGAGATCGATGTCGGCGGTGCCCCGGCCGTCCGCAGCAGCGCGCGGAAGCGCAGCGGCGAGCTCGACGGTCAGCTCGCTCACGCGATCCTTCGACAGCGCACGCAAGAGCCGATCGGGAAGCCCGTCGAGCACGCGCTCGATCGCCGCGTTGTCGGCGCGCTCGCCGAGCATCGCGCCCACGGACTGGACGAGGTCGCCCTCGATCCGGATCTGGTCCTCGCCGCCGCCTTCGGCCAGGTAATAGAAGCTGCTCGTTACCCGATCGACGCCGACGGTGTGCACGCGCAGACCGGACTCGACGAGCTTCGGGACCAGCTTGCTCGAGACCGCGACGAGCGGCGCCTTCTGGGCCGCCTGCGAGGTCAGCGGCATCTTCGCCGGGGGGATCTGCTCCTCCGGCATGACCATCTTGGTCGACCGGCGGATCTCCTCGGTGAGGGCGTCGCGGGCGACGACCGACACCTCGGTCGACCAACCAAGGATGCCGCGCGGCACGTGCCAGCCAGCGGCTGGGCCGGTGTGCGCGACGATTCGAGCGCGTTCGTCTTCGCCGACGAACAGAACGCCCGGCAAGACCAAGGGGGGACTCGCCATCGAGTGAGGCGAGGCTAACACGGAATTTCGGAGAGATGCCCAGTTCGCTGTTGGCCGGGGTCGTTCGGGCCCCTCTCCTCCCCATCACGGGCAGGGGTGATCTATAAGTACGGCAGTGGTGAAAGCGCAGACGATCCAGCGCGTGGCGACGCCGACGGCAATCCTCGTGGGGTTGGCCGAGCCGCTCGCCACGATCTGTACGGATGCGCTCGCCGACGGCGGCTTGCGCGTCCTTCGCGTGGGCCACGTCGCGGCGGCGTGCGAGCGGATCCCGGTGGTCATGCCTCAGCTCGTCGTGGCCTCGACGACCCTCCGGCCGGAGGACACGGACATGCTCGTCGATCGCTGCGTGGCGGTCGGTGCGGAGGTCATCAACGTCGCCCCCGATGCCAAGATCGACGCCGCCTTGAAGACGATGCTCAAGGACGCCGCGAACATGGCGCTCATCCGCTCGCTTCGTCGCGGCGGCTGAGCGGGCGCACGTTCGTTCTCAGAACGACCGCGTCTCACCGTTCGCGTTCTTGCACGTGCCGGCGCCGTCCTTCACGTCGCACGTCCACGTGCCGTTGCGATCGCGGAGCTCGAACGAGCCCGCGGCGTCGCCGTTCGTCGCGCGGATGGTGACCCACCCGTCGTCGACCTTGACGGCCAGCTCCATCGTGCCGTTGCTGATCATCGCCGCGAGATCGAGCGAGTGCGTTTCGGCGCCCTTCGTGACCGTGAAGTCCGCAATGAGGAGCATCGAGAAGCTCTTCGCATCGAAGCTCGCGCCGCCGCGCTCGCCGTGGACGTGGACGAACTCACGCCCGTCGATCCCGACGCCGCTCAGCTGACACGCCTCGAAGCGAACTTTCAACGACGCGTCGATGGGGCCGCTCGACTGCTGCACCGCGCGGAATCCGGAGAAGTCGTAGTCGAAGCTGCCGCCGTCCGGACAGGAGCAGCTGCCCGTCACGTCGCCGTGCGCGAGCGCGCTGCACTGGAGAGACGACGAGCTGCCGGTCTCGGCGAGGTCGAGGAGCTGCAGCGCCTTCGACTGCACGCCACCGGTCTGCGGCGAGCCGCTCGCGCCGCCGCCTGCTGCGCCGCCCATTCCGCCGAGGGACGTCGCGCCGCTGAAGGCCGCTTGCGACGACGTCGAGCGCTTCTCCGCGTACTGCGCGAACACCGAGCCCATGTTGCGCTCGTTGACCGTGCCGGTCGGCGACGTGAAGCGCTGCTGAACGGACGCGTAATCGGGGTCGGGACCGAACGGATCGGAGGCATCCGAGCCGCAGCCGACGAGGACGACACCGAGAGAAGCGAAGGCGAGAAGGGGCAGGCAGGTCAGCTTGGTCATGATGGAGCCCAGCCATTACAAGGTGCGTACCCGGTGTGGCGGCGGTGCATGTCGGCGGATTCACGTCGCCTCATCCGTTCTCAGCGGAACGACGAGAACGTCGCTTCACAGCGGTCCGGCCGCGGGTTCACGCGGGCCCTGCTCTTGGTCCTGGTGGAATGGTGCGTGCTAGGATCGCCCGGCATGGAAGCGGAAGCCGAGCACCTCGACCGCGTCGCCTGTCCGTCTTGTGGCGGAGCCGGGGGTGGCCCGTTCGGCCGCGCGGGCAGCGCGTGGGACGATGACGAGTACGTGTGCCCCCGCTGCAAGGGCGCCGGCGCGATCGCCCTCGACGACGTGATGGTGCAGAGCCAGCGCCCGGGCATCGTGAAGGCCGTCCCCGATGCCGCCGCCGCGCCTGCGGCTGCGCAGAAAAAGCGCAAGGCGAGCGCGTGAGCGTGTAGCCGGTCTCGCGATCGGAGCGCCCGATGGTCGATCTCCTCGACTGCACGGTGATGCCCTATGCATGGGGCTCGCGAACGGCGATCGCGGAGCTGACCGGCAGTACGTCGCCCTCGAGCACGCCGGAGGCGGAGCTCTGGATGGGCGCGCACCCGATGGCGCCGTCGCGCGTCACGCGGTCGGGTGATGCCGCGTGCTCGCTCGAGCAGGTGATCGCGGCGAACGCAGAGCGCGAGCTCGGCTCGCACGTCACGTCGTCGTTCGGACCTCGCCTGCCGTTCCTGCTCAAGGTGCTCGCCGCCGATCAGCCGCTCTCGCTGCAGGCGCATCCGAATGCGGCGCAGGCGAAGGCGGGCTTCGCCGACGAGGATCGTCGCGGCATCCCCCGCGATCACGCGACGCGCAGCTACAAGGACCAATCGCACAAGCCGGAGCTGCTCTGCGCGCTCGTGCCGGTCGACGCGCTCTGCGGATTCCGGCGCATCGCCGACACGCTTCTCATGTTCGACGAGCTCGGCGTGCGCGAGCTCGAGCCGGTGCTCGCCGGCCTGCGCACGTCGCCCGACGCGCAAGGCCTTCGCGCGGTGTTCGGATCGCTCATGACGATGCCCTCCCACGAGGGCTCGCGGATCGTGCGCGCGGTCGTGACCGCATGCGAGTCGACGCGCTCTCCAGCCTTCGCGCGCGAGCACGCATGGGCGAGGAAGCTCGATGCGCTCTATCCAGGCGACGTCGGCGTCGTCAGCGCGCTGCTCCTGAACCTCGTCCACCTCGAGCCGGGCGAGGCGCTGTATCTGGATGCGGGGAATCTGCACGCATATCTCTCGGGCGTCGGCGTCGAGATCATGGCGAGCTCGGACAACGTGCTCCGCGGAGGCCTCACGAAGAAGCACGTCGACGTCCCCGAGCTGCTCCGCGTGCTCGATTTCACCGACGGCCCCGTCGCTCCGCTGCGCGCGCAGGCGATCGACGCGCACGAGCGCGTGTGGAAGACGCCCGCGCGCGAGTTCCAGCTGTCGGCGATCCAGGTCGCGCCGAACGAGGCGGTGACGCGCGACGCGCGAGGCCCCGAGATCCTGCTCTGTACGGAGGGCGCAGCGGCGATCGTCCCCGGCGACGATTCACGGGAAATCGTGCTGGATCGTGGCCGCTCCGCGTTCGTGCCGGCGTCGACCGGTCGCTACACGGTTCGGACCGCGGGACCAGCGCGCGCGTCTCTCTACCGCGCCGCCGTCAATCTCACGTAGCCTTTCCCCCGATGCAGGTAGCACCCGCGGGACCGCACGCACCTATGGGCGGCGCGCGTCCGGATCCCGAGCGAACACGGAAGATCGTCGGCGCTGTCCTCTACGCGCTCGGCATGCTCGGCGGCGGGCTCTTGCTGCTGCTCGTCTTCATCCTGCCTGCGTTGTTCTCGAAGAACTCCGGCGCCGAGCTGCACGCGATGTTCATCGGCGCGGTGTTCGCGCTCCCGGCGCTCGTCGTCTACCTGTGGATCCCGTGGATCGTCGATCGTTACGATCCCGAGCCGTGGTGGTGCCTGCTCCTCGCGCTGGCGTGGGGCGGGATCGCTGCGTGCGGTTTCTCTGCGTTGATCAACACGGCGGTGCACGTCACCGGCGATGCGGCGCTAGGCAAGGGCTTCGGCGACGTGCTCGGCGCGTGCGTCAGCGCGCCCATCGTCGAGGAGTTCTTCAAGGGGCTCGCCGTCTTCGGGATGTTCTTCTTCTTGCGCCGCGAGTTCGACGGCGTCGTCGACGGCGTGATCTACGCGACGTTCGCGGCGCTCGGCTTCGCGGCGATCGAGAACATCATCTATTACAGCAACGCCGCGCGCGAAGGCGGCGACGTGCTCATCGGCACGGTCGTGGTGCGCGGGATCCTCGGTCCGTGGGGACATCCGCTCTACACGTCGATGACCGGCATCGGCTTCGGCATCGCGCGCGAGACGAACAAGACGTGGCTGAAGTGGCTCGCGCCGCTCGGCGGCTACATGTTCGCGGCGTTCCTGCACTCGACGTGGAACACGGCGGCGACGCTGTCGAACACGCTCGTGCTGCTGATGCTGCCGCTCTGGTTCCTGTTCGTGCTCGCGTTCTTCGGGCTGGTGATCTGGCTCGTGAAGCGGAAGGGAAAGATCATCCGCGATCACCTCCGTGACGAGGTGCTCATGGGCAACCTCACGGCGTGGGAGCTCGAGCTGATCACGTCACCGATCGGACGCCTCAAGGCGACGTTCAACTACGGCGGCCGCGCGGGCCGGAAGTTCATCGACGCGGCAGCGCGCCTCGCGCTCAGCAAGTGGCATACGGGCCGAGCGACGCAGGGCCGAAAGCTGACGGTGAGCGCCGACATGATCTTCCCGCTCCGCCAGGACCTCCATCGCCTCCGCGCCGAGGTCTCGAGGGCGATGGGCAAACAAGTCGAACAACCCCGCCCGTGGATGCCGCCTCAGATGCAGGCGCCGCAACAGCAGCAACAGCAGTATCGGCAGCGGTGACGATCCGAGAAGTCTGAGAAAAGCGCGAAGGCGCGAACTCGGATCTCGCTCTCGGATTTCGCGCTTTTCTCGGACTTCTCGGACCTCGGTCACTCCTTATCGGCTTTCACCGTGATGCCGTGCTCTTCCATCTTGGCGTACAGCTGAGGACGGCCGATGCCGAGTTGGCGCGCCGCCTCCGACCGGTTGCCGTTCGCGCGTTCCAGCGATTCGAGGATCATTCTCTTTTCGAGGCCGCTCACCGCGTCGCGCAGGGACGCCGGCGGCGACGAGGGGCGCACGGCGCGCGAGCGGACGCTCTCCGGGAGCGAGGCGACGTCGATGATCTCGCCGCCCAGGACGGCTGCGCGCTCGATCACGTGGACGAGCTCGCGCACGTTGCCCGGCCAGTCGTAGGCCACGAGCGCCTCCATCGCCTGCTCGGACGCCGCGCGCGCCGGCGTTCCGCGAAGCGCATGCGCCACGAGCAGCGGGATGTCGCTCTTCCGCGCACGCAGCGGCGGCACGTCGATGTCGATCACCGCGAGCCGGTAATACAGGTCTTCGCGCAGCACGCAGCCCGGCTCGCCCGGGTGCACCGGCTTGTTCGTGGCGGCGATGATCCGCGCGCGCGACGTGAGCTTCTCCGTCCCGCCGACGCGCTCGTAGGTGCCGTCGTGCAGCACGCGCAGGAGCTTCGTCTGGAGCGCCGCGTCGAGATCGCCGATCTCGTCGAGGAACAGCGTGCCGCCGGCCGCGAGCTCGAAGCGACCGGCACGACGCGACGTCGCGCCCGTGAATGCGCCCTTCTCGTGCCCGAAGAGCTCGCTCTCGATGAGCGCCGGCGGGAGCGCCGCGAGGTTCACCGCGACGAAGCGGTCGTCCGCGCGCACGGAGTAATCGTGGATCGCGCACGCGACGAGCTCCTTGCCCACGCCGGTCTCACCGGTGATGAGGACGGGCGCGGTCGAGGCCGCGGCGCGTCCGATGAGCTTCCAGATCCCGACCATCGCCTCGCTGCTCCCGACGAGGCCCTTCTCCGCGGCGACCGCGGTCTGCGGAACGACGACGCTGCGCGCGAGCGCGCGCTGCTTCACGGCGCGCTCGACGGTCGCGAGCAAGAGCGCGAGATGGAACGGCTTCGTCAGGTAATCGAACGCGCCGTCGCGCATCGCGCGGATGGTGCGCTCGCTGTCGCCGTACGCCGTCGCGACGATGACGGGGACGTCGTGCTGCTTGCCGTCGCGGAGCTCCTTCAGGAAATCGAGGCCGTCGCCGTCCTTGAGGCGGATGTCGAGGAGCACGCAGTCCGGGCTTTCGGAGAGCTGCGCGCGCGCCTCGGCGAGCCCGCCGGCGAGCACCGCACGATAGCCGAGCGTGCGCACGGCGGAGGCGAGCCCCTCGCGAACGCCGCGCTCGTCCTCGACGATCAGTACGGAAGACATGACGCTCATGCAGCCCTCCTCACGTCGCGCGGCTTCGCCGCTGTCACCGTCAACGTGAAGCACGTCGTGTCGTCCGCGCGCGCGTACACCACGTCGCCGCCGTGCGCCCTCGCGATGGCGCGTGAGATCGCGAGGCCGAGCCCGGTGCCCGAGGGCTTCGTCGTGAAGAACGGCTCGAAGAGCTCCGTCGTGCGATCGGCGACGACGCCCTTCCCATCGTCCTCGACACGCACCGTGACGAGCGCGTCCGTCGCTTCGACGCGCGCGACGACACGACCCGTCGCGGGCGACGCCTCGACGCCGTTGCGCAGCAGGTTGTCGACGGCACGCGCGAGCGCATCGGCATCGACGATTGCCGGGCCGGAGCCCGCGGCCTGGAGCGTGACGCCGCGCTCGCGCGCCCACGGAGACAACGCGTCGACGCGCGCGCGCACGAGCTCGCCCACGTCGGTATGACCCTTGGGCCCGACCTTGCGTCCCGCGACCACCAGGAGGTCGGCGACGAGGCGATCGAGGCGCTCGATCTCGCTCGTCGCGTGGACGATCGCGTCCTGCGCTGCCGCCGGCAGAGGCGCGGCCGAAGGCGTGGCGAGCGCAAGATCGAGGCGGAGCTTGATCGAGGCGAGCGGGTTCCGCACCTCGTGCGCGACGCCCGCCGCCACGCGGCCGAGCGCAGCGAGTCGCTCGTTCTGCGCGAGCTCACGCGCGAGCCGCTCTTCCTTCACGCGGGCATCGGCGAGCTTGTTCGCGAGCTCCTTGATCCCGTCGGCGATGCCATCGAGCTCACGAACCGATGGCCGCGGCACGGGCGCGTGCAGATCGGACGCCAGGGCCTCGAGCGAGCTCCGCAGCGCGGCGGCTCCCCGATTCACGGTCACGACCGAGTAGAGCGCCGTGCCGACGAGCAGCACCGTCGCGGCCGCGAGCAGCGCGACGATCTTCTGCCAGGTCTTGAGCGACGGAAGCGGGCGCACGGTGAACGCCACGAACACCACGGTATCGTCGGGAAGGCCGTGCGCCGCCGGATCGGCGACGCGACGCGCAGCGACCACGAGGGTACCTCCGCCCTGCGCTGCCGTTTCGAGCACGGCATGTCCGCTCTCGGCGCGGCCCTTCGCGACGACGCTGCGCACCGCCTCGACGAGCGGCGCGGGCAACGACGGCGGGGTCGTATCGGCCGTCCACACTCCGCCGCGCATCGCGATGAGCGTCGAGCGAGAGGGCTCCGACAGCTCCGACGGCGCGCGCGAGAGACGGTCGACCTCTTCGACGACGGAGTCGCGGGCACGCTCCACACGCTGCGCCGTGCTCGTCGTCAGGAGCTGCACGAGCGCGACGACCGAGAGCGCCGACGTGAGCACACCCAAGAGGAGGATGGTGAGCAGCCGGTACCGGATGAGAGGGTTCATGGACTTCGCGGATCTGCTCGAGCAAGACTGATTCCCACTCGAACCCGCCTGGAATAGCGCGATTTCGCGCGCTTCGCCGGACGGCCGCGTTCGATTCCAGAACACCTGTTCCGAACGAGAACACCGTCGTACCCGACAAACGCCGGAGACGCGCGCTCGCATGCGCTGGCTTGCTTGTTGCGAAGCGAGCCGGCGGGCTCATGTTTCCTCCGCTCGCCGTCGTCGTCCTCCCCGTCTTGCTGCAGGCGGCAAGCGTGCCCGACGCGACCACGAACGCGCGCGTGCTGCGACTCGACGACGCGGTGGCCACGGCGCTCAAGAACCAGCCCACCATCCAGCAAGCTCGAGCGCAGACGAACGCGGCCGGAGGGCGAGCGACGCAGGCGCGCGCCGGGCTGTTCCCGCAGCTCACCGCCGTGGCGTCGTACCAGCGGATCCGCAGCGCGGGCGTCGGTGGGCGCAGCGGCACGGCGACCACGACCGTCGGCGGAGCACCGTCCGCCATCACTCCGTCGGGCACGAGCGGGATCGACGTCTTCACGTTCGGCGGAAGCGCGACGCAGCTCCTCTGGGACTTCGGCGCGACGTACAACCGCTCGCGCGCCGCGAGCCGGCTCGTCGACGCCGCGAGCGCCAACGAGAAGACCGCGTCGCAGAACGTCCTCGTCGACGTCCGTCGTTCGTACTTCACGGCGCGCGCGCAGAAGGCGCTCATCGGCGTTGCGCGCGGCTCGCTCCAGAACTTCCAGCAGCATCTGACGCAGATCGAGGGCTTCGTCGGCGTCGGCACGCGGCCGGAGATCGACCTCGCGCAGGCACGCACGGACGTCGCGAACAGCCGACTGCAGGTCATCGACGCGGAGAACGCCTATGCCGTCGCGAAGGCGCAGCTCTCGCGCGCCATCGGGCTCGGCGGCGCGAGCGACTACGAGGTCGCGGACGACGAGCTCCCGCCGATCGACGGCGAGGACCTCGCGACCGATCGCCTCGTCGCTCGCGCGTTCGCCGCGCGGCCCGAGCTCCTCGCCCTCGACAAGCAACGTGAGGCGTACCAGCTGAGTGCGAAAGCGTACCGCGGTCAGTACGGGCCAGCGCTCACAGCATCGGCGGGCGCCTCCGAGACGGGCACCGATCTCGGCGATCTGGGTCCCGCGTGGAGCGTCGGCGTGAACCTCAATTGGCCGATCTTCCAGGGCGGGCTCACCCACGGCCAGGTGCGAGAAGCGGAGGCGAACGCCGACGCGACGCGGGCGCAGACCGACACGCAGAAGCTGCAAATCCGCGTCGACGTGCAGCAGGCGCAGCTCGACATCCGTGCGGCCAAGGCCTCGCAGGTCGCAGCGGGCGAGGCGCTCACGAACGCGCGCGAGCGCCTTCGCCTCGCCGAGGGGCGCTACGCCTCGGGCGTCGGCAGCATCATCGAGCTCGGTGACGCGCAGGTCGCCCTCACCACGGCAGCCGCGCAGGTCGTGCAGGCACAGTTTCGACTCTCCACAGCACGCGCGGATCTCCTCGCCGCGCTCGGGCAACGATGAAACGAACGACGCGATTCGTGCTCGCCGCCATCGGCGTAGCGTTCTTGATCGGCTTCGCGCTGTTCCTTCGCGGACAGAGCGCGCGCGCCAACGCGCAGCGCACCCCGGCTGCGGGATCGAGCGCCGCAGGAGCTGCCGGCGGGGGCGCGCCGGCAGGCAGCGCGGGAGGCGAACGCGTCGTCCCCGTCGGCACGGCGATCGCCGCACGCAAGGACGTGCCCGTGCTCCTCGAGGGCCTCGGGACCGTCACGCCGCTCGCGACCGTCACCGTCAAGACGCAGGTCGACGGCCGGCTCGATCGCGTCCTCTTCACCGAGGGTCAGGCGGTGAAGAAGGGCGAAGTGATCGCGCTCGTCGATCCTCGGCCCTTCACGATCCAGCTCCATACCGCCGAAGCCGCGGTGGCGCGCGACGAAGCGCAGCTCAGCAACGGGAAGCTGAATCTCGAACGCTACGAGACGCTCCGAAAGGGCAACCTGATCCCGCAGCAGCAGGTCGACGATCAACGCACCGCGGTCGATCAGCTCGAGGCCGCCATTCGCGCCGATCGCGCGCAGGTCGAGAACGCGCGGCTCCAGCTCGACTACGCGCGCATCAAATCCCCGATCGACGGCGTGACCGGCCTGCGGCAGGTCGATCCCGGCAACCTCGTCCACGTGAGCGACGCGAACGGCATCGTGCTCATCACGCAGATGGATCCGATCGCGGTCGTGTTCACGCTCCCGCAGGACGATCTGCCGCGCGTGCAGCGCGCGATGAAGGACGGCAAGGTCGCCGTCGAGGCGTACGCGCGCGACGGCATCCAGAAGCTCGGGACCGGAGAGCTCGCGCTCGTCGACAACCAGGTCAACGCGCAGACCGCGACGATCCGGCTGAAGGCCGTGCTCCCGAACCCCGAGCACGTGCTCTGGCCGAACGGGTTCGTCAAGGCGCGCATGCACCTCACCACGTTGCACGACGCGCTCGTGGTGCCGGCCTCGGCGATCCAGCGCGGGCCGAGCGGGACGTTCGCCTACGTCGTCGCGCCGGACAAGACGGTCACGACGCGCGCCATCGAGGTGGGGTCGATCGAAGGCGACGTCGCCGTGATCGCGAAGGGCATCCAGGAGGGCGACGCGGTCGTCACGGACGGACAGAACCAGCTCCGCCCGGGCACGCGCGTCGCGCCGAGGCCCGCCGGACAGACGACCGCGAAGGCGCAGCCGTGAGCATCTCGGAGCCGTTCATCCGTCGTCCGGTTGCGACGACGCTGCTGATGATCGGCCTCTTTTTGGCGGGGATCGTCGCGTTCCGGCAGCTCCCGGTCGCGGCGCTCCCGCAGGTCGATTATCCGACCATCGTCGTCTCGACGTACCTGCCCGGCGCGAGCGCGCAGACGATGGCGGAGTCGGTCACGACGCCGCTCGAGCGGCAGTTCGGTCAGATGCCGTCGCTCTCGCAGATGACGAGCGTGTCGAGCTTCGGCAACTCGCAGGTCACGCTGCAGTTCACGCTCGAGCGCAGCATCGATGCCGCCGAGCAGGACGTGCAGGCCGCGATCAACGCGGCGTCGAACCTCCTGCCACGCACGCTCCCCACGCCGCCGACGTACAGCAAGAGCAACCCAGCCGATGCGCCGGTGCTCACGCTGAGCGTGTCGTCTCCGTCTCTTCCGCTCACGCAGGTCAACGACACCGCGGACTCGGTGCTCGCGCAGAAGATCTCGCAGGTCGCCGGCGTCGGCCTCGTGACGCTCAACGGAAGCCAGAAGCCCGCCGTCCGCGTGCAGGTCGATCCCGCGGCGCTCGCCGGCACGGGGCTGTCGATCGACGACGTGCGTCTCGCCCTCGTCGCCGCGAACGTCAATCAAGCGAAGGGCAACATCGACGGCGCGCGTCAGGACTACACGATCGCGACGAACGACCAGCTCACGAGCGCGAAGGCCTTCCGGCCCATCGTGGTCGCGTACCGCAACGGCTCGCCGGTGCGGCTCGGCGAGGTCGGAGACGTCATCGACGGCGTCGAGAACGATCAGCTCGCGGCGTGGGCCAATGGCGGCCGCGCGATCATCGTCAACGTCCAGCGGCAGCCCGGCGCGAACGTCATCCAGGTCGCCGATCGCGTGAAGGCCCTCCTGCCGCAGCTGAAGGCGTCGCTCCCGCAGAGCATCGACGTGACCATCCTCAGCGACCGCACCGAGACGGTGCGCGCCTCGGTCGAGGACGTCGAGATCACCCTCGCGATCACGATCGGCCTCGTCGTGCTGGTGATCTTCGCGTTCCTCCGCAACGTACGCGCGACGATCATCCCGAGCGTCGCAGTGCCGCTCTCGCTCGTGGGCACGTTCGGCATCATGTACCTGCTCGGGTACAGCCTGAACAACCTGTCCCTCATGGCGCTCACGATCGCGACGGGCTTCGTCGTCGACGACGCCATCGTCATGATCGAGAACATCGCGCGTTACATCGAGCACGGCGAGGAGCCGATGGCCGCGGCGCTCAAGGGCGCGAAGCAGATCGGCTTCACGATCGTGTCGCTCACGGTTTCGCTCGTCGCGGTGCTGATCCCGCTGCTGTTCATGACCGGCTTGATAGGGCGACTCTTTCGCGAGTTCGCCGTCACGCTCGCCGCGGCGATCGTCGTGTCCGCGCTGCTCTCGCTGACGCTCACCGCGATGATGAGCGGTCATCTCCTCCGCCCCGAGCCGAAGGCCGAAGAGCGCGGTCGCCTGTACAAGCTCTCGGAGCGCGGCTTCGAAGGGATGCTGAGCATCTACGACCGGGGGCTGCGCTGGGTCCTCGACCATGCGCGCACGACGCTGCTCGTGACGCTCGGCACCGTCGCGTTCACCGCCGTCCTCGCATGGGTGGTGCCGAAGGGCTTCTTCCCGCAGGAGGACACCGGGCTCGTGATCGCGGTCACGGAGGCCCCGGCGGACGTGTCGTTCACGCGCATGATGGACCTCCAGCGCTCCGTCGCGGACGTCATCAGGGCCGAGCGCGGGGTCGCGAGCGTCGCGTCGTTCATCGGCGCGGACGGCACGAACGCGACGCTCAACACGGGTCGCATGTCGATCACGCTCGCGCCGCACAAGGAGCGCGACGCCGACGCCGACACGATCATGGCGAGGCTGAAGCCGAAGCTCGCGCAGATCCCGGGCGTCACCACGTACCTGCAGTCGGTCCAGGACCTCCAGATCGACGTGCGCGCGAGCCGCACGCCGTATCAGTTCACGATCGAAGACGCCGATCCCCAGGAGCTCGCGGAGTGGGCGCCGAAGGTCATCGACGCCCTGCGCGCGCTGCCCGAGCTGCGCGACGTCACGAGCGACTTCCAGGAATCGGGCCTCGGCGTGGCGGTCACGATCGATCGCGACACCGCCTCGCGGCTCGGCGTCTCGACGCAGGCGATCGACGACGTGCTCTACGACGCGTTCGGGCAGCGGCAGGTCTCGACCATCTTCACGCAGCTGAACCTCTATCGCGTCGTGCTCGAGGTGAAGCCCGGGATGCAGAAGGACCAGCGCGCGCTCGAGCAGCTGTACGTGCGCGGGACGGCAGGCGTGCAGGTGCCGCTCTCCACGTTCGTGCACGTGGCGGAGACCGCCGCGCCGCTCGTCGTGAACCACCAGGGACAGTTCTCGTCGGTCACGATCTCGTTCGACGTCGGGCCGCATGCGTCGCTCGGCGACGCGGTCGAGGCGACGAACAACGCGATGACGCAGCTCGGTGCGCCTCCGGGCCTGCACAGCGGATTCCAGGGCACCGCGCAGGCGTTCCGCGAGTCGCTCGCGAGCGAGCCGGCGCTCGTCCTCGCGGCGCTCATCACCGTCTACATCGTGCTCGGCATCCTCTACGAGAGCACGATCCATCCGATCACGATCCTCTCGACGCTGCCCTCCGCCGGCGTCGGCGCGCTGCTCGCGCTCATCGCGACGCGCACGGACTTCACGGTCATCGCGCTCATCGGCATCGTGCTGCTCATAGGCATCGTGAAGAAGAACGCGATCATGATGATCGACTTCGCGGTCGAGGCCGAACGCGAAGAAGGCCTGTCACCGCGCGACGCGATCCACAAGGCCTGTCTCCTGCGCTTCCGTCCGATCATGATGACCACGATGGCCGCGCTGCTCGGCGGCGTGCCTCTCGCCATCGGCAGCGGCGCCGGCGCGGAGCTGCGGCGGCCGCTCGGCATCACGATCGTCGGCGGCCTGATCGTTTCGCAAATCCTGACGCTCTACACGACGCCCGTCATCTACCTCTACATGGAGCGCCTCGGCCGCTGGCTGAAGAGCATCGGACGCCGGCGCGCGGTGCCGCTCGAGGGAGCGGAGCAACCGGGAGAGGCCGAGTGAACGTCTCGGCGCCGTTCGTCCGGAGGCCGATCGCGACGGTGCTCCTCGCCGCCGCCGTGCTCATCGCAGGCATGCTCTCGTACGTGCTGCTCCCGGTCGCGCCGCTCCCGCGCGTCGATTTCCCGACGATCCAGGTCAGCGCCAATCTCCCCGGCGCGAGCCCCGAGACGATGGCCTCGGCCGTGGCGACGCCGCTCGAGCGTCGCTTCGGACGGATCGCGGGCGTCGCGGAGATCACCTCGACGAGCGCGCTCGGCACGACGAACATCACGATGCAGTTCGATCTCGATCGTGACGTCGAGAGCGCAGCGCGCGACGTGCAAGCCGCGATCAACGCCGCCGGCGGCGAGCTCCCGGCAGATCTGCCGTCGCGACCTTCGTATCGCAAGGTGAATCCGGCCGACGCGCCGATCATGATCCTTTCGCTCACGAGCGACGTCGTGCCTATCGGTCAGATCGCCGACGCTGCGACCACGATCCTCGCGCAGCGCATCTCGCAGGTCTCGGGCGTCGGACAGGTCACGGTCGGAGGGTCGCAGCAGCCGGCCGTGCGCGTGCAGGTCGATCCGCAGATCCTCGCGGGCATCGGCCTCACGATGGAGGACGTCCGGACTGCGCTCGCGCAGGCCACGGTCGACTCGCCGAAGGGCTCTCTCTCCGGCGACGTGAGGGCACGCACCATCGGCGCGAACGATCAGCTCTTCGGCCCGAAGTCGTTCGAGAAGGTCGTCATCGCGCAGAACAACGGCGCGGTCGTGCACCTCGGCGACGTCGCGCACGTCTTCGAGTCCGTCGAGAACGAGCGCGTTGCGGCGTGGACGAACGGCGTCCGGTCCGTCCTCATGATCATCCGCCGGCAGCCCGGCGCGAACATCGTCGCGACGAACGATCGGATAAAGGCGCTCTTGCCCTCGATCGCGACGTCCATCTCGCCGGCCATCAAGGTGGACATCGCGCTCGATCGCACGCAGAGCATCCGCGCCTCGGTCGCCGACGTCGAGTACACGCTCCTCATCAGCCTCGCGCTCGTCGTGCTCGTGGTCTTCGTGTTCCTGCGGTCGTTCCGGGCGACGTTGATCCCGAGCGTGGCGGTACCGCTGTCGCTCGTGGGCACGTTCGCGGTGATGTACCTGCTCGACTACAGCCTCGACAACCTGTCGCTGATGGCGCTCACCATCGCGACGGGCTTCGTCGTCGACGACGCGATCGTCGTGACGGAGAACGTCGCGCGGCTGGTCGAGGCCGGCCGTCCCCCGCGCGAGGCCGCGCTCGAGGGCGCGAAGCAGATCGGCTTCACGATCGTCTCGATCACGGCCTCGCTGCTCGCCGTGTTCATCCCGATCCTGCTCATGGGCGGCATCGTCGGGCGTCTCTTCCGCGAGTTCGCGATGACGTTGAGCATCGCGATCGCCGTGTCCGCGGTCGTGTCGCTCACGCTCACGCCCATGATGTGCTCGCGGCTCCTGAAGCCCGATCACGGACCGCACGGCCGCCTGCACCGCGGCACGGAGTGGGTCCTCGCGAGCATCCTCCGCGGCTACGAGCGTGCGCTCGCGTGGGTGCTGCGCCGCCGGAAGCTCGTCGGCGCTCTCACGATGGCGACGATCGCCGGCACCGTCGCGCTCTACATCGTCGTTCCGAAGGGACTCTTCCCCCAGCAGGACGTCGGCATGATCATGGGCTTCTCGGAGGCGCCGCAGGACATCTCGTTCCCTGCGATGCGCGCGCGCCAGGAGCGCGTGCTCGCCATCGTGGGCGCCGATCCGGACGTCGCGCACGTCGTGTCGTTCGTGGGCGCCGGCTCCGGAAACACCGGAAATACAGGGACCATGTTCGTCGATCTGAAGACGGGCAAGCGCCCGAACGCGGACGCGATCATCGCCCGCCTGAGGCCCAAGCTCGCGCAGGTCGAGGGGCTCACGCTGTTCCTCCAGGCGACGCAGGACGTCCGCGTCGGCGGTCGCTCGGCGCGCACGCAGTACCAGTACACACTGCAGGACGCGGACCTCCAAGAGCTCCGCACGTGGGGACCCAAGGTGCTCGAGCGCCTCCGCAAGGTGCCGCAGCTGAAGGACGTGAACTCCGATCAGCAGACCTCCGGGCTCGAGCTGCGTCTCGATCTCGATCGCGACTCCGCCTCACGGCTCGGCGTGACGCCGCAGCAAGTCGACGCGACGCTCTACGACGCGTTCGGCCAGCGTCAGGTCGCGACGACGTACGCGGCGATGAACCAGTATCGCGTGGTCCTCGAGATGAAGCCCGACCTCGTCGGCGGTCCCGAGTCCGTCGACCGTCTTTACGTGCGGTCGGCCGACGGCGGGATGGTGCCCTTCGATGCGCTGACGAAGAAGAGCATCGCAGCGACGGCGCTCTCGATCAGCCATCAAGGTCAGTTCCCCGCGACAACGCTCTCGTTCAATCTCGCGCCCGGCGTGTCGCTCGGCGAGGCCGTCGACGCCATCCATCGCGCCGAGCTCGAGATCGGCATGCCCGCGTCGATCCATGCAGATTTCCAGGGCACCGCGCAGGCCTTCAAGGCATCGCTCGCGAGCGAGCCGATGCTCGTGCTCGCCGCGCTCGTCACGGTCTACATCGTGCTCGGGATGCTCTACGAGAGCACCATCCATCCGATCACGATCCTGTCCACGCTTCCCTCCGCGGGCGTCGGCGCGCTGCTCGCGTTGCTCCTGTTCAAGACGGAGCTGAGCGTCATTGCACTCATCGGGATCATCCTGCTCATCGGCATCGTGAAGAAGAACGCGATCATGATGATCGACTTCGCGATCGAGGCCGAGCGCGAGGAGGGCCTGTCACCCGAGGCCGCCATCACGAAGGCGTGCCTGCTGCGCTTCCGCCCGATCCTCATGACGACGCTCGCAGCGATGCTCGGCGCGGTGCCGCTCGCGATCGGAGGCGGCGTGGGCTCGGAGCTGCGACGTCCGCTCGGCATCGCGATCGTGGGCGGCCTGCTCTTCTCGCAGGCGCTCACCCTGTTCACGACGCCCGTGATCTACCTGGCGCTCGATCGGTTCACCAAGCAGCGCCGATCGGCGTCGCGGCCCTCAGCCGTTGGCGACGCGACGATCGCACAGCAGCAGGCGTAGCTCGTCGACGGAGCTCGCGATGCGCTCGGCGCGACGGTGCGCGACCTTGTGCGAGCCGCAGACGACGACGCGTCCGCCGTCCCCGAGGGTGGTCGTGGAGAGCAGCCGTGCATCCGTCGTCCCGCAGACGACGCACGAGGTCTGAGCCGGAGCGTTCCTTCGATCGAGGTTCCCCATACGCATGGCGGCGAAGGTGCTCGCCGCAGCGATTTTGGGCAACTTTTCGGTCGATCGCGGGCGTCCGGTCGCGCTTGCCGAGCCGCGGATCGCGCCCTACTTTCAGCGCCGTGAGCGACTCCGACGACGCAAGGGCCCCGAAGAGCGCCTTCAACAGCGCCGACCCGCCGCGCAACTTCACGCTGTCGGTCAACGACCGGATCCGCGCGATCGCCATCGGTGCGCCGGCGTATGCGACGCGCAAGAAGCACCTCGAGGACCTCGAAGAGCGGCACGTACGCATGCTCGTTACGTTGCACGATGCGCTCGTCGCGAAGCACGGCCAGCGGCCGGACCGTGAAGAGCTCGTGACGCGCGCGCTCCACGACAGGGCGGCGACGATCGACGTCAAGCGCATGAACCAGCTCGTCGAGGCGCACAACCGCTACTACCCGATCGAGGCGAACCTCCCGTGCGATCTCCGGACCGGCCACTATCTCGTGTACGGACGCAGGTGGGTGCCCGAGGAGCCGTGGAGCGCGGCACGGCTCGTCGAGCGCGCGCGTGCGGTGATCGCCGACCGCGACGATCGCTGATCGCTCAGTCTTCGTCGTCGTCGGGATCGGCCATCGAGATCATCGAGGGCCGCGGCAGCTCGTGAGCACCGGAGCTCGTCGGACCGCCGGACCAGAACTCGCTGTTGGCCGCGTCGATGATCGCCTTCAGCTCGTTCGCGACGTCGGCCGCGGCGATGCCTTCTCCTTCGCTCGCGAGCCATCGACCGAGCGACGCTTCGAGCGCGGGCGGCGCGCCGGCGACGTTCGTGAGGAGCCGCGTAGGACGGACCTTCGCGGGGAGAGGCGGTCGTCCGACGAGCAAGCGATGGAGGATCGCGACGAGCGCGCGCACGTCCTTCGCCGCCGTCGCGGTGCGATCGCCGGTGCCGAGATCGAGCAGCTTCACGCGCGAGCCGCCGACGTTCGCGGCGGCCACGAAGAACGTCGATGCACGGAGGGCGCCGTGATGGAGGCCGTGCAGGTGCATCTCGGCGATGGCCGCTGCGGCCTGACGCGTGATCTCGCAGGCCACTTCCCAGCGCACGCGTCCGAGCTTCTCGAGGTCGCGGCCCATGAGGAGCTCGGCCACGAGGTACGGACGGCCGTCGCGATCGTCGCCCATCGCGATCGCGCGGAGGAGCCGAGCCGACGCGGTTCCGAACAGCCGCTCCGACATGCGCCGGAACGCGGGCGCTCGATCCATCCGATCGGCGCGCAGCAGACGGATCGCGACGTGCTCGCCCGACCACGTGTCGGAGCCCGAGAACACGTCCGCGGTGTCGCCGCGTGCAACGAGCTTCTCGGCGAGGTAACGACCCTCGAGCAGATACGAGGGCGGCTCGGGTGCCGATGGAGGAGGAGCGTCGGCCATGGAGGCGTCGACGCACATCGTAGAACGTCTCGGGGGGATCGGCCGAGTGACCAGGGCCGATCGGACAGGACGGTCCGGACATGGCACAGCTTGAGCCGTGCGATCCTGCTTGTTTCGAGGGCGATCGTGCAAAAGCCCGTCTGGCACGGGTCGCGCATGAGCCAGCGCTTGGTGAAGAGCGTTCTCTGCGCGGTGGTCCTCGGTGTCCTCGGTATCGCCGTCTTCGCGTGCAGCGCGGGGACCTCGTCGACCGGCTCGACGGAGCCCCAGAAGCAAGCGCAGGTCACCTCCCCCACCTCGGGCCTGCAGATCACGGCGACGATCTCCGCGGTCACGCTCGGCGACGAGTGCGGAGGCGGCGCCGCGGGCGGGTTCGCTCCTTCGGCCGACTGCGCGCCACAGGCCGGCACCCGGCCCGCGGCGGACGGCGGAGCGTCGTCGAGCCCTGCCCCCGGCGGATGCGGCGGGGCCTTCTGCCAGCAGTCGAACATGCAGATTGCATTCACCGCGACCGCCGGCACGCAGAGCGCGAAGGTCGAGGTCGTCGACGTCACGCTGCTCGACGCCGCGACCGGCAAGATCGTCGACACGCTGAAGGCGACGAAGCCGCAGGTGTGGTCCGGCAACGCGTACAGCGCGTGGGATCAGACGATCAAGCCCGCCGGCGAGCTGAAGGCAAGCTACGATCTCTCGGCGCCCGCATGGTCGACCTTGAGCGGCAGCGACACGAGGCTCGCGTACTCGACGCGATACAAGCTGCACGTCACGCTCCGCATCGACGGCGTGCAGATCGTGCTCGAGTCGACGGATCTCAGCCGGGAGCCTCAGGTCGCGACGTGATCCGTTCGTGGACGGCGCTCGGCGCCGCCGTCCTTCTCGGCTCGTTGGCGGCGATCACCGGCTGCCGGCGATCGAACGAGACGCTCGCGACGACGACCGATGCGGCGGCCGCCGCGCCGAGCTCGAGAACGAGCGCTCCTCCGACGCTTCCCGCGGATCGTTTCTCCGAGGCCGGCATGCTCGCCGAGGCCGCGCTCTATCTCGACGATCCGGACTTCCGCCGGAACGCGCTCGTCGAGTCGCTCGCGAATCCGAAGAACACGTACTCGCGCCAACGTCTCGACGCGTATGCGCTGAAGACGCAGGGCTGGGATCTCCTTCCAGAGTGGAACCCGCAGTCGGTGCCCGCGACGACCGCGATGGCCGGAGAGCTGCGCGCGCATCGTCCGCTCGCGCTCGATCCCGCGACCCCGCGGCTCTGGGACGGCAAGCGTCCGACGACGATGGCGGGGTGGGTCGCGCTCGGACGTGAGGTGTTCTTCGGCTATCCGCTGCGCGTCGAGATCTTCATGAACTGGGCGCTCGAGCATCCGGACGTCGGCGAGCGCGTGGGCGTGAAGCCCGCCGCCGACGGCACGTATCCGGGCGTGCGCCTCTTCAGCGACGTGCGAGGCAGGACCGCGCTCGGCATCACGTGCGCCATCTGCCATGCGAGCGTCGACGATCGCGGGCACGTCGTGGTCGGCGACGCGCGCCGTGCGTTCGACTATGGAGCGTTGCGCCTCGCGTACCACGCGGACACGCTGGTGCCGGTCGATCCGGACCTCGCGCGGCGGATGAAGACGTGGGGTCCGGGCCGTGCCGACGTGACCGAGGACGACGACGAGGATCCCGTCGCGATCCCGGATTTATGGGGACTTCGTCATCAGAGCGCGCTCACGCAGGCCGGCACGATCAAGCATGCGGGACCGACGGTGCTCGCGATCCGGCAGGAGACGCAGCTCCTCCACTCGAACCACCAGAAGATCCGGCCGCCGCGCGAGCTCGCGTATGCGCTCGCGCTGTTCCTGTATTCGCTCGAGCCCGAGGCGCGTGCCGTCGCGAGCGCGAGCGAGACGAAGCTCGTGCCGCGCGGTGAGGAGCTCTTCGCCGCGGAGTGCAAGGCATGTCATTCGAACGCGGCGCTCGGCGGTCCGCCGATCCCCGCCGAGCGTGTCGGCACCGATCGCGCGCTCGCGTTCGGAGGCGCGCGAGGCACCGGCAAGTATCGACCGCCGGCGCTCGTTCGCGTGTCGGCGGCGGCGCCTTACTTCCATCACGGCGCGGTGCCCACGCTCGAGGACGTGCTCTCGCCTGCGCGGCTCGAGCCCACGTACGCGAGGAGCCCGCTCGGAAAGGGCGCGGTCGCCGGACACGCGTTCGGCACGGACCTCCCGGCGCCGGATCGCGCGGCGCTCGTCGCGTATCTTCGAAGCCTCTGACGGTTCGCGTACGATCGGCCGCGGATGCCTGCTCTCTTCGACATCGTGTCGCCGAACGTCGTGCGCGTGCTCGGCGCAGGCGTCGGTCTTCTCGGCGGCGTCGTCGCGGCTCGGCTCGCGGACGTGCTTCCGCGTCGCTACGACATCGAGCTGCTCGTCACCGGGGCGGCGCGCACGAAGCGCAATGCGGCGCTCGCGCTCGTGTCGACGGCGATCGGCGCAGGGCTCGCGCAGCTGCTCATGACGGCACCGACCGTTTCGGTCGAGCGGGCGGCGTTCTACTTCTTCGTCAACTTCGCGCTCGCGCTCATGCTCGTGGCGGCCGCGGCCGTCGACATCGAGCACATGATCCTGCCGAACGAGCTCACGCTCGGCGGCGGGGTCCTCGCCGTCGCGACGGCGTGGTGGCGTTCGACCGGTCTCATCGGGTCGCTGACGGGCATCGCGGTCGGGCTCGCGCTCACCTACCTGCCGTTCGCGCTCTACAAACGCCTTCGTGGGCATAGCGGCATGGGGCTGGGTGACGCGAAGCTCGCGATCTTCGCCGGCGCGTGGCTCGGCGCGCCCGGAGCGATCTTCGTGGTGTTCGCAGGTGCGATGCAGTCGGCGCTCTGCGCTGCAATCATGCGCGTCTTCGGCCTGTCCTTCGCGGTGCCCGCGAGCGTGAAGGCCGAGATCGCCGCGCTCCGCGCTCAGGCCGAGGCCGGCGACGAAGAGGCCCGCGCCGCGCTCGGCGACGATCCGATGGCGGCGGATGTAGCAACCGGCGGAGTGAAGGATGCGGGGCTAGGGGGGCTAGGGGGGGTAGGACAGATGCGCCTCCCGATGGGCCCGTTCCTCGTCCTCGGTTGCCTCGAGTTCCTCTTCGCGCGGCGGCAGATCCTGGACCTGTTCGATCGCTATATCTCGCCGCCTTAGATATTCTGGTTTTGATGCGGAAATTGTATGCGCTGCTGGCCTTTGGGCTCTCGGGCGTCGCGCTCGTCGTTGCGTGCGGTTCGGACGCGGTGAGCTCCGATTTCGGCGACGTCACGACGGGCGACAGCGGAAACACGTCGTCGAGCGGCGATCCTCCGATCCTCGGCGGCGACAGCGCGATCGATCCGGACGCGCAAGCGTTCACGATCGCCCCGCTCGATCAGGTCGTCACGTTCACGACCGGACAGCCCGCGCCCACGGTGCAGTTCAAGGCGATCACGACGGGCGGCGTCGAGGTGCCGGCGTCGTTCACGATCGATCGCGGTGAGATCGGCAGCGTGGGTCTCACCACCGGGCTCTTCACCGCATCGGGCACCGTGGGCGGGAAGGCGACGATCACCGCGGCGCGCAACGGCAAGACCGCGAGCACGAGCATCACCGTGAAGGTGAAGGTCACGGACAACGGCGGCACCGTCGTCGATGCCGGCGCTCCCGACGGCGGAGGCTCGGGCGGCAACGGCGGTGTCGGCGGCGAAGGTCCGGGCGCGGCGGTCGGTGCCGGCGTGATCGCGACGTTGAAGGGAACGCCGGTCGCGGACGCGGGGCTGAAGACGCTCTACCCGTACGACAAGACCGTGTGGCCTCGCGGCATCCTCGCGCCTCTCCTTCAGTGGGCGCCCGGCGCGCAGGGCGACTACGACGCGGTCTACATCAAGCTGAGCGAGAACGCGTTCGACTACGAGGGCTTCTTCGCGAAGACGAAGACGCCGTTCGATCATCATCCGATCCCGCAGCAAGCCTGGAAGCAGCTGCTCGCGTCGAACGCCGGCGAGGACGTGACCGTCACGCTCGTCCTCTCGAAGGGCGCGGTCGCGTACGGCCCGCTCACGATGAAGTGGAAGGTCGCGTCGGCGCCGCTCAAGGGCATCGTCTATTACAACTCGTACGGCACGCGCCTCGCGAAGAACTACACGGGCGGCGTCGGCGGCGACGGCAAGTTCGGCGCGGCCACGCTGTCGATCACCGGCGGCTCGACGGATCCGAAGCTCGTCGCGGGGGCGAGCGGCGACTCGTCGAATTGCCGCGTATGTCACTCGGTCGCAGCGAACGGCTCGGTGCTGATCACACAGCGCGGCGAGGCCGGCGCGCGCCAGTTCAGCGCGTACGATCTGAAGACCGGCGCCGAGACCGTCATCACGACCGCCGCCGCCTCCGCGAACTTCTCGTGGCCGGCGATCTATCCGGACGGCTCGATGTTCCTCGGCGACTCGAGCACCGCGGCCGGCTCGAACATGACGCCGAACGGGCTCTACAGCGTGCCCACGGGCGCGACGGGAGCGCCGGCCGCGATCACCACGAACTGGCCCGCGGGCTTCAGCGCCGCGTACCCGTCGTTCTCGCCCGACGGCAAGAACCTGGCCTTCACCATGTTCGCCGGCGCGACCGACGCCGACAAGAAGACGCTCGGCACGATGACGTTCGACAAGACGAAGAAGCAGTTCGGTCCGATCACGAAGCTGTTCGCGCCGGCGGCGGGCACCGCGGTCTTCCCCTCGTTCCTCCCGACCAACGACGGGATCGTGTTCGAGCTCGAGACGCGCTTCAACGGACGCGACTACGGCGGTACGCGCTCCGACGCCGACATCGCGCCGCCGGATCCGAAGGCGGACGTCGGCACGCACGCAGAGCTCTGGTGGCTCGATCTCAAGACGAAGACGGCGAAGCCGCTCGACAACCTGAACGGCAAGGTCGCGGGCACGTCGTACCTGCCGACCGGACCGGCCGCGCACGGCGACGACACGACGCTCAACTACGAGCCCACCGTGAATCCAGTTCCGTCGGGCGGCTACGCGTGGGTCGTGTTCACGAGCCGTCGCCTTTATGGAAACGTCGCGACCATCAATCCGTTCTATAGCGACCCGCGCTTCCACGACCTCACCGCGACCGCGACCACGAAGAAGCTCTGGGTCGCCGCGATCGATCTCAACGCCCCGGCCGGGACGGATCCGAGCCATCCCGCGTTCTATCTCCCTGCGCAGGAGCTGCTCGCCGGCAACTCGCGCGGCTACTGGGTCGTCGATCCGTGCAAGTCCGAGGGAAACTCGTGCGAGACCGGCGACGAGTGCTGCGACGGGTTCTGCCGTCCGGGCACGGGCGGCAAGCTCGTGTGCACCGCGACTGTCCCTGCGTGCGCGCAGGAGTTCGAGAAGTGCACGACCAACGGCGACTGCTGCAACTCGCCGGCGATCCAGTGCATCAACGGGCGCTGCGCGCTTCCGATTCCGAAGTGATCCGCCGTGTGAGCACGAAGCTGCCCGGCGGATCCGTGCGCCCCTTCGTGGTCTGCTCGTAGCGCCCCTCGAGCGTGAGCTCTTCGAGTCGCGAGTCGCGGAGGCGCACGTTCGCGTCGCCGGTGAGGAGCATGTGGAGACCGCTGCTGCTCGTCGCGTCCAACGTGACGGCGAAGCGCGCGTGGTCCCTTCCCGCGTCCGCGAGCAGCGCGGTGCCCGACCCCAGCGTCCACGCGCGCGGATGGATCACGCGCAGGATCGCGGCGGCGAGCTCGTCGCGCCGGTCGCCGACCTTCATGGCGGCGTCGGGGAGGACCTCGTCGATGCGAGCGCGCGTCCCGAGATCCGGGAACACGTCGAGCACGCGCTCGGTCTCGGGCTCGGGCGCCGCGTTGCCGTTCGCATCGCGGACGTGAGGCGCGCGCGCGTCGACGACGTACTCCCTGCCGTCGATGACCGTGGCCTTCTCCTGACCCTGGTACACGTGGACGTTGCGCGTGAAGTGGAGTCGCACGCGAGAGGGCGCAGGACCGTCGACCGCGAGCACCTCGACGCGATAGTCGGACTCGTACGTCGACTCCTGATCTTCCGAGTGGCTCCTCGCGCGGACGGAGACGTCCCACGCTGCGCCCGTACCAGGCACGGGATGACCGAACCGCACGCTGCCCGGCGCGTCGGGAGCGGCGTAGGTGCCCGCATCGAGCGGCGGGATCGTGAGCTCGGGCGTCGCGAGCGCGACGCGGGGATCGCTCGCCGACCGTTGCGTCGTGCAACCGTGTCCTACAAGCATGGCCAGCGCACCCACACGCAAGATGGTCACGCAGCCGGCCACTCCGTAGGTGTAGCCTTATTTCCTCGCTGGGAGGAATCGGTGGCTAAACCGAGGAACGATCGCAATCAAGCGGTGACGAAGTTCTGTCTGTCGATGGAAGACCATCGCCGGACGGAGGCCGGACGCGTTCGGACTTCCAAAGAGTTCGTGTCTCACTTCTTCCCGTACGACGAGCAGAAGTCGAAGGATCAGCTCTTCCTGCACATGCCGAACGACGTTCGCGGGCCCGTGCTCGCGAAGTGGGGCATCCGCGGCGCGAAGGCGGCGCTGAAGGACGACGACGAGAAGGTGAAGTTCGTCGTGCACGACGCGCTCGTCGCCGGCGACATCGACGAGGCGATCTTCGAGGAGGGCATCACGCCGGAGATCCTCATCGACTGGATCGTGCTCGCCGAGTGGTGGTCCTTCTGGCGTCACGGCCGGCTCACGGGCGTCGCGATCCAGAAGGCGCTCGCGACCGCGCGTGAGCTCGGTCTCATCGACGACAAGTGGTTCCTGCTCAACGTGCAGGGCCGCGGCGGCAAGCTGAAAGGCACCGACGTCCTCTGCGACACGCTGAGCAAGGACCAGATCGTCGCGTGGATCCGCAAGCTGCACGAGGGCGGTGACGGCTCGCCCGCGGGCATCATCGCGGCGATCGGCTGGGACACCGTGCTCGCGAAGACCGCGCAGGACGCGCTGCTCTTCGCGCTCGATCAGTTCGCACGCAAGGCGGGCCTCGCGCCCGAGGCGCCGGAGAGCGCACGCACGTCACTCGGGCCGAACGGGGAGAGCAAAGCCTCCTCCGGCGGTGCAGCCGGCGCCGGTGGCGCTGCACCGCCCTCCTCACTTTCTGCCGGCATTGCCTCGAATCCGGAGCCCGCGACCGCGAAGCACGACAAGCTCGCCGAGGCTCATCCCACGATCAGCGTGCCTGGCGATGCGGCCGCGCTCGCCGCCGCGGAGGCGATCGCCGCGCAGAGCGAGGCTCCGCCCGTCACGAAGCCGAACAACGACTCGGGCTTCCCGGTCGCGATCCCGGACATCCCCGCCGTCGACGGCGGAGACGACGGCGACGACGTGCCGCCGAGCATCCCGAGCGTGCGCACGGGGGAAGAGCGGAGCATGTGGTCGCCGGGACAGGTCGAGGAGAGCCCGAAGCTCGCCGAGGCTCGTGCCGCGATGATGCAGACGCTCATGTCGAACGAGAAGGCGATCGCCCACGAGATGAAGCGCGAGCCCTGGGACGAGTCGGAGATCCCGGCCAAGCCCTCGTCGCTCGAGTGGCCGGAGCCTCCGCCGGTCGTCGCGGTGAACGGAGGCTCGTCGCCGCCGAGCGATCCTCCGATCTCGCTCGGTGAGGACGATCTTCAGAAGGCGTCATCGCCGAAGGTGCCGGTGCCGCACCCGCCGCCCGTGCCGCGCAAGGGCGGTCCGCCTCCTCGTCCTCGCTGAGCTCAGGGACACGCCGGCGGCAGGCCGCGGATCCACGACTCGATCGCGGAGACGCCGGTCTCGTCGACGACATGCGTCGCGAGCGGCGGCATGCGGTTCTGATCGAGCGCGCGCATGCGGAGCGCGAGCGTCGATTTCGAGGGATCGCCGGGCGCGACGATCTTCGAGCCGCTCACGCCGAGGTCACCGCCTTGGGGCGCGGCGTTGCACGTCTTGGTGGCGGCGAACGGCGTGTCGATCCGCAGATCGATCGTCGCGGCACCGGCTCCATAGCCTTCGCGATGACAGATCGAGCAGTTCGCATGGAGGTAGCCGCGCGCGCGCTCCTCGTCCGATGCGCCCGCGGCGCCTCCGGCGCGGAGCGGCGCGAGCGCATTCGCGACGACCGGCTTGTCGAGCACCGGCGCGAAGCGATCGAGCTGGTTCACTCCACCTTCGTCGCGATCGAGCTGCCTCGTCTCGAGGCCGAGCGTGAAGCCCGCGACCGACGTGTGGCACGCGAAGCACTCGGCGCGTGACGGGAACGTCCATGTCGTGCCGCCCGGGAGCGGCTTCGTCTTTCCGGCTTCGAGCAGCGTCGCGTCGGTCTGATCGTCGTTCCACTCGTACGAGTAGCCGGCCCACATCGCGTCGGGGTAACGCACGAAGAGGCGCGTCTCGATCTTCTTGCCGCCGATCGAGAACGTCTTCACGGCGGTGCTGCCGGGCGGGAGATCGAAGTCGCCGTCGGGCATGACGCCGATCGTCGTGCCCTCCGGAAGGTAGAGCCATCGATCCTTCGTCGCGCCGTCGGACCACAACGGGCTGTTCACCGTGTACCCGACGAGGCCCGGCGGAGGCTTCGTCGCGTCCTTCGGATCGAGACAGCCCGTCTCGGCGAGGCTCACCGCGAGGCCGGTCGGCGTGACCGACGTGCCGGCGGGCTCGATCGCGTGGATGACGCCCGTGCCGTAGTCGGCGACGAAGAGCTCGCCGTCGGGCGCTTGACCGAACGTCGAGATCTTCAGCTCGGTCTGCGCGAGGAGCATCGGCGCGAACGAATCGGGTCCCGTCTTCTCGACGGCCCAGATGCGGCCGCTGCCGAAGTCGCCGTACACGAACTTGCCGAAGAGCCCCGGGATCTTGGTGCCGCGATAGACGTACCCGCCGGTGATCGAGACGCCTTCGGAGTGGTCGTACTCGACGAGACCGTCGATGAAGCCCTCCGTCGCGCACGTGTCGGCCGCGAAGCAGTGCTTCCCCTCGCGCGTGTTCCAGCCGTAGTTCCCGCCGAGGACGATCCGGTCGACCTCCTCGTACTTGTTCTGGCCGACGTCGCCGGCCCATAGCTCGCCGCTCACCGTGTCGAAGCTGAACTTCCAGGTGTTGCGTAGGCCATACGCGAAGATCTCCGGGCGTCCGCCGCCCGCCGCGAACGGGTTCGACGGCGGGATCGCGTACGGGTCGCCTCCCCTCGGATCGATGCGCAGGACCTTTCCGAGCAGCACGTCCTTGTTCTGTCCGTTGCGCATCGGATCGCCGCCCGAGCCGCCGTCACCGAGCGAGATGTAGAGAAATCCGTCCGGTCCGAACGCGATGTGCCCGCCGTTGTGATTCGCGAACGGCTGATCGACGACGAGGATGCGCTTCTCCGACGCGGGATCGATCGTGAGGCCGCCGTCGTTCGAATGAAACCGCGCGATGACCGACTGGAACACGACGCCCTTCTTCGGCTGCGCGACGGGCGCAGTGAAGTCGAGATAGACGAAGCCGTCGTCGGCGAACTTCGGATCGAACGCGATCCCGAGCAGCCCGGCCTCGCCGCCGGAGGTGATCTTCGCGGAGATGTCGAGCGCGGTAGTCGCGGGCGAGCCGGCGGCGTCGAGGACGCGCACGAGGCCCTTCTGCTCGAGCGCGTAGAAGCGGTTGCCCGGACCGGCGATCAGCTCGATCGGCGCGCTGAGCTTCTGACCGCCGAACGCGGGGGTCACCTTGATCGTCGCGTCGGTCGATCGAGGCGGCGGGACGCAACGACCGCCGCCGACCTGCACGGGAGGCGGCGGCACGATCGTGTCGCTATCGCTGCACGCGCCGACACCGCTCGCGACGAGGACCACGACGCCGAAAAGCAAAGAGAGAGGACGCTGCACGGCCCCAGTCTGCCGCGTCTCGCCGAGCTCGTGAAGCTCCGCGCTAGAAGCCCGGCGGGAGCACCACGTTCTGGAGCGGCGTCGTCGTCGTGGGGCAGCTCGTCGTGTCGGTGGCTCCGTCGCGCTCGGTGCATTTCTTCACCGGGCCGTCGAGGTAGTCGAGATGGAGGTCGTGATAGCCCGGCATGCCCGGCGCGAACGCGCGGTCGGGGCGCGCCGAGCCCCACGAGTTCTTCACGCGGAAGAACTCGACCTGCGAGCTGGGCATGAGCGCGGTGTCGAGCAGCGCCTTGTCCTCGGGTTTCGCGGGGTCGAGCGTCTTGCCGGCCTCGAGCACGCGGCCGTCGGCGAGCTTCGCCTGGTAGTCCTCGAGGACGGTCATGTGTCCGCCCTGTCGTCCCGGACCGAGCTCGGTGAGCGTCGCGAGGTTGAATGCACCACGCAGCGGCGTGTCACGACTCTCGAGCGCGTTGAAGTCCACGAACCACGTGATGATGACGGGCTGCGCGGCATGGAGCGCGCGCTGCACGCGGACCTGGAACGTGCGGCGATCGTTGCCCGTATAATAGACCTGTCGCCAGTCGGTCATCGCCTGCGTCAAGCGACGCTGCAGAGGCGCGGCACCGGGAGAATTCGGATACGCGACGGCGAAGTCCTCGGCGCGCTGGATGGGCGTGCCGGACGCGTCCGCGCGTGACGTGGTCGATGTGAAGGAGCGCGAGACGTCCGCGCCGAAGACGCGGTCGAGCGTGGCCGTGACGTCGGCGGTGAGCGCCCATGCGCGATCGAGCTCCTTGCGGACGAGCGCGCGATCGCGGCGCGCCGCGGTCGCCTGGAGCGTGCCGTGCGCGAGGGACTCGTTGATGATCGCGAGCGACGTCGCCTGGCGCGTCGACATCTCGGTCGCGGTGTCCGCGAACACGAACGCGCTCTCGGGTACGAGGCCGTACTTCTTCACGATGCCGTTGGCGGTCTGCCAGTTGCCGCCGGTCGAGATCGTCCCCGCGGCGCCGCCGGTGATCTGATCGAACCAGTGCCAGTACGTCCAGTACGACTGCGAGGTGTCGAAGTCCTCACCGGTCGCGGCCTTGTGCATCGACTCGACCCAGCTCGCGTGCGCGTAGATCCAGCAGTTGCCGATCGACTGTCGCTCGACGTCGGTCTGCGGGACATCGACGATGTCGTCGGAGCCGCTCGCGACGGGACCTTGATCCGTCGGCGCTGCGCAGCCGAGCGCGAGACCCGAACCGAGCGCGAGGACGAACGCGAGAGCGAGCGAACGAAGCTGCATGGAAGGGCCAGCTTCGATCATCGCCCAAGTCGAGAAACCGGGCTACTTGCTACAAATCAGCAGGGCGGCCCACATCGGGGGAGAGAGACGAGAATTCGCGCTTTTCTCGGACTTCTCGAGTCTCGTCTCGCGCGCTTCAGCCGAACACGATCCCCTGCGCGAGCGGCAGATCCTTCGAGTAGTTCACCGTGTTCGTCGCGCGGCGCATGTAGTTGCGCCACGCGTCGGAGCCGGATTCGCGGCCGCCGCCCGTCTCCTTCTCGCCGCCGAACGCGCCGCCGATCTCGGCGCCGCTCGGACCGATGTTCACGTTCGCGATGCCGCAGTCCGAACCCTCGCTCGAGAGGAACCGCTCGGCCTCGCGGAGGTCGTTCGTGAACACGCACGACGAAAGGCCCTGCGGCACGTCGTTGTGCATCGCGATCGCTTCGTCCATCTCGCGATAGCCCATGACGTAGAGGATGGGCGCGAACGTCTCCTCGCGGACGATCTCGTCCTGCCCGCGCATGCGCGCGATCGACGGATGCACGTAGTAGCCGCCGTCGCATCCGGCGACGTCGATGCGCTCGCCGCCGGTCACCTCGCCGCCCGCCTTCTTCGCGCGCGCGAGCGCCGACTGCATGGCCTCGTAAGACGCGGCGTCGACGAGCGGGCCGATGAGCGTGCCTTCCGCGCGCGGGTCACCGACCTTCACCTGGCCGTACGCGCGCTCGAGTCGCGTCGTGAGCTCGGCGCGGACGCTCTCGTGCGCGATGAGCCGGCGCAGCGACGTGCAGCGCTGCCCGCACGTGCCGACCGCGCTGAAGAGGACGGCGCGAGTCGCGAGATCGAGATCGGCCGACGGCGTGACGATCATCGCGTTGTTGCCGCCGAGCTCGAGCAGCGAACGACCGAACCGCGACGCCACCCGAGGCGCAACCGCGCGCCCCATGCGCGTTGAGCCGGTCGCGCTGACGAGCGCCACGCGACGATCGTCGACGAGCCGCTCGCCGATCTTCGCATCGCCGAGGATGATCTCGGAGAGACCCCTGGGCGCGGGCGTGCCCGACTGCGCGAAGCGCGCGCATGCGCGTTCGAAGAGCGACTGACACGCGAGCGCGGTGAGCGGCGTCTTCTCCGACGGCTTCCACACCGCCGCGTCTCCGCACACGACGGCGAGCGCGAAGTTCCACGCCCAGACGGCGACCGGGAAGTTGAATGCGCTGATGATCCCGACGACGCCGAGCGGATGCCACGTCTCCGCCATGCGATGCCCGGGACGCTCCGACGCGATCGACAACCCGTAGAGCTGGCGCGAGAGACCGCAGGCGAAATCGCAGATGTCGATCATCTCCTGCACTTCGCCGCGCGCCTCCGGAACGATCTTCCCGGCTTCGATCGTGACGAGCGCCGCGAGCGCGTCCTTGCTCGCGCGGAGCTCCTCGCCGAAGAGCCGAACGAGCTCTCCGCGGCGAGGCGCCGGCACCGATCGCCACTTCAGATACGCGTCGTGAGCTCGGCCGATCGCCGCGTCGACGCCCGCCGGGTCCGTCGTATGGAGGCGCGCCGTGACGCTGCCGTCGATCGGAGAGCGCGCGACGAGGTCGCCGCTCGCGAGGCTCTGCGGATCGAGGCCGGTGGCTTTCAGCTCGCGCGTGATGTCCATGGCGGCCTCTTACTCCGATCCGCGGCACGGCGTCGAGCCTGCGGCCTATCGCCCTCAAGTGCCGGTAACTGCGGGTGATCTGGCTCCGATCATGAGCCGTTCGGGAGACGTGGACGAACGCGGACCCGCCGCTACAGTGCGCGCTCGTTCGAGGGCATCTCCGTCCGAGAGGCCCGTGCGAGAACGGACGGCTCCAGAGGAGGAGTGACAGCGGATGCACGATCCGCCGGCCTCTCTTCCTCTCCTCCCTCTCTCGGCCGTGTATCGCGGTCGTCTCTCTTGGCCGAGCTCTTGCACAGCGCCCGGCGCCATTCGCCCTCTCCCGGAGCTCCATTCCATGAAGCGCAAGCGACTTCACCACGTCCTGCTCCTCACGAGCCTCCTGGCTGCCGCCTGCGGTGGCTCCGGAACCAGCGAAGAGATCCCGACGGACCCCGCTGACCCGAGCATCCCGGGAACGACCGGGACGACGACGCCGCCTGTCTCGACGGACACGCCGCCCGACGGCAAGACACCTCCGGCGACGAGCGCGATCGATCTCCGCGCCGACACGAACCGTGACGGCGTCATCAGCTTCGACGACCCGACGGACGACGACGGCGAGGACGTGTGGGACGCGAAGCACGGCGCGGTGTTCCTCGCGAACATCGACGACGACGAGCAGAAGTGCCCGACGGCGGGCGTGAGTGACGTCGACCTCGTGAAGTGCAACGACGCGGCGGACGAGGTCGTCAACGGCACCGACGACGCGCTCGATCTCGCCCGCCTGAAGACGAAGCCCTGGGCCGCAGCGCCCGACGGCGCGACCGGGACGATCACGTTCACGGCGGCCGCCAACGTCCGACTCTTCAAGGTGAAGGGCGCGGCGTTCGAGGTGCTCGCGAAGGACGGCAAGCTCACGACCGCGGAGCTCCGCTCGGGCGTCGAGCTGGCGATCGAAGCACGCGACATCGTTCGCGACCCCACGGTGTGGGACGGCTTCGTCGACGTGACGTTCACGGTCTCCGGCGCAGGCGCGGGCATGGCGACGACGGACAAGCTCCGTATGCGCGTCGCGCCGCTCCTCACGTCGCACCATATGTCCGCCGCCGAGAGCACGTATGTCTCGCAGATCAACACGGCGAGCAGCCAGGCCACGCGCGCGGATCTCGCGACGGCCGCGACCGCAGCGGGCGTCCCGGCGCCGAAGGGCATCGCCGTCCAGGATCAGTGGACGCAGGACTTCTTCGAGACCGGCTTCATGTCGATGCCGGGCGCGAACGGAACGCAGCACGCGATGCGCGTGAACATCCGCTCGGCGAACGAGTCGAACCCGAGCTCCGCGACGAACCCGCTGCGCAGCGCAGGCAAGGTCGTCTTCACGCAGCTCCGCGGGAAGAACGTCGCCGGCATCCAGCAGTTCGACCCCGCACGACACGGCAAGTTCGACACGCTGAACTCGTTCGGCAACTTCGAGACGATCCCGCCGTACACCAAGGGCACGGAGAGCTTCCCGCTCGGCCGCGTGCTCCGCGGGAACATCGCCTCGTACTACCCGGACAAGACGTTCCTCCAGATGATCGAGGCGCAGAAGGTCCAGCAGCCTCTCTACATCGACACGTCGTGGCTACTCGTCGGACACGTCGACGAGACGCTCTCGTTCATCAAGGCGAATTCGGCGCGCGGCTGGGTCATGCTCGTGAACGACCCGGCGCTCGCGAAGACGATGCTCGAGACGCAGTCCGCGGCGGGCAACGGCGGCGTTCCGATGTTCGTCGGCAAGTACTGGAGCCAGAACGACTCGGCGCAGATCACGATCGATCAGGTCCTCGCCGACACCGAGGTCATGCAGGCCAGCGCCGAGGCGGTCACCGAGATCCAAGGCCAGCTCGCGATCATCAAGGCCGCGACGGGCCTCACGGACGCGGAGATCATCCGCATCCCGTACCTGCACATGCCGTACACGCAGGGCTCGATCGCGTATCAGCCTGGCATGGTCAACGGCCTGTACATGGCGCCCGGCCACTTCGTCGCGCCGGATCCGCACGGTCCGGACATCGCGGGCAAGGACATCTTCAAGGCGATCATGGAAGAGCGCGTCGCGCCGTTCGGCGTGACCGTTCACTGGGCGGAAGACTGGGACCTCTATCACCGCAACATGGGTGAAGTGCACTGCGGGACCAACGCAACGCGGGCGATCCCCGCCGCCAAGTGGTGGGAGAGCGGACGATGAACACCCGAAAGAGCATGATGAAGTTGAGCCTGGGCCTTTGCGCGGCGCTCGCGCTGGCGACGACGACGTTCGACGCTTCGGCGGCGGGCCTCGCCGTCGACTCGAGCGAGCTCGCGGCGAAGAGCCGCTCCTCGCTGAAGGCCGACATCGAGAAGGCGCGGACCGAGACGCCGGATCTGTTCCGGCAGGTCTACGACATCGCGAAGCGCGCAGGCGAGCTCGATGCCGGCGCGCGCCGGCAGGGAACGCCGCTCACGATGCACTTCAAGGTGCTCGGGAACCGTGCGCTCATGCCGATGCTCGAGCTGCTCGCGTTCGACGGCCACGCGCCGGCGGACCTCACGCCGAGCGCTCGAGATGCGCTGCGCGTCGGACTCATCGAGGCCGTCGGCATCGTGCGCGACGCGCGCGCCGTCCCGGTCCTCGCGCGGATCGCGCTTCGCGAGCGCGACGTCGACACGACGCACGCTTCGGCGGATGCCCTCGGTCGCATCGGCACCGACGAGGCGTTCACCGCGCTCGTGACGGCGCTCGACGCAGCGGACGCCGCCACGCCCAACGGCGAGCGCGTTCAGGCCCTGCTCGCGGGTGTCGGCTCGTCGCGCCGCGTCGACGGCACGAAGCTCCTGGCGAAGCGCCTCGATGCGCATCCCGACACGGCGACCGCGAAGGCCGCGGTGAAGGCGCTCGGCGTCGCGGGCAACGCGTGGGCGTGGAAGACGCTCGCGTCGCGCACGGACGAGGCGACTGTGCGCGAGCTCGCGGCGCGCGCGCTCGTGAAGGCATACCTCTCCTACGGCGGCGAGGTCCGCACGGCGGCGACGAACGCGCTGCTCGTGGTCGACGACGCGCATACCTCGGCGATCGTCACCGAAGCACGCCGCGCGGCAACGACGGACCAGGCGACGCTCCTGGACGACCTGGCGACGAAGCTCGCGAAGAACCCGACGCGCTGATCGCGCTCCGAGAAGCCTGAGAAACGCGCGAAAGCGCTAAGATTCTCTAGTCTCTCGCTTACGGCTTCGCTACCCGCCACACCGAGCCGTCGGTCGTGCCCCAGTAGAGCGTCGTGGCGTCGGCTGCGATCTCGACCGCTGTGCCCGCCGTCGTTGCGACGTCCGTGAACGTGCACTTGCCGTTCGCGATCGTGCAGCGCTTCACCTTCGATTCCTGCGTGACGTACAGCGAGCCCGTCGGATCGAGGGCGACGCCGTTGACGCGTGACGCCGGCGCCGTCGGGACCGGAAGCAGATCGACGAGCATGCGGCTCTGGACCGTGAACATGCGGAGACCGTCGGTGGTCGACCAGTAGATGAGCGCGCCGTCGGTCACCATGCGGCTCGGTGACTGCTGCTCGCCCGGGATCACCTGGCCGACCGTACGGAGCGCGAGGTTCTGGAAGCTGTTGTCGGTCGCGAGCCACCACCGCGTCGCGCCGATCGCGACGAGGTCGAGCGGATACGGCGTGTAGCCCGAGACCTGGACGTCGCCGCAACCGGGCAGCGCGCAGCTCGCGAGATGCCCGGTGTTCACGCCGGCGCCGCCTTGCGGTCCGAAGACGGCGAAGTGAAGTCGGCCGTCGGCGATGCGCACGCCCGAGACCGGCGCACCGAGGTCCGACAGGCTCGTGATCCCTGCATCGGCCGAGGCGTCCGCGCCGGCATCGGCCTCGTGACGGCGCAGACCGTTCGGCGTGCCCCAGTAGATCGCGCCCGAAGGATCGACCGCGATCGACGAGCTGCCGCCGAAGACGTCCGGTCCCGTCGCATGGGGATCGAGGTCGAACGTCGCAGCGGGAGCATCGGCCGCGACGCGGACGACGCGCGGCTCGGCGGTCGTGTCGTGGGCGATGTAGAGCGAGCTCCCGGAGACGACGAGGCGCTTCACGGCGCCGCTCAGCTTCGTGAGGAGCTGCGGCGTGCAATCTCCCGCAGCGACGCACGGGTCCAGCGGGCCGTCGGCGGCGCCTTCGACGCCGCCCTCCGCGCTCGCTTGCCCGTCCTGGCCGCCGTCGGGCGGGACGACCTCGGACGGAGGCTCCTCGGCGATGTCGAGGAAGACCCCGCAGGCCGCAAGCGACGGAACGATCAGCAGCGCGAGCACGCGCGCGCGCGAAGACGACACTCCCATCGATCGTTCTCCCCCTCCTCGATCGATTTTCTATGCATACGCATAGAAGTCAACGAGGGCGGGAAGCGGACAAAAGAAAACCGCCGAACGGCCGCCCGTGAGAAGGGCGCGCGTCCAGCGGTGCGATGCTCCCCCTCTCCCGCTTCGGGAAAGGGGGCTGGGGGGTGAGGCTCAGAAGTGGCCGATCGGCCCCTTCGCCTTCGCGCGGACGATGCCGGCCTCGGCCGGGCCGCCCTCGAGCTGCTTCATGATGTTGTCGATGTTGAAGCTCGCGCCGATGTAGACGCGCATGTCCTGGTACCTGTCGAAGAACGGGTTACCGCGCGTTCCGTCCTCGCCGAGCATCGTGCGATCGAGCCAGTAGCCGACTTCGGCCGTGAGCCAGGAGTTCGCGTTGTAGTCGAGCCACGCGCTGAAGTACGAGCGCTGGCGAACGTGCGTCGGGTCGAAGCCGGCGGGCGAGCTGACCGTCGTGCCGTCGACCGGGTTCTGCACGTCCGAGCCGTGGTACGCCCACTGGCTGGTACCGCGGTAGAAGAGCGCCGGGCTCCACTTGCCCCACTCACCGGTGAGGATCAGCGAGTAGCCGACCGAGTCGGAGACGTTGAACGTGCCGCTCAGCTGATCCTGGCAGGTCGTCGCGCCGATGCACTGGAACGCGTAGGGCGCGCTGCCGCGAATCTCGGGCGTCGTGCTGCGGTAGAACGGGTGCGAGTAGATGCCGCTCGCGATGATGTCGACCTCGCCGCCGAGGACGTGCTCGAACGCCTTCACCAGCTGCACGGTGGCGCCGGGGTTGACGACGAGCGTACGCGCGCGCGACTCGGGCGAGGTGGGGAGACCGAGGTTGACGGCGACCGCCGGCTTGATGCCGCCCGGGATCTCGGGGATCTTCCGGTAGAACAGCGAGAGCGTCGTGTCGCTGAAGCGCGGCTCGTTCTTCGTGACGGTGTCGTCCGAGTTCGTGAACTCGTAGCTGAAGACGAGCAGGCCGCGGAGCTGGAACGCGTCGCTGAGCGCGAAGCGCGGCTGGAGCCAGATCGAGCTGTCGACCGTCGGGTCGTTGTACTGCGTCTGACCCTTGAAGACGGTCGACGTCGTCATGCTGGTCGTCGCGAAGATCTGCGTGCCCGCCCAGGGGCGCGGCTTCGGCTTCGCCTTCGGGTCCTCGGACGCCGCGCCCGGAGTGTCCGTCGCGGGATTGCCGCTCGACGTGCCGATGCTGATCGCCGGGGTCGGGCCGGGCTCGGCTGCCGCGGGCGCCGGGGCAGGCTCAGCCGCCGCAGGGGC
>JAQBQJ010000132.1 GCA_028287065.1 Labilithrix sp. | reverse complement strand
ACCTCTGGGTGGGCGAAGTCTGGAACTGGCGCGCGCAGAAAGTAACGCTGATGAAGTAGGGGACCCGCAGCGAATCGACGTTATCGAGGTTCCACTTCGACGATGTCGAGGGGCTGCTTCCCTGCATCGAGCCTGGCCGCGGCCTCGCCGGCCGCGTGCCAGCGCCACGTCCCTGGCGCGTCCACCCCGCGCACGACGATGCTGATGTACCCGGAGGGGTGCTGGTGCTCGTCGATCGAGCGTCCCGCATCGAGTTTCACGCGCGAAATGCGAACATGGGCGTTACTCAGGACAGTCCTGTGATTCTCCTGCGGCACATCCTCACCTGCCCCGTGATCCGGGGCGCGAAGCTCCACCGCCACAAATCGCATGGGCGTCGTGTTCGGGTTCGTGATGACGTGCGAGTAGCCGCCGCGCGAGTAGCCCGCGAAGCCGATCCGGGCCTGCCCTTGCGCCCCGGCGATCCCGGAGAGAATGGTCACCGCCACGTTGTCGAGCGTGTGCGTATGGTTCTGCGAAACGTAGAGCGGAGGCAGCACCGCGTCGATGATGCGGACGAATTCGTTGACGAAAACCAGGCGATGACGGGGCTCCTGCTCCACCGGTACGGCAGCCGGATCGATCGACGTCGACTGGCCGGCGAGCGCGACGGACCCGGCCAGCGCGAGCAGCAGGACGAGGATGCGCTTCATACAGTTTCGGAAACGACGGCTGGCCCGACGGAACGGGCCTCGAGTGACCCGCTCCGTCGATTGCCTCGGACCTGTTGCCCTCAGACGCCGATGACGTCGGTGAGTTCCTTAACGGCTCCGGCCGACTTCTTCAGCGCCGCGTCTTCCTCGGCGGTGAGCTTGATCTCGATGATCTGCTCCACGCCACGCGCGCCGAGCTTCACCGGCACGCCGACGAAGAGGTCGCGGATGCCGTATTCGCCCTGGAGGAACACCGAGCAGGGCACGATCTTCTTGGTGTCCTTGAGAATGATCTCGACCATCTCCGCAGCGGCCGCACCTGGCGCATACCACGCGCTGGTGCCAACCAGCTTGGTGATTTCGGCGCCGCCGCTGGCGGTGCGCTCGCAGATGGCCTTGATCCGTTCGGCCGACAGGAGTTCGGTAATCGGAATGCCGGCCACCGTCGAGTACCGCGGCAGCGGCACCATCGTGTCGCCATGACCACCAAGGACGAACGCGTGCACGCTGTCGACCGACACGTTCAGTTCGATCGCGATGAAGGTGCGCATGCGGGCCGAATCGAGCACGCCGGCCATGCCGATGACGCGCTCACGCGGGAAGCCGCTCAGGCGGTAGACCGCCTGGCACATCGCGTCGAGCGGGTTCGCCACCGGGACGATGATGGCGTCGGGCGAGTACTTGATCACCTGCTCGGTGACCGCCTTCATGATCCCGAAGTTGACGTTCAGGAGATCGTCGCGGCTCATTCCCGGCTTGCGCGGCACGCCCGACGTGATCACGACCACGTCCGAGTTCGCCGTCTGCGCGTAATCCGAGCCGCCGATGACACGGCTGTCCGAGCCGGTGATCGGGCACGCCTCGAGGATGTCGAGTGCGATCCCCGCGGCCTTCTGGTCGGCGATGTCGACGATGACGACGTCGGCGAGTGCCTTGTCAGCGATACAGCGGGCGACGGTTGCGCCGACGTTGCCGGCGCCGCCCACTACGGTTACTTTGCGATTCATGCTCGATAGCTCCTTGAAGGCACTGAGCGACAGGGCCAGCTACATGTGCTTGATGATCTCGTCGCCGAATTCGGAACACTTGAGTTCCGTGGCGCCTTCCATGAGGCGGGCGAAGTCGTAGGTGACGCGCCTGGATCCAATCGCGCCGTCCATGCCCTTGACCACCAGGTCGGCGGCTTCGTTCCACTTCATGTGGCGGAACATCATCTCGCCGGACAAGATCACGGAGCCGGGGTTCACCTTGTCGAGATTGGCGTACTTGGGGGCGGTGCCGTGGGTGGCTTCGAAGATCGCATGGCCGGTGACACCGTTGATGTTGCCGCCCGGGGCGATGCCGATGCCGCCGACCTGCGCCGCGAGCGCGTCCGACAGGTAGTCGCCGTTGAGGTTCAGCGTCGCGATGACGTCGAACTCCTTCGCGCGCGTGAGCACCTGCTGCAGCGTGATGTCGGCGATGGCGTCCTTGATCAGGATCTTGCCCTTGCCGAGCTGCTCCTTCTGCTCCGCATTCGCGGCGTCCTCGCCCTTCGCTTCCTTGGTCTTCTCCCACTGGCCCCACGTGTAGACCTGGTCGGCGAACTCCTTCTCGGCGAGCGCGTAGCCCCACTTCATGAAGGCACCTTCGGTGTACTTCATGATGTTTCCCTTGTGGACGAACGTGACGCTCTTGCGCTTGAGGTCGATCGCGTACTTGATCGCCGCGCGCACGAGACGATCCGTCCCCTCTTCGCTGACCGCCTTGATGCCGAGGCCGGCCGACTGCGGGAAACGGATCTTCTTGTAGTCCTTCGGGAACTCTTTCTGCATGAACGAGAGCATCTTCTGCGCGTCGGCGGACCTCGCCTCCCACTCGATGCCCGCGTAGATGTCCTCGGTGTTCTCGCGGAAGATCACCATGTCGACGTCCTGCGGCTTCTTCACCGGGCTCGGCACGCCCGTGAACCAGCGCACGGGGCGGAGACAGACGTAGAGATCGAGCAGCTGGCGGAGCGCGACGTTCAGCGAGCGGATGCCGCCGCCGATCGGCGTCGTGAGCGGGCCCTTGATGCCGACGAGGTACGTGCGGAACGCCTCCACCGTCTCGTCGGGGAGCCAGTTGTTCGTCTGCTTGAACGCCTTCTCGCCCGCGAGGACCTCGAGCCACGCGATCTTCTTCTTGCCGCCGTAGGCCTTCTCGACCGCGGCATCCATCACGCGAACGCTCGCGCGCCAGATGTCACGACCGGTGCCGTCGCCCTCGATGAAGGGGACGATCGGGTTGTCGGGGACGTTCAGCTTCATCCCAGAGCCCATCGTGATCGGCTGGCCGGCAGGCTTGTTCGTCGCGGACATGGCAAAAACCTCGTTCAGGATTGGAAGCGGCGTCAGTACCACGGCCGAGTGAGCGTCGAAAGAGTGGGGTAACCTGAGCATCGATGCTGCTCCCCCACCGAGGCCTGGTCTGGCTCCGTGCGAGCCTGCTCGTGCTCGCCCTCGCGGCGACCTCGGCGTGCAGCTTCATCGTCTCGACGACCGGCCTCTTCGGCGGGCCGCCGGAGCCGGGCAGCGAGGGCGGGACAGAAGGCAGCACCGACGCCGACGCGAGCGACGGATCGGTCCCCACGGACGCCGGCGCAGACGTGATCTCGGACGCGGGCTTCTGCGCGTCGCTGTCGCCGCCTCCCGTCTACTGCGCCGACTTCGACGACGATCGGCCACTCGCCGCGATCGCGCTTCCCGGCGGCACCACGATGCCGTCGATCGATCGAACGCAAGGACTCTCGGGCACCGGCTCCCTGTACGTCGCGCTCGATGCCACGTCGGCGACGGGGAAGCTCTCGTCGTCGATGCAGAAGAGCTTCGCGTCCGTGCCGTTCACGACGTACTCCGTCGCGTTTGCGGTGCGGATGAACGACGCGACGGCTGCCGCGTACACGGAGCTGACGCAGTTCCGCTTCGACGACGGGCAGGAGCGGATCGGCTTTCTCGTCGCGACGAGCAACCAGAACATCCTCCTGTACGAGGGCCATGGCCCGAACGGTATCGAGACGGGCGCGACGCTCGCGACGATCCCCCACGCGTTCTCCGCGGCAGGAACGGAGTGGGTGAACATCCGTTTCTCCGGCTCGCTCGCCGGTGCTGCACCGACCGTCTCGTTCTTCATCGACGGCTTCGAGGTCGCGACCGCGCCGCTCGCCTTCGTCCCGCCGTCAGCCGTCACCGCGGTCGATGCCCTGTACGGCGTCTATTACAGCGGCTCGAACCAGCCCGCGAAAACGCTGAACGTCGACAACGTGGTCGTCGACTTCAAGCCATGAGCCACGCGAGCGCGTAGGCCGCGATCACGCCGCCCATCGCCCACTGGCGCTGCACGCTGTCGGGCGGGATCCGTTTCTGGTTGTGACGGCGCACCGCGAAAAACGACGTCACGGCGTCGAGCGCGATGAGGATCATCCACGCGCGAAAGAGCTCGGGGTGTCCGAAGAGGACCGAGCCGAGCACCGCGCCCACCATCCCGAGGCAGAGGATCGTGCCCGCCGCGCCGTGTCGCGCATAGAAGTGCCCGGCGCCGATCGGCACGAAGACCGCGAGCATCGCCGCGCCGAGACCGCTGCGTGCCTTCTCGAACCTCTCCTCCGTGTCCGTGTCGTCGGCGATCGGCGCGGGCCCGCGGAACGGATGCGTGTCGCCGGCGCTCATCGCGGCGAGCGCCTCGCGGGCCTTCTCGAGATCGGCAGGCGCAACGACGATCCGCAGGTTGTCGGACGTCTGCGACCACGTCATGCGCGTCGCCTGCGGGTTGCCGCGGATGGCGACACGCACGTCGTGATCGAGCAGAAAATCGCGGATCATCGTCGCGCCGATCGCGTCGTCGAAGCGGCGCACCTCGATCCAGTCGTCGTCCTCGTCGGCGTCCGTCATCAGCTCGAGTGTAGCCCGGCGGCGACGCACGTATACTCGCGCGAATGACGATCGCGCTCCGCATCGTGGCTGCGTTGGCAGCGCTCGCGACGGCCGCGCTCGTCGCAGCGGCGCCCGGCTGCAAGCCGAACGAGGAGATCGTCTGCGCGACGAGCACGGAGAACACCGGCGCGAGCTGCGCCGCGACGTACGACCTGTGCGCGGGCGGCACCGACCGCATCGAGTGCAAGCCCGCCGGCGGCGGCGTGAGCTGCGCGTGCATCGAGAGCGGCACCACGAAGAGGAGCTTCCCGAGCAACGATGCGTGCAACGTCACGCCCGATACGCTGAAGAAGCGCGCCGCCGAGGGCTGCGGCTGGAAGCTCGAACAGGAGTAGAGCATCACGGACGCGAGCGCGGCGACCCGCATGGGCTACGCTGGCGCGATGCGTTTTCTTGTCTTGTATGCCGCTCTGCACGTCACGGCGCTCGGCGCGTGCAGCAGCTCGTCTACGTCGTCCGACAACGGCACTTCGAACGGCGGCACGGCCGCGACGAACGCCGTGAAGACGGCAAGGGCGGCACGCTCTTCTGGTCGACCGGCGCGGATCCGACGTTCAAGGATCTCGGCGGACGCGTCGAGGGCACGACGATGATCGCGAGGGTGCAGCACTTCAGCGCGGGCTTCGTCGGCCGCGCGAAGTAGGCGAAGTACGCGAACGAGGCGAGCTCGCTACGACGTGCTCACTGCACGATGACTTCGCGACCGCACGCGAAGTCGAGGACGCGCGGCTTCCGCGCCGAGCCGATCTTCAGCATGTGACGACCGCACTTGATCGGCGTGGGCGTGCCGTCGGCCACCGTGATGACGCGACCGTCGAGGAACACGCGATGACCTTGCGCGTACGCAGGGAACGTCACGAGCGAGCTGTCGGCGGCGATCGGCGACTTCGGCAGCGAATCGATCGAGACCGTGGGCATCGGCGCGGGTGAAGGCGACGGCGACGGCGACGGCGATGCGACGCGAGGCGGAGGAACAGGCGCAGGTGCAGGCGGAGGCGGAGCGGTCGTCGCCGACGCGGCGGCGACCGGCGCGTGCTTCGTCCCTGCCGCGACGGACTTCGCGCGATCGCGGAGCTGCGCGTACGTGCCGTTGCGAACGCCGAGCACGAAGGCGGCGCCGCCCGCGACGCTGATCACGAGCAGCAGCGCCGACCAGATCGCGATCACCGCCGCGCGGCTCTTTCGCGGGACGACCATCGGACGCGCCAGCGGCGCGCCTGCCTCCGGCGGGAACGTGCTCGCGAGCATCACCGGCGCGACGCTCGGCGACTCGTAGTCGGCCGCGTGCGCGTAACCCATGCCTTGCGCCGGCGGATACGGCGCGAATGCCGGATCGGACGCGCGGAGCAGCGCATCGACGGCCGCGCTCTGCGCGGGCGGCGCAGGAACGACCGACGCGATCGCCATCGCGATCGATGCGCGCGCGGGGAGCGGCGGTGCCGAGCGCGACGAGGGCGGCGGCGGATCGTCGGCGTAGACCTCGAGCAGGATGTCCTCGAGCTGGACCTCGGACGTCGACTGCGGATCGACCGGGGCCGCACGGCGTCGCACCGAACGGCGCGAGCGCGATCCGGTGACGCCGGTGACGACGGGCCGCTGGGCGGTCGCTGCCGCATCGAGCGGATCGACGGCCTCATCCTTCGCTTCGTACGGAAGCGAGAACGCCGGAAGCGGGAGCGCCGGCGGAAGCGGGATGTGGGGCTTGCGGTGGTTGTGGTGCAATGTAGGACCGTCGACGCGCCGCCTGCAGTCTGTCTCATCGGTACGCAGAAGCAAGGACGGACCTCGCTCCGAGGTCTAAGTCCCGGAAAATCCGAGTACAGTGCCGCACCAATGAGCACGCGACCGAAGGGGCCGTTCGGAGCAGAATCACCGCGGATGCGTCGGGGTCGGGGGAGCCTCCTCCTCTTAACGTCCCTTTCCGCATGTCTCGGGCTGGGTCTGTTCGGCGCGGGTCCCGCGCGCGGCGATGCACGTCCGGCCTCCGCGAAGGAAGCACCCGCCGCCGCGTCCGGCGCGCCGGGTGCGGGCGCGACGGCCGCAGGGATCACGACGAACGCCGGCGGCGGCGGGACCGAGGCCGGTCGCTTCACCGCGGAGACCCCCGACGCGCTCGTCGAGGTGCAGAAGAAACGCGCGCTCTCGCCGAAGGCCTCCGAGGCCGACGTGGTCGCGTCGCTCGCGACCATCGCGACCGTCTCCGATCGCGCGACGAACGGCGCCGCCGAGCGCGCGCTCGCGGAGATCGCGGCCGCGAGCTCGGTGAACCCCGAGGTCCGCGGCGAGGCGACCGCGCTCGCGCGCGCGCTCGCCTCCGACGAGGGCACGGCGGCCGGCGTCGAGAAGGCGCGCGCGGCCGGCATCGTGACGGATGTGTCCGTGCTCGGACCTTTCCGCGACACGGGCGGCGGGCTCGACGCGCACGACGGACCCGAGCAGTCGAACACAGCGGCGTTCGGCGATCCGAACACGTTCTACTCGTGGGGCACCGTGGAGGTCGCATGGCGCGGCGTGCCGCCCACGTTCGCGGAGGCGCGCGGCGTCCCGCTCGACATGTTCGTGCATCCTCGCAAGGAGAGCTGCTCGTTCGTCGCGTCGAAGATCAAGCTCGCCTCCGCGGGCCCCGTCATCGTGCGGCTCGCGTCCGGCGGGCAGGCGCGGCTCATGTTCGACGGCCTCGACATCGGCTACAGCAACGACGTCCACGGCAGCGCGCGGCTCGATCGCATGGCCGGTCAGGTCGAGGCCTCCGCAGGACCGCACATCGTCGCCGCGAAGGTCTGCACCGGCGCGCTCGAGGACTCCGGACGCGTCCGCATCCGCATCACGGACGCGAAGCACGTCCCCTTGCGCGTCGAGGCTTCGTCCGATCTCACCATGAAGCCCGGCGAGACGATCGCGTGGGGCACCGCGGGCAAAGAGAAGAGGACGAAGCTCACGACGGCGCTCATGCGCTCGATCGCCCCCAAGGGCTCGGGCGATTCGCTCCTCACCGCCGCGGTGATCCGCACGTTCGCGGGCGCCGACGATCTGAAGAGCCCGCGCGCCGCCGGTGAGCTCGACGCCGTGCTCCAGTCGAAGGACCTCGACGCCGATCGCACCGCGATGGCGGCATGGGTGAGCAGCGGCGCGAACAAGAGCGGGCGCCTCTATCGGGCGCGCACGCTCGCCGCGAAGTCGAACGACGCCGCGACGCAGGCATTCGTCGATCGCCGGCTCGTCGAGCAGCACCTCGACACCGAGATGGCCGACTGGGCGATCGCGTCGATCCGAGGCACGAAGCTCGACACGAAGAAGGATGACGAGGCCGTCGCGCTGAACGCGCGCACGCTCCGCGCGTTGCGCGTCGATTCGCTGACGATCCAGGCGATGCGCGACCTCAGCGCGGCGTTCCGGGCCGCGCCGCAGCGCGTGTCGAACGGCATGCTCGTCGATCTCTCTGGCCTCGCTCGTGCGCACGACACGAAGACGTGGATGAGCGTCACCGAGGAGCTCGCGCGGCGAGGCATCCGCGGCGAGGTGCTCGTCGACGCGATGGGCTCGCGCGGCAAGGAAGATGTCGTCAAAGCCGCGCAGGACGCGTTCGCCGGCGGCATGGACGACGCCGACGAGGCGCTCACCGTCGCGAAGCACGTGACCGATGCCGGCGCTCACGACCTCGCGGCGCTGCTCTATCGCACGACGGCGCGGTGGGCACCGAACCGCCCCGAGGCATGGGCCGGGCTCGCACGCGAGCTCGCGACGGCCTCGAACGATCCGAAGGACCAGCAGCTCGTCGTCGTCGCGCTCCGCCGCGCACGCGAGCTCGCGCCGGGCGACGCGAAGTACCGCGCCGAGCTCGCGCTCCGCACGGGAGCAGGCAAGGCCGGCGCACCGAAGCCGGCGCCCGAGGCCGGCGACGACGAACGCTGGCTCGCGCCGATCGCGACGATCCTCGCGCGCCGCAAGGGCGTCCCCGAGAAGGGCCCGCCCGACGTCGCCGATCGCGAGCTCCACTGGTTGCGTGCAGTACGCATGCATGCCGACAACCGCGTGTCGCAGCTGATCCAGTACGCGCGCGAGATCGTCATCCCGCCGCGCACGCAGCAGGAGCTCTTCGAGCCGATCCCGCCCGAGGGCGATCTCACCGAGATCCTCCGTGCGCGCGTCCATCGGAAGGCCGGCGGCATCGTGTTCCCGGTCGAGGAGCACAACGACGGCGCGCGCCCGCGCATCCGCTGGCCCGAGCTCGAGGCCGGCGACACCGTCGAGGTCGTCATCCGCCAGTGGACGAGCACCGCGGTCGGTGGTCGTGGCGACGCGCCCTTCTACTTCATGGACTACGCGGGCGCGCCCGCGAGCCATCCCCTCCTCTACAACGAGGTCGTCGTCGAGACGCTGCCCGGGCATCCGCTCTACGTCGACGTGCTCCACGACAAGCTCGCTCCGTACAAGAAGACGGAGACCGACGAGCGCGGCATGCACGTCGTGCGGATGGTCTGGGACAAGCCCGCGTCGATCCCCGAGGAGCCGATGATCCCGCAGCTCACGGAGATCTCGCCCGTCATCGTTGGCTCCACGTTCAAGACGTGGGACCAGTTCCGCAAGTGGTACGCCGAGGCGGTCCGCGGCTTCACGGAGCCCGACGACGAGGTCCGTCGCCTCGCCGCCGAGCTCACGAAGGGAAAGAAGACGCGCGAAGAGAAGCTCCGCGCGCTCTTCGAGTTCGTCGCCGACGACATCCGCTACGTCAACTACGTGAGCGGCGAGTGGTGGCTGCCGAACCGCCCGCAGCAGCTCCTCGCGCGTCGCGAGGGCGACTGCGACGACAAGGCGATCCTCCTCATCACGCTCCTCCGCTCCGTCGGCATCGAGGCCCAGGAGGTCATGGTGCAGACGCGCATGACGGGTCAGCCGTCGGTGCTGCTGTCCAAGAACGCGGCCGTGCCGATGTTCGATCACGGCATCGCGTTCCTGCCCGGCCCGAACGGCGGGCAGTACCTCGACGCGACGAGCCCGCAGAGCCGCCTCGGTCCGATCCCCTCGATGGACGCACGCGCCGTCGCGCTGCGCATGGACACCGGCCCGGCGGAGATCGTGCAGCTCCCGCCGAGCTCGCCCGACGATCACGGTGTCGACGTGAGCTGGGCGGTCACGCTCGGGGCGGACGGCTCCGGCGAGGTCACCGGCGACGAGCGTCACACGGGCGACGCCGCGTTCTGGCTTCGCTCGAACCTCTCGCAAGCCGAAGCGCGCGCGCAGTACGTCGAAGACGCGCTCGTCGGTCCGTGGTTCCCGACCGTCGAGGTCGACAAGAACATCGACTTCAAGGGCGACCTCCCCGGCGGCCAATCGGTCGTGAAGTACAAGGCGAAGTCGCGTGGTCTCGCGCGGAGCGAAGGTCGCGACCTCGTCGTGTCGCTGTCACCGAGCAACACGTACGGCTCGGTGCTCGCGCCGCTCGTCGAGCGCACGTTGCCCGTGCAGCTCCCGCCGCACCTCGCGCCGAGCCATCAGAACCGGACGACGCGCATCATCGCGCCGCCCGGCTTCGCATGGGGACCGCTGCCTCCCGGCGGCGATGCGAACGGCGGCACGTACGGACGTGCGCACATCGAGATCACGAAGGACCCGAAGGACGCACGCGCGCTCCTCATCAAACGGAGCGTCGTGTTCGATCTCCACCTCATCCCGGTCGAGAAGTACGCCACGTGGCGTGCCTTCATCACGCAGGTCGATGCATTGATGCACAAAGAAGTCCGCCTCGTCCCGGCTGCTGCGGGGGAAAAATGAGATCCGAAAAGTCCGAGAAAAGCGCGAAAGCGCAAAGGTTGTTTTTCCTGCCGATCGCCGCCAACGCCCAAAATAAATCTTCGCGCTTTCGCGCTTTTCTCAGACTTCTCGGGCTCTCTGCCGCGGTCTTGGCGATCGCCGCGTGTGGCGGCAACAACGCCGGTGCGAGGCCCCCCGGGGCGATGGGCAAGCTCGCGGCGCCGCTCGCGTCCGCGTTCCGCGAGGATGCGAACGGCGACAGCGTGAAGGCCGTCGATCTCTACGTGCGCGCGCTCGACGACGCCGCCACCTCGCCCGACGATCCCGCGCACGTCGCCGTCACGATGGCCGCGCTCGACGCGCTCGTGCATCGCAGCGTCGCTGCATTCGCCGACGTCGCGCCGACCAGCGCGCTCGCCGATCGCGTCGACCCCGCGGCGCTCGCGAAGAACGGCGGCTCCGTCGACGATCGTCTCGCGAAGGTAGAGGATCGCGCCGAGGGCCCGTTCGCGGCGCACCTCGTCGCCGTCGCGCGGCTCGCGCTCGCCGAGCGACGCGGTGACGCGAAGGCCGCCGAGACGCATCGCGCGCGCACCGGATGCGTGCGCGAGGCGACGCTGCTCGGCCCCGTCGCATGGACGCCGGTGAGCAGCGTCCGCGAGCCCACGAACCTCGATCGGGTCGGAGCCGTCGCCCCGACGGAGGTGCCCGGCCCCGGTCCGTTCCTCCCGAAGGAGCGCGCCGCGACCGTGCGTGCGCTCGGCTGTCATCTCCCGCTCTATGCGGAGTCGAACATCCAGGGCGTGCGCGACGTGCTCGTCGACGTCGACGTACCGAAGGCCGGATGGATCGGGGTCGGCATCCGCGCCGGCAGCGCCGCCGTCGTGCGCGCGGGCGGAGAGCTCGCGATCGATCGCCCGTATGCGCTCGGCGCAGGGCAGGTCGCGCGGTTCGCGCGGCTCGAGGCCGACGGCTCCGGCACGCTCCGCATCGTCGCGCGCGTCGGCATGGATCAGGACTTCGAGACGTTCGAGCTCGGCGCATGGGATGCCGACGGCAAGCCGCTGCGCACGCACGCGCCGGCCGCAGGAGCGAAGTCGACGGTCGGGATCAAGCGTGTCGTCCCCGTCGCGCCGGGCGCACCGACGACGGACGAGGAGCGCCTCGCGGTCGCGCTCGGCGCGCTCGCGGCTCGCGAGAGCCGCACCGCGGAGAACCTCCTCCATCCTCAGGTCGCGCGGACCGATGCGCCGCCCGAGCTCTTGCTCGCGTACGCACGCGCAGTCCGCCTCGCACGCGACCTGCCGGCCGTGAAGAGCATCGAGCGTGCACGCGCCGCGATCGATCGCGTGATCGAGGCGTGGCCTTCGTCGTGGGAGGCGGGCATCGAGCACGCGCTCCTCGCCGGGGTTCGTCGCGGACAGGCGGAGGCCGGCATCGAGGCACTCACCGATCTAGACAAGACGCGCGCGAAGGCGAAGCCGTCGAACCCCGCGCTCGCCGATGCCTACGACGCCGCTACCGCCGGTCGCGAGCACCTCTACGATCGCGCACGCGCGTCGTTCGACCGCGCGAAGTCCGGTCTCGCCGGCACGCCGCTCCTCCGCGAGGTCGAGCGTGTCGCGTTCGAACGCACCGGCCGCGAGGACGTCGCGTTCGAGTGCGACGACAAGGTGCCCGCCGACAAGACGAGCCTCGCGTGTCATCACGCGCGCGTCGCCGTCGGCGATCGCGAAGGCGCCGAGCGCGACCTCGAGCGCCTGCGTGCGCTCGCGGGCTCGCCGCAGCTGTACCTCTCGCTGTCCACGCGCAGCGCCATCGAGGTCGGCGACCTCGCGCGCGCCGCGAAGATCCAGGACGCGATGAACCCGGGGGACCGGCAGATCTCCACGCTCTATGCGATCAAGGGCAAGAGCGCGATGCCCGACCTGCTCCGCCTCGCGACCGTCGCACGCGACGCGCCGCAAGCGCTGCCTGGTCTCCTCCGCGCGGCGGGCGACGATCCGCTCGCGGCCTTCGACGGCGTCGCCGAGCGCGTCACGAACGACGACAAGAGCGCGCCGCTCCTCGCGAACGCCGCGACCGCCGTCCTCGCGCATCAAGAGCGTTACGACGTCGAGCCGTCGGGCCTCGTCCACTTCGTGATGCTCGACGTGCGCCGCGTGATGGGCACGACCGACGTCGAGTCCAATGCGCAGGCCGGCGCGCCGATCGTATTCGGCAAGGATACGGTCCGCATCCTGCGACGCCGCATCTTCAAGAAGGACGGACGCATCCTCCTTCCCGATGCGACGCCGCGCGCGGCGCAGTCGCACGCCGATCTCTCGCAGCTCGAAGCCGGCGACGCGGTCGAGGCGATCTACGAGGGCTGGGGCATCCCCGGCGAGATGGGCAACATCGGCATCGACACGCCGGATCTCCTGCCCGAGCGCACCGCGGTGCGCGACGCGCGCATCGAGATGCGCCTGCCGCAAGGCCTGCGTGGCTCGCTCTGGAGCCACCCGATGCTCGGCAAGGCCGAGGAGAAGACGGAGCAAGGCAAGCGCGTGCTCGTGTGGCACGTGAAGGACCGCGCCGTCCGTCGCGTCGAGTGGGGCGTGCCGAAGATGGATCGCAACGTCGGAGTGAGCTTCTCGACGACGACGTGGGACGACGTCGCGCACGGGCTTCGCGAGACGCTCGCGTCGCTCGACGCCGAGAGCCCCGAGGTCACCGCGTGGGCGAAGCAGGTCGAGAACTGCTCCGGCGACGCCTCGACCAACATCGTCGTGTCAGCCGAGGCTGCGAAGACCGAGAAGACGTGCGGCCCTTCGCGCGCGCTCGTCGAGAAGGTCGTCGCAGCCTCCGGTCAGGCCGTGAAAGAGGCGTCCGGCGTCGTCCTCGCCGACATCGATCTCGGTCGCAACGGCGGTCAGGTCATCACCGCGCGCACGACGCTCGCGACGCACGAGGGCAGCCGCACGTGGCTCATCGTGCGCGCGCTCCGCGAGCTCGGCGTCCACACCGACGTCGTCGTCGCCGAGAACGAGCCGTTCTCCGACAGCCCCACGTTCCCCCCGCATTTCGGGCGTTTCATGCATCCGCTCGCGGTCGCGCACGTCATGGATCCGAACAAGCCCGGCGCGAGCGAGGACATCTGGATCGACGCCGACGTCCCGGGCCCGCCCCTCCCCGCCGGCCGCATCTCTCCGGAGCTCCGCGGTCGCTCGGCGCTCTACGGCGACGGAAAGATCGCGCCGCTGCCGGCGACGAACACCGGCGGCGAGCGCGACGAGATCGACGAGCGGCTCGTCGTCGACGAGCAAGGCAACGCCAAGGGCGTGCTCACCGTGCTCCTCCGCGGGCGCTCCGCGCAGGACCTCGCCGAGGCGCTCGTGCGTCTCGTCGGCAACGAACGCCAGCGTGCGCTCCGCGGTATCGCGCTCGCATGGGTGCCGTTCGCGACGGTCGAGAAGGTGGAGCTGTCGTCGACCGAAGGAAGCTGGCAGGTCGCGATCCGCGCCGAGCTCACCGCGCCTGCGTACGCGCAGCTCGAGGGCACCAAGGTCGGATCACGTACGTGGGTGCTGCCCGGCATCGACCCGATCCACTACGTGTTTCCGCGTCCGTACGTGACGACGCTGAGCTCCGCGTACGCGAGCCAGGGCGCGCGTGAGAGCGCGCTCGCGATCAGCCACGCGACGCAGTACCACGTCCGCCGTCGCGTCGAGCTGCCCGCGAAGGCCTCGATCGCGCGTCTTCCCGGCCCGTTCGAGGGCAAGGGACCGCTCATGTCCGCGCAGCGGAAGATCTCCGTGGCGGGCCAGACGATCGAGGAGGACTTCACGCTCGAAGTCTCGACCGGCACCATCCCGAAGGATCGCTACGACGCGTTCGTCACCGAGACGCACCGCGCCGACGACGCCTTCCGGGCGAGCACGCACATCAAGCCGCCCACGCCTTGAACCAGAAGCTCTTCTTCCTCGTCATCATCCTGGCGATCGGGGCCGTCGCGCTCTTCGTGCGCGCGCGGAACCGGCGCCTGCGCGGCGAGGTCCCCGCCGTCACCGCCGCTTCAGAGCCCGCGGCCCCTTCTCCGCGGGCGGCGGCGTCCGCGTCCGCAAGACACCGCTGACGCCCGATCGACCCACCTACGGCGCGGCTTGCCGCGCGACGCGCCTTTAATTAGGGTGGACGGCGATGAGCGGGCACTCCAAATGGGCGACGATCAAACACAAGAAGGGCGCGCTCGACGCCAAGCGCGGCAAGCTCTTCACGAAGTTGATCAAGGAGCTGACGGTCGCCGCTCGCATGGCCGGCGGCGAACCGATGAACAACCCGCGGCTCCGTAAGGCGATCTCCGACGCCAAGGGCCAGTCGATGCCCGGCGACACCATCAAGAACGCGATCAAGCGTGGCACCGGCGAGATGGAAGGCGCGGCCTACGAAGAGGTCCTCTACGAGGGCACCGGCCCCGGCGGCACGCTCTTCCTCGTCGAAGGCGCGACCGACAACAGGAACCGCACCGTCGCCGAGATCCGGAAGGTCTTCGAGAAGAACAACGGCAACCTCGGCGGCGCCGGCGTCGCGCTCTGGGCGTTCGATCGCAAGGGCCTCATCACGCTCGAGAAGCCCGCGGCGACCGAGGACCAGCTCATGGAGGTCGCCGTCGGTGCCGGCGCCGAGGACTACGCCGACGACGGCGAGGTCTGGACGCTCACCACGCCGCCCGATGCGCTCCAGGTCGTGCTCGACGCGCTCGAGACCGCGAAGGTCCCCGTGAAGGCCTCGCAGCTCGCGTACATCCCGAAGACCAAGAAGCAGGTCGCAGGCCGCGACGCCGAGGTGCTCATCAACCTCGCCGAGGTCCTCGACGATCACGACGACGTGCAGAACGTCTACGCCGACTTCGACGTCTCCGACGAAGAGCTCGCGAAGATCTCGTGACGTCTCAGGGGATCACCGTCCTCGGTCTCGATCCCGGTACGCGTCATTTCGGTTGGGGCGTCGTGTGCCGCGTGGGCACGCGCATGACGCACGTCGCGCACGGCGTCGTCAGCGTCGAGGGCAAGGGGCCGCTCGGCGAGCGGCTCGTCGCGATCGAGAGCGCGCTCGTGGACGTGCTCGCGAAGTTCGTCCCGCTCGAGGTGAGCATCGAGTCGATGTTCTACGCGAAGGACGCCTCGTCCTCGTCGAAGCTCGCGCATGCGCGAGGCGTCGGCCTGCTCGTCGCGTCGCGCGCCGGGCTCGCGGTGTTCGAGTACCCGCCGGCGCGCGTGAAGCAGACCGTCGTGGGCAGCGGACGCGCCGACAAGGCGCAGGTCGCCCACATGATCCGCGTCATGCTCGGGCTGGCCGCCACGCCCCCGGCGGACGCCGCGGACGCCCTGGCGATCGCAGTGACCCATCTCCAGGGGCGAGCCCTTCCGGGCACGCGGGCCCCTATTTCCAGGGCTGGCGTGGATCGCTGAGCTTGCCGCGGGAGCCCTTCGGCAATATTCGAAGGCCCTCCTACGTCCATCTACTAGAACTCGGAAACGACCATGAAACCCCGCCGCCTTTCGTCGCTCTTCTTCGCTGGTCTGCTCGGCCTCGCCGTCACGTCCGTCCCGATGATCGCGACCGACAGCTCGGCCCAGGCCGCGGCGACGGCGCTGCCCGCGGCTCAGGCGCAGCAGGTCCTCACGAAGGTCCAGAATTTCTACGACAAGACGACCTCGTTCTCGAGCGACTTCACGCAGGAGTTCTTCGTCAAGTCGCACAACGTGAAGAAGCAGTCGAAGGGCAAGGTCACGTTCGCGAAGCCCGGCAAGATGCACTGGGAGTACACCGAGCCGAAGGACAACCGCGTCGTCTCGGACGGCGCGGTCCTCAAGGTGTACGAGGCGGCGAACAAGCAGATGTTCGAGCAGAACGTCGACAAGTCGCAGTACCCGGCGGCGCTCTCGTTCCTGGTCGGCGGCGGCAAGCTCGCCGACACGTTCAACTTCGAGCTCTACGAGGGCGCAGCGATGAACTTCGCCGGCGGCCAGGTGCTGGTCGGCACGCCGAAGCAGCCCTCGCCCGCGTACCAGAAGGTCCTCTTCTACATCGACGGCCCCACGTCGCAGGTCCGCCGCGTCCTCATCGTCGACGGCCAGGGCAACCGGAACCGCTTCGACTTCGAGAACCCGAAGGTCAACGAGACGATCGCCCCGGACCGCTTCAAGTTCGTCCCGCCCCCGGGCACGCAAGTCGTCCGCCCGTAAGACGAGATTTACACGGAGCCCCGGAGGCTCGGAAGCGAGACCGAGCGGGAAGAATCGCTGGCGCGATTCCCCCCGCAGGGGGAATCGCGCAGCGATTCTCCCTGCTCCCTCTCGCTCCGAGGCTCCGAGCTTCCGTGTAAATCTCCCGAGATCCCGACTAGGGTGGCCTCCGTGAATGCTTCGCCTGCCAGGTGCTCGGCTTGTGGCGCGGACGCCGTCGTCGGCGGCGTCTGTGGGCGCTGCGGGACGCCGAGCGGCGAGGCCAATCGCTGTCCCCACTGCAGCGCCATCGCGCGCGTCGAGCCCAAGGGCTCCGGCGCGAGCCTGACCTGGGTGTGCGGTGTGTGCGGCGGGCCGCGCATGCCCGCCGGCGCCGGCGGCGAGGCTGCGATGACGCCGCTCCGTGAAGCGAAGGCCTCGCAGAGCCGCGCCGCGCGCGCACGTGCGTCGTTCTGGCTCTTCGCGATCATGGCGACGTTCTTCACGCTCGTCGCGCTCGCCGCATGGCCCGCCGGGCTCATCGTGAAATTGATCCTGCTCACGCTCGCGATCACGCCCACCGCGTTCGCGGTCCGCGCACGCGCACGCGCAGGCCGCGCGAAGGGCGACGCGAACGAAGCGCTCGATCGCGCATGGCTCGCCGCCGCCGAGGACGTCGCCTCGCATGCGAAGAAGGGCGTCACCGTCGCGGAGCTCGCGTCGCGGCTCAAGATCGATCCCGTCAAAGCCGAGAAGCTCCTCACGCAGCTCGCGGTGCACGAGCGCACGCGCATCGACGTCGACGACGACGCCGAGGTCCGTTACAGCGTTGCGCCCGAGCTCGATACGTCGAGGGTGCGCGTCGACTCCACCGAGGACCAGTTCCGCGCCCTCGAGGAAGCCGAGCTCGACGAGGAGCAGGCAAAGAAGCTCGCCACTCCGGCGTTCCCGCGCGGTTCGGGCCGATGACCGACGAGCCGATCAAGCGCCGTCGCTCGCTCACCAACGTCGGTGGCGAGATCGATCGCGGCGGCGACGAGCGCGCGAGCGAGAAGCTCGCGCACGCCGTCGATGTCGCGCCCACCTCCGAGGCGGACGCGCCCGATCGCGCCCACGTCCACGGCTTCCACGCGTATCCCGCGCGCGCCCATCCCGTCACCGCGCGCCGGCTCGTCGATGCGTTCGCGCCCGCGCGCGGCCTCGTGCTCGATCCGTTCTGCGGCTCGGGCACCATCCTCATCGAGGCAATGCTCGCCGGGCGCGATGCCCTCGGCACCGATCTCAATCCGCTCGCCGTCATGCTCGCGCGCGCGAAGACCTATCCGCGGAAGCCGGAGACGACCGCGGCGCTCGTCGCGGCCGCGACCGAGGTAGCCGCGTTCGCCGATGCACGGCGCAAGGCGAAGCTCGGCGCCACCCGTCGGCTCCCGCAAGAGGACGTGTCGGTGTTCGCGCCGCACGTGCTGCTCGAGCTCGACGGCATTCGCGCGGGCATCGAGAAGGCACCGCCCGAGGCACGCCCCGATCTGCAGCTCGTGTTCTCGTCGATCCTCGTGAAGCTGAGCGCGAAGCGCGGCGACACGTCCGACGAGCCGATGGAGAAGCGCGTGAGCGCCGGCTACCCCGCGCGACTGTTCGTGCGAAAGACCGAGGAGCTCGCGCAGCGCTTCCTGGAGTTCGCCGGGCAGCTGCCCACGCCCGCGCCGCGCGCACGCGTGCTCCTCGACGACGCGGGCAAGCTCGCGAAGGTCGAGGACCGCTCCGTCGATGCCGTGATCACGTCGCCTCCCTACGTAGCGACGTACGACTACCTCGCGCATCACGAGCTCCGCATGCGCTGGCTCGACCTCGACACGCGGCGCCTCGCGAAGGACGAGCTCGGAGCGCGTCGTCATTACGAGCACCTCACCCCGGACGAAGCACGCGCTTCGTGGGAGCGGGAGCTCGCGAACTTCCTCCGCGCGCTCGCACGCGTGACGAAGCCCGGTGCGCCGGTCGTCCTCCTCATCGCAGACTCGGCCACGCCGCGCGGCCCTCGAGGCGAGAAGCCGGTCGCGCTCCGCGCCGACGAGATCGTCGCCGACACCGCAGCGCACGTCCGGTCGTTCGAGCCGGTCGCCCGGGCGTCGCAAGCTCGGCCGCATTTCCACGGCCCGACCGTGGCGGCGTTCTTCGACAAGCCACGCGCCGAGCACGCGCTCCTGCTGAGGCGCGTGTAGCGCGCCCGCAAGCACGACAACAGCGGACTTGCCGCGCGTCGCACACCCGGACTAAGAGGCCGGATGCCCACGGTGACGTTCGAGTCGAGCGACGGAGCCACTACCAAGACCGTGGCCGCGCCCGACGGCGGCTCGCTCGCGGACCTCTGCGACGATCACGAGGCTCCGATCCCCTTCTCGTGCAGGAGCGCGAGCTGCGCGACGTGCCACATCGAGGTCCTCGAAGGCCCCGAGTCGCTCCTTCCGCCCGAGGACGAGGAGCTCGACGTCCTCGACGCCATCGACTCGAAGCCGCCGAAGTACCGCCTCGCCTGCTGCGCCAAGCTCAAGCCTGGGCCGGGCACCGTGCGCGTACGAGCGCAGAACGACTACTGAAGCCGTCTGCGCAGGATCTTACGCACCCGTTTTCAGCGCGGGCGACCTGCAAAATCGCCGGAAACGTGCAACAGACACGTGCGGAGCCCGCGGCGACGAAATGCAGCACCCCGTCGAGCCACGACGTAGCGAGGAGCTATCCGTCGCCCCCCCTCCCTCCTCCGCAGCGCGCGCCATCCCCACGCGCGCCGCCGCGCACGTCGAAGGCGGGTTCGTCGCGCGCCTGCTCAAGAACCTCGCGGCGCAGGACCTCCTCATCGGCGTCTACTTCGCGCTGATGATGGTCGCCGTCCTCTCGGCGAAGGGCCCCGGACGCGAGGAGTCGGTCCGCACCGTCGTCATCGACGTCGTGTGCTTCACGATCGGCGTCACGCTCACGCGCGGCGGCATCCTCCGCCAGGGCTCGTTCGCGAACGCATTCGTGTACCGGATGACGCTCTTCCTGTGCGTTTTCCTGTCGTACTTCCAGCTCCGCTGGATCCTGCCCGCCGTCAGCCCGCACTCGCTCGACGCCGACCTCCTCGCGTTCGATCTACGCGTATTCGGCTACGAGCCGTCGATCGCGTGGGATCGGTACGTCACGCCACACACCACCGAGTGGTTCGCGTTCTTCTACTTCGGCTACTTCTTCCTTCTCAGCGCGCACGTGCTGCCGATCATGCTGCTCGGCAAGAACAAGCTGCGGCTCGCGCACTTCGCGCTCGGGATCTTCCTGGTGTTCTGCACCGGGCACCTCCTCTACATGGTCGTGCCGGGCTGGGGGCCGTACCACCACCTCGCCGGGCAGTTCGAGCACCCGCTCGAGGGCGGGCTCTTCTGGCGGCTCGTGCGCGCGACCGTCGACGCGGGCGGCTCCCAGAAGGACATCTTCCCGAGCCTGCACACCGCCACGCCGACGTACTTCGCGATCTACTCCTTCATTCATCGCCGTGCGTTCCCGTTCCGGATCACATGGCCGTTCATGGCCTTCGCGGCGACGCAGATCATCGTCGCGACGATGTTTCTTCGTTGGCACTATCTCGTCGACATCATCGCGGGGATCACGCTCGCGACGACCGCCGCGCTGGTCAGTCACGCGATCGTGCGGTGGGAGACCGTGAGGCGCGCACGCAGGGGTGTCCTCCCGATCTTCGGCCCGCTGGATTGGCGTGGAATTTCGGGCCGTCGCGGCGACGGCGGCAATGGAGACGGCGACGCTGACGGCGAGCACGACGCGCGCGAAGAGGCGGCGCCGTAGACGTACTCGTGCTAGAGATCTCCGCTCGCTTTTCCGGCGACGCGTGGTGGCTTTCTTCCTAAGGAGCTCGTGATGCAGCAGCGATTCCGTAAGTTGGCTCTTTTCATCGGTGCGACGACCGTCGTGAGCGGCGCGTTCATCGTGGTCGCGTGCGGGACCGACAACGGAACGACGGCCACGCCCCCCGTGCCCGAGACCGGCACGAAGGACACGAGCCCGGTCGGCGACGGCGGCGGCCCGTCGGATCAGGACGGCGACACCACGCCCGACGGCGAGGCGGCCGATTGCGCGACTGCGCCCATCCTCCGCAGCAACACGGCGGCCGGCGGCTTCTTCTGCGCGTTCTACAAGGCCGAAGCCGGCGTCGACGGCGCCGCGGGCCTCGCGAACTGCACCAGCACCCAGACGTGCTGCAACCCGGGCATCGCGGACGGCGGAGCCTTCGCCGGCAAGTTCCCGCCCGCGTTCTGCGCGGACGGCAAGCTCGGCGACAACGGCTGCGCCGCGCAGGACACGGTCCACGGCTCCGACTACCAGCTCGGGTTCTTCTCGAACTCGTGGGAGTGCAACGACAAGAACGGCTGCCCCGCCGGCGACATCTGCGTGATGACGACGTCGCCCTACGCGATGGCCGGAAACCACGTCAACCTCGGCCCCACGAACAACAAGGGCGTGCCGAAGGCGTGCGGGATCCTCGAGTCGTACCAGCAGGGTGGCTCGAAGTGCAAAACGGGCGCGGTCGATCCGACGACCGAGATCCAGCTGTGCAGCACCACCGACACGGGCTGCCCGGCCGGTCAGACCTGCAAGCCGTTCGACGGCGCGGGCCGCGATCTCGGCGCCTGCCGTCCCTGATCGCTCGACGCCAATAGAACGAGAAGAGGCAGCGCCGGAGACGGTGCTGCCTCTCTCGTTTTGTCAGTCGTCCGCCGCCTACCCAACGCTGGCGTGCGCCAGCACCGCCTACCCAACGCTGGCATGCGCCAGCACCGCCTACCCAACGCTGGCGTGCGCCAGCACCCAGCGCGCGATGTTCTCCACGATGTCCTTCCACGACGGCTCGTTGAGCACCTCGTGGAACAGGCCTTCGCGCGGATCCCACGTCTTGTCGGCGCTGCCCGCCGCGTCGAAGAAGCGCTTCGCCGTGGTCATGCTCGCGACCTTGTCGTTCGTGCCGAACGTCATGTAGAGCGGCAGCGCAAGGCGCGGTGCGCCGGCGAGCGCGCGCTGCTGCGCGGCGGTCGCCTCGGTGAACCATCGCGCGGTCGCGTTCTTGAAGACGAGCGGATCGTCGTCGTAGGCCTTCGCCTTCGCCGCATCGTGCGTCATGTCCTTGCCTTCGAGGCCGCTCGGCAGCCCGAGCTTCGGATAGAGGCGCGACGCGAGCTTGCCCGCCATCACCTTGATTCGTGGAACCTCGAGGCCGAGCCCGAAGAACGGCGCGGAGAGCACGAGGCCCTTCCATGGCGAGGGATCGTCGAGCGCGCTGAGCGACGCGACGAGACCGCCGAAGCTGTGACCGAAGAGCAGCGCGGGCGCGCCCTTCGCGCGTGCGTCGACGAGGCGGCGGAGCTCGCGCGCGTCGTCGAGGAACTCGTCGAAGCGCGTGCAGAACCCGCGTGCGCCCTGCGCGCGGCCGTGTCCCCGCAGGTCGATTGCGACGGAGCCGATCCCGTGCTCCGCGAGCGCGCCCATCACGTGCGCGTAGCGAGCGCCGTGATCGGCGTAGCCCGGGATCACCGCGAGCACGGCCTTCGCGCCGCCGGTCGGCATCGCCGATGCGTAGTACAGCGAGGGGCCGGACGACGCTCGGGTGACGGCGCCCTCGTCGAGCTCGATCGTCATCCGGTGCTGCCCGCCTTCGAAGACATCTCCGACCCGTCGAGCGTGACGCCTTCCTTCACGAGCGCATCGCGCAGCGCGGCGAGCGCACGCGCTGCACGCGACTTGATCGTCCCGAGCGGGACGTTCTCGCGCGCGGCGATCTCGGGGTAACTCAAGCCCTCGAAGAACGCGACCTCGAGCGTCTGGCGCTGCGCCTCGGGGAGCGTGTCGAGCGCGCGGCGGATCTTCTCGCGCTCCGAGGCATCGGACGTGAGCCGCTCCGGATCGCGATTGGATGCGGGAGGCTCATGCGGCAGCACGTCGCGCGCGAGCGTCCCACGACGCTCGCGACGGCGTGTGCGGTCGATGCTGAGGTTGCGGACCAGCGTGACGAGCCATGCGATGACGGACCCCCGCTCGGCCGCATACTGGCTCGCGCGGTCGTTCACGGCGACGAACGCGTCGTGCAGGACGTCTTCGGCCTCGGAGCGGTCACGCACGATGCGCAGCGCGATCGGGAACAGGATCGACGAGTGCCGATCGTAGAGCTCCCCCACCGCGCGGACGTCGCCGCTCGCAATGAGGCCCAAAAGCTCGGCGTCCGACCGTGGTTCCGCCATCTCGGATCGCCTCCGAGGGTCCACGCACAGGGTGCTCACGTCAAGCGATTCCGTTAGAATCCCGAGGGAATCAGCCCATGCAACGTGCCACTGCAGCCATCTTCGCCGCCGTCGCCGCGGCCCTCGTCGCGTCACCGTCGGGAGTCGACGCCCGGGTCGAGCGCGGCGCGGGCCTCGCGAGCAAGAAGGCCGAGCGCGCGGCGCCCCCGCCCCTGCTCGCGACGCTGGTGCAGACGCACACCGACGAGCGCGTCCCGCTCGACGAGGCCACGCCGACGGGCGATCGTTTCTCGGCGCTGCTCGCCGATCGAGTGACCGGAGAACGCCACGCGTTCGACCCACGTCTCCTCGATCTGCTGCGCGCGCTCGCGCGGAAGTACCCGGCGGCGCGCATCGAGCTGGTGAGCGGGTACCGCAGCGCGAAGCTGAACGAGACGATGCGCAAGAAGGGCCATCATGTCGCGTCGCACAGCCAGCACTCGCTGGGGCATGCGTGCGACTTCCGCATCGTCCCGGCGGGCGCCGACAAGGGCGTCGACCCGCGCATCCTCGAAAGAGACATCCGCGATCTGGGCTGGGACGGCGGCGTGGGCGTGTACCCGCTCAGCGGCGACTGGTTCGTGCATGCCGACGTCGGCAAACATCGACACTGGGACGGCAATTAGCGCCTAGATCCGAGAAGTCCGAGAAAAGCGCGAAACAGCGGAGAGATTTTTTTGTTTGCGACCTGCAGCGTCTCGCCAGACTTCGGAGGACGCTCGAAATTGCGGATCGAGGTTGCAGGTCGGGTCGGAGATCAACTCCAGCGGGCGGAATCGCGGTAGCGAGCGGAGCGAGCGGAGCGATTCCGACCGCAACCGCGAGGCTACCGTAGGCGAGTGAAGCCGCACGCTTCGCGCTTTTCTCAGACTTCTCGGATCTCGAGCGACCCGTGACGACCGGCGCTAAGGCATCGTCAGCGTTGCTTGCGCGTACGCATACTGGGCGATCTTGGCAGGCGTCAGCGCGCCTGTGTCGTCGGCGCGGCCACGCGCGTACGCGGCCATGATGTTGCGCGCGCCGTCGCCGAGCAGCAGCCCCGACCAGCCCGCACGCAGCTCGAGCGGCAGCCACGGGCGCCACGTGAACACGGCATCCAGCTCGTGGCCCAGCTCGGCGTCCGCCGCTGACGTGATCGGCGCATAGCCCGCTGCCGCATAGCCTGGTGCCGGCGCGGCGCGCCCCACCGCCGTGAGATAGCTCCCGATCCACTCGCCCGACGCCTCGGCCAGACGCGCATACCGATACTCGAGCGCGAACGTCGTGTCCGTCCACGGCACGACCTGCGCGCGACCCGATACATCGGCCGCGTTCGACCACGCGAAGAGATCCATCTGCCCGTGGAAGCGCTGCGGATCGGCGAGCAACGGATCGAACTGGTGGTACGTGCCGCTCCCGTCGTCGCCCGACGCATACGAGCCACCGATGCGGAACGTCGGCGTGAGACTGACCTCGGGGAACGTCTTCGCGACATGACCCGCGACCGCGTACGCCGAGATGTCCGTTCCGCCGACCGCGAGCGAAGCCGCGGTGCCGAGCTGATACGCGCCCTCGACGCCGTACGTCCATCCCTTCGCATCACCCGACACGCGGAGCGCGCCCGTGTACGTCTCGCCGGACAGGCGCGCGACCGAGAAGCGCGAGCCGTCGAGCGCGTCGCCGCTGCTGCGTGAGATGCGCGCGAGCGCGAATGCCTCGACGTGGAGCAGCGGGTCGATGCTCCACCGCGCGGTGAGCCCGTAGAGCTGCACGCCCGAGTGCGACGTGCCGTTGCGATCGCCGAACGACGACCCGAGCGGCCCGGGCACCTCGAGAATCGCCGCGAGCGCTTCGAAGTCGAAGTCGCCGAGCGCGAGATGCCCGCGCGCAGCATCGAGCGATCGACCAGTCGGTGAGAAGTCGGCGTTGCCGATGAGCCGGCCCTCACCCCAGATCACGGCCTGGCGGCCGAGGCGGAACGTGTTCGGCCGCGAGCTGCTCGATCGCACCTCGAGGTACGCCTCGTACGGCTCGAAGCGCGAAGGGCCGCGCTCTCCGCCCAGGGTCGCGTTCGGCGACGGCGTGCCGAGCGCGCGCGCGTCCTGCAACGTGATCTGTCCGCGGACCGCGCCGCGATCGACGCCGAGACCGAGCCGCGAGCGCTCCGACGCGACCCAGGCGTCGCGCACGCGCGGCCCGAGGCGACCGTAGAAGTCGAAGCCGCCGAGATCGGGCGCGTCGCGACGGTACTCGGCGCGCGTGCGTACCTCGAACGACGGCGTCAGCTGCCAGTCGCCGACGGGGATCGCCGTGGGCGCGGCGGGCGGCGACTGCGCATGCGCGAGGCGCGGCGTCGCGGACGCGAAAACGAGCGTACACGCGGATGCGATGGCGGCCAGCGTGCGGCGTAGCACGCGTGCGAAGCTATCACGGCTAGCCGTTGAGCTCGCGGATGATCTCTCGCGCGCGGGCCGTCAATGCGTCGCGCTCGTTCTGGGTGGGATCGGCGATGACGACCTCGAGGAGCGCCTCGAGGACCTGGCCGATGATGCGTCCCGGCTTTAGCCCGAGGTCCTTCATGAGCACGTTGCCGTCGATCGCGAGATCGCGCGTCGAGAGCGCCGCACCTTCCGCGAGCACCTTCTCTACGTGCGCCTTGAGCGCCGTGAGGTTCGCGAGGTCCTCTTCCTCGAAGATCGGCCCCTTGCCGCGCAGGTCCGCCTCGTTGAGCAGGTACAGGTCCTCGATGCGCTCCGGTCCGACGCGCTTGATCCAGCGCCGCACCGCCTGATCGGACCACGCGTCGTAGTGGAAGAGGTGGTGCCGCACGAGCGCGACGATCCGATCGCGCTCGTCGTTCGAGAAGCGGAGCCGCGTCGCGATCGGCAGCGCGATCTCGGCGCCGACCTTGTCGTGATCGTAGAAGGTGTAGTCCTGCGTCTTCGGGCTGAGCTCGCGCGTGCGCGGCTTGCCGACGTCGTGCAGGAGCGCCGCGATCCGCAGGATGGGATCGCCGGCGCACGCGTCCATGCACGCCATCGCGTGCTTCCACACGTCGAAGGAGTGCCACTTGTTCTGCTCCATCCCGACGCCCTCGAGCAGCTCGGGGCACGTGACGCCGAGGATGCCGCTCTCGCGCATCACCTCGAACGCGCGCGAAGGCGTACGGGCCTTCATCGTCTTGACCCACTCGTCGCGCACGCGCTCGGCGCTCACCTTGCGGAACGTGTCGAGCGTCGGAGTGATCGCCGCGAACGTCTCGGGCTCGATGTCGAGCTCGAGGGTCGCCGCGAAGCGCGCGGCGCGAAGCACACGGAGCCCGTCCTCCGAGAAGCGCTCGATCGGCTTCCCGACCGCACGCAGGATCTTCGCCTGGAGGTCCTTCCTTCCGTGGAACGGATCGACGAGGTGCCCGTTCTCGGGATCGACCGCGATGGCGTTCACCGTGAAGTCGCGCCGCGCGAGGTCCGCGACGATGTCGTCGACGAAGTGCACCGCGTCCGGGCGGCGTCCGTCCGTGTACGTGGTCTCGCCGCGGAGCGTCGTGACCTCGTAGTGGTGCCCGCGCATCACGATGGTCACCGTCCCGTGCTGGAGCCCGGTCGGGATGGCCTTCGGAAAGAGCTTCATCAGCTCGTTCGGAAGCGCGTCGGTCGCCACGTCCCAGTCGTTCGCCGTCCGTCCGAGCAGCGTGTCGCGGACGCACCCGCCCACGATCCACGCGCGTTTTCCGGCACCTCGCAGCCGCTCGCAGATCCCGAGCGCGTCCTTGGGGACGTGCGCGAGATCGAACGAGTCGAACGAGCCGTGCGGATGGAGGGAAGACACAGAAAAAGCCATAGGACAAAGCCGTTCAGGGCGAAATCCCGGTTGCAACCGAGCGCGACCGATGAGACACCCTGCTGTTCTTTTCCAGGGAGGAAATCACATGTCTTCGACGCGCACGGTCATCGGTACGGTCCTCACGGCTTCGGCGCTGGCCCTCGTGGTCGCTTGCTCGACCGGAACGACGAGCGGCACGGGCGACGGCGGCTCGCCGTTCGGCTCGTCCGGTACCTCGGGCACCTCGGGCACGTCCGGCACCTCGGGCACGTCCGGCACCTCGGGCACATCCGGCACGTCGGGCAGCGCTGTCACCAAGTGCAACACGACGAGCACGAGCACCTGCACCGAGGCCGAGTCGAAGGCGTACAGCGACTGCGTGATCTCGGCCTGCGACAGCAAGTACTCCGAGTGCTTCGGCGCCGGATGGAAGACCGGCAGCTACGGCGGCCCGTGCGGGACGTACATCCAGTGCACCGGCGCGTGCGGTTGCGAGGACAGCGCGTGCCGTAGCGCGTGCGGGCAGCCGTCGAGCGCGTGCACGACCTGCCTTCAGGATACGAGTACGTGCTCCGGGACGTGCATGGCTCCGGCGTGCGCGAGCGGCGGAACCAGCGGAACCAGCGGAACGAGCGGCGGCTCCGGCCACGGCTGCACCGATCTCGCGAACTGCTGCGCCAACCTCTCGGACGCGTCGAAGAAGAGCACGTGCGACCAGCTCAAGACGGCCGCCGGCACGAACGACAGCACGTGCACGAGCTACTACAACGCGTACAAGCAGTACTGCCCGTGATCTCCGTCGCGTCGCGCCCAGGGGCTCAATAGCCTTCGGTCTTCGCGATGATCTCGTTCATGATCTCGCGCGTGCCTCCGCCGATCGGGTAGAGGCGCGCGTCGCGATACAGGCGCTCGACGAGATACTCGCGCATGTACCCGTTGCCGCCGTGGATCTGGACCGCCTGATCCACGACGAACGAGCACATGTCGGTCGCGGAGTTCTTCGTCATCGCCGCGAGCCCGGGCACCTGTTCCCCGCGAACGACGCGCACCGCGCACTCGCTCACGAGCGCGCGCGCGGCCGCGATCTTCGTGACCATGTCGGCGAGCTTGTGGCGAAGGACCTGGTGGCCCATGAGCGTCTTGCCGAAGGCCTTCCGATCGCGTGCATACTTCACGGATTCGCGGTACGCGAGCTCGGCGATCGCGACGCATTGACCGGCGAGGAAGAGCCGCTCGGTCGCGAAGTTGATCATGATCGCGAGGAACCCCATGTTCTCCTCGCCGAGCAGGTTGGCTACCGGGACGCGGCAGTCCTCGAAGCTCAGCTCCGCGGTGTCGCTCGCCCACCAGCCCGTCTTCTGGAGCTTCTTGCTGACGGTGAAGCCGGGCGTGCCGCGCTCGATCACGAGCAGCGAGATGCCGCCGTGGCCTTCACCGCCGGTCCGGACGGCGGTCGTGACGAAGTCGGCGCGGCATCCGGACGTGATGAACGTCTTGCTGCCGTTGACGACGTACACGTCGCCGTCGCGTACCGCCTTCGTGCGGAGGCTTGCGACGTCGCTGCCGCCGTTCGGCTCCGTGATCGCGAGCGCGCTGATCTTGTCGCCGGCGAGCACGGGCGCGACGAAGCGCTTCTTCTGCTCGGCCGTGCCGACGCGAAGGATGGGCGGCAGCGCGATGCCGTGACTGTTGAGCCCGACGCACGTGCCGACCGAGTGGCCGTAGAGCACCATCTCTTCCGCTGCGACGACCGCATGCGTGACGTCGCCTCCTGCTCCACCCTCGTCGGTGGGGTACGAGATCCCGAGGAGGTTCGCCTCCGCCGCGGACTTGTAGAGCTCACGCGGGAACTCGCAGGCCTCTTCCCACGCGTGCGCGTGCGGAGCGATGTGCTTCTGCGAGAAGCGACGGACGCTGTCACGGAGCTGCGCGTGCTCCTCCGTCTCGAAGAGGTACGTCATGGGCGCATGCTAGCGTAGGGAGGCAAGAGCATGCGACCGACCGTCTTCCTCTTCGACATCGACGGCACCCTGATCTCGACCGGCGGCGCAGGCCGTCGCTCGATGGAAGGCGCGTTCCGCGACCTCCACGGCGCGCGCGGCGTCGCCGCGATCGAGTTCTCGTTCGCCGGGATGACGGACCAATCGATCGTCCGCACCGGCCTGCGCGCGCTCGAGAGCGAGGCTCACGACGACGCCGTCAATCGCCTCCTCGACGCGTATCTCATCCGGCTCGCCGACGAGATCCAGCGCACCGAGACGTATCGCGTGCACCCGGGCGTCACCTCCATCCTCGAGTGGCTCCCGAAGCGCGAGCGCGCGGCCATCGGGCTCGGCACCGGCAACGTTCGCAAGGGCGCGTATGCGAAGCTCGCGCGCGGTGCGCTCGACGGTGCGTTCCCCTTCGGCGGCTTCGGCTGCGATGCGGAGGATCGCACCGAGCTCCTGCGCGTCGGCGCCCAGCGCGGCGCTGCGATGCTCGGCGTGCCGCTCGCGGAGTGCCGCGTCGTCGTGATCGGCGACACGCCGAAGGACGTCGCGGCCGCGCATGGCATCGGCGCGGACTGCATCGGTGTCGGCACGGGCGGCTTCGATCCGCGCGCGCTCGTCGAGCTCGGCGCGTTCGCCGCGTTCGCGACGCTCGCCGAGGAAGCGGTCCGCGAGGCGCTGCTCGATCAGCCCTCGGGCAGCACGGCACGCTCGAGCGGCGTGTAGACGGACCCCGAAGGGCCCGTCGTGCTCGCATAGAGCGTGATCGCGGTGACGCGGCCAGCCGGCAAGGGCGCCGTCTCGCCGGCGAGCGACGATACGTCGACGGCCTTCCGCATCCGCGCGAGCGTGAGATGAGCGTGGTAGGCGCGGGTCTCCGGCTCGAAGCCCAGAGCCACCGCTCCAGCCTCCGCTCGCGCGGCGAGCGTAGCGAGCACCGGCACCGGCGCCGGCCGGCTGTCGGCGATGTCGAGGACGAGCACGTGCGCGCACTTCGGGTCCGGGAAGCCGTGCACGCACGGAGCGCGAACGGCCCACGACGACGTGCCGGTCGCGAGCTCGCCAACGAGCGCGCGCAGGGCGACGAGCTGCGCCTCGTCGGTGCTCCCGAAGAAGCGCAGCGTCGTGTGGAGCGTCTCCGGAGCGGCCCAACGTGCGGACGACAAACGCGGAGCGCCGCGCAAGCGGTTGGCCAGCGCGGCGACTTCGGCGAGGAATGGGCCGTCGAAATCGACGGCCAGGAACGTGCGAGTCAGGTTCAGCGCACCGTGATCGGCGTGCGGGTGGGCGTGTACTTGTTGTCGAGCTCACCGTCGACGACGCGCAGGGCGTCCATGCCCCAGTCGTAGCCGAAGTACGTGAACTGCGAGGCCTTGAGGATGTCCTTGTACGAGCTCTGCTTGCCGTCGATGAAGGCGCCGACGAAGCGGCCCATCGCGGGACCGCTCTCGTTGACCCAGCTCTCGAGGCCGTTCGTGACGAGGTCGAGGTTCTTCGTGCCGCCCTGCTTCAGCGGGATGTAGTCCTTCTCGTAGTAGTTGTACGAGACGCAGCCGTTGACGTTGAGCACCTGGTAGCTCGCCGGGAAGTCGGTTGCCTGGAAGCGGCTCGGATCGAGCGGGCCGTAACCGATGTACGAGTGACCGTTGTAGACGAAGATGTCGCTCGTCTTGATCAGGCGCTTGTGCGGCGTCGAGTCGGTCTCTGCACCGAAATACGACTGGAGCTTGATGGTGACGGGCTTGGTCTGGCCGCCCATCGTGACCTGCACCGGCACCTCGAACGTGAGGTAGTGGCGCACGAGCGTGTCGGCGATGACCTTACGGAGCGCGTTGCGGTTCGAGTACGTGATGCCCGCGGGGTTCCTGTTGTCGAGCTCGAACGCGATGAGGTCGTCGAACGACGCGAACGAGACGTTCGTGGTGCCGACCTTGTACTTGAGGACGTCGACCTGCGGCTCGATCGCCGTGAGCTTGAAGCCCGGGCGCGCCTTGAAGACCTCGCGGAGGCCCTGGTACCACATGTCGTAACCGCCATCCTCGAACGTGTCGTGGTGCTCGCCGGCGGCCCAGTCGGCCATCATGCCCGAGACCATGCCGACCACGAGCTTGCCCTGCTCGACGCCGCCCGAGTAGAGGCGGTCGTACTCCGGATACTTCGTCGCGGTGCTCTGCGTGACCGCGCGGAGCTTCGCCTGCATCGGGATGTAGAGGCGGTTGACCTCGCTGACCGGAACCTGGCCGGCGGCGAGGCCGCGGCGGTCGCTGTCGATCTTCTGCTGCTCGGCGGTCATCGCCGGCTTGCACGTCGCGACCGACGGGTTGAAGACGTACCAGACGGAGCCGACGAACTCGCGGGCTTCCTTGTCGTTGTCCGTGCACTCGGGAAGGATCTTCGCCGACTGCGACGCGTAGTTCTTGCCGAGCAGGGCGAGCGAGATGACCGAGCGGGTCGCCATCGTCGTGGGGACGAGCGCGTTGTCGGTGAACGTATAGGCGACCTTCACCATCTTCTTCGGCGCGGCGGGGTTCGCGGGATCGACGACGGAGACCGGCGTCTTCAGGAAGGTCGCCGGATCGACGTCCTTGAGCTCGCGGCTGTTCACGCCGACCGTGGCCGTGCGGAGCGCGCCGAACGCCGACTGCGTCTGCTGCTTCACCTGGCGGATGATCTCCGAGTCGCTCGTCCCTTCGTCGACGTAGACGTAGCCGGCGAACTCGAGCTTTCGCTGGCGAGCGGTGAGGCTCGTGAGGTCGTCTTCACCGGACTCAGCGCCGTCGTCGGCGTCGTCGGACGGGGCCGCGCACGCCATCGTGGTGGCGGCAGCGAGGAGCATCATGAGGGGGAGGCGGGTCAGGGAGAGCTTCATGGCTGACCTCGGTTTAGCTCCGATGTAGGTTGATGCAAGCCACTGACACACAAAAACTCACCGAGACCTCCACGAGACGCCGCAAGTATGCGACATCGCTCGGGACGCCGCTTCGCTACGAAGTTGATTTTCTCGGCTGGGGAGCTCGGGGCCTTGCCAGGCAGACGAGAGAACAGGTGATGGAAATGGAAATGGAAACGGAAATGGCGAGATCCCGCTCGTCCGGCATTTCCATTTCCATTTCCATTTCCATCACCTGTTCTCTCCGTGTTCTCGGCTTGCGCGGAATCGAAACGTCCTCAGCCCCGTAAGATCCCACGTGCCCCAAAGCCTTCATCGAACCTGGGCGGCGCTCGCCGTCGCCACCGTCGCGGTCTTCGTCCTCGCGATGCTCACCGGGCGTGCCTTCGTCCGAGACGTCTATCCCGAGTGCGCGCGCTCGATCGAGCTCGGCAACCTCGGCTTCCACAAGGGGGCCGTGCCCGAGGCGCCCGTGGCGCTCGACGGCGACTCGCCGTTCCATCTCCGCTTCGATCAGAAGACCGATCCCCGCGTCGTGTACGGGATGGTCCCGCAGTATTCGAACGTCCGCATCGAGTGGACCGACGTCGACGGCGCATCGACGCCGTGCACGTGCGGCTCGATCCCCGTGTACCTCTTGGGCGAGGCTCCGTCCGATCTCCAGCTCTCTCGCGTCGAAGGCACGGACCAGTACCTCCTCAAGGGACGCTGGGTGACGAGCGGATACGGCCCCAGCGACGACGTGCGCGTCGCGTTCGTCATGACGGCGAAGCGAGCGCATCACCTCCAGAGCGATCGCATCTTCACGAGGCAGCACCTGCCCGCGCTCATCGCGCTGCTCGCCATGGGCGCGCTCGTCGTCGCGCTCCTTCGCTCGCGTCGCGCTATGTCCTACGCGCTCCGCCGCTACACGTGGACCGAGGCGCGCCTCACGCCCGAGGGTCTCCTCGAGGGCGAGAGCGGCGCCACGCTCGGCACGCTCGAACAGAGCCACACGTCGCGCGTGTCCCCAGGGCCCGTGCTCGTCGCGCCGGGCGCTCTCGCGTCGTCCGGTCTCTATCGTGACGTGCCCATCGTGCCGCGACGCAGCATCATCGAGGGCACACACGCACGCTGGTCGGGCGCGACGATGCAGCGCCTGCGCGATGCGCGTGCGCTCGCGGTCCTCAGCACGCTGTGCACGGCGCTGGCATTCGGCGCTCGGCTCATCGCCTGACCATTTTCGCCGGCCGGCGATCGCGTTAGAGGAGGGTCACCATGAACCTCTTCCACATCACCGTTCCGCAGTTCGAGAAAAACCTCCAGAACATGGAGCGCTGGATCGACAAGGCCGTCGATCACGCCAAGAACAAGAAGTTCGAGGTCGACACCCTGCTCGTCGCGCGCCTCGCGCCCGATCAGCTCCCGCTCGTGCGCCAGTTCCAGGTCGTCTGCGACAACGCGAAGATGTGCGCCGCGCGTCTGAGCGGCAAGGAAGCCCCCTCGCATCCGGACACCGAGAAGACGTTCGACGAGCTCCGCACGCGCATCCGCGCCGTCACCGAGTACGTCCGCAGCTTCAAGCCGGCCGACTTCGAAGGCGCCGAGACGCGCCACGTCACGCTTCCGTGGATGCCGGGCAAGGTCCTCACCGGAAGCGACTACGTGAGCGACTTCGCGCTCGCGAACTTCTTCTTCCACTACACGACGGCGTACGCCATCTTCCGCCACAACGGCGTCGACGTCGGCAAGACTGACTTCATCGGCTCGCTTCCGTTCAAGGACGCGTGACTAGGAGCCTGTAGGGCGTATGTGTCGTGTGATCCACACGACCTAGTTCGCGTCGATCAGGCTGCGGAGCTCCTGCATCGTGAACTCGTAGCGCTTCCTGCAGTAGTCACACTCGATCTCGAGCGGCTTGCCACCCTCCATCAGCGACTCGATGTCGGCGCGCGGAAGCGACGCGAGGCTCTGTGCAAGACGCTCGGGACTGCAGCGGCAGCCGAAGTGGACCTCGCGATCGCCGACGGTCGTGTACGGCATGCCGTACAGCGTCTCGGCGAGGAGCTCCGCCGGCGTCGCTCGACCCTGGGCGAGCAGCGGGACGATGTCCTGGAAGTCCTTGAGGCGCTCGGTCATGACCATGAGCGGACCTTCGGCCAGCTCGGGGAGGAGCTGCACCATGTAACCGCCTGCGGCCGCGACCTCTCCGTTGGAGAGGTGGCAGCCGACCGCGATCATCGTGACGGTCTGCTCCGACCGCTGCATGTACGCCATGAACGCGGCCGACACGCTGTTCGAGCCGGCGGGCACCGACACGACGCCCTGGTGCAAGGCTCCGTTGTTCAGCGTGCGCGCGACCTGGAGGACGCCCTTCTCGCCGAGCGGCATCTCCTTCACGTCCGGCGGGAGCTGGATGAGCCCGCGCGTGCTGCCGTCCGGGTGGGTGTCGGCGATCATCCGTGCGCGAGGATTGTCGCCCTGCAGGATGGCCTGGAGCCGATGGTCGGGCGACATGCTCTCGCGCACCAGGATGGCGCCCGTGAGCAGATCCGCGAAGATGCGCGTCAGATCGGGCGTCTCGGCCTTCTGTGCCTCGATCGCCCCGCGAACGGTCGCGGTCGTGTCGCATGCGAGCACGCGAAAAGCTCCGTCGTCGGTGATCGCGCGGAGGACGTTGTCGTTGTGGACGTGCACCACGTCCTGATCGTTGCACAAAACGCGCGCGCGCGCAGCGGCAGCAAGCGGGAGCAGGGGTCTTGCTCGAGCTCGCGCGCGTACCCCCTCAGTAGCCCGCGGGAAGAACGACGTCCCACAGCGGGACCGTGCTGCCGGTGCATGCCGACGGATCGGGCACGTCCTCGCCGGGGCACTCCTTGATCGGACCGTTCAGGTACTTCATGTCGAGGTCGTGGTAGCCCGCGAGCGCCGCCTGGTCCCAACGGTCGGGACGGATGCCGCCCCACGAGTTCTTCACGCGGACGAAGATGATCTTCGTGCCGTCGGCGAGCGCCTTCTCCATCTGCTCCTTCGTCGCGGGCTGGCCGGCCTTGAGGAGGCCGACGCCGGGCACGTCGGCCTCGTAGTCGTGCATCACGGTCATGTGACCGCCGTTGTGGCCGGGGCCGCGGCTCTGCAGCTGCTCGTACGAGAAGTGGCTCTCGCGGGTGAGCGCGTTGAAGTCGACCTTCCACGACATGAGGACGGGGACCTCGTCGTGGAGCGCCTTCTGCACGCGCTTCCAGAACGCGCGGCGCGTCGTCGCGTCGGACGGGTAGCTGACGCTGTTGAACGCGAACTTGCCCTGGCGAGGACCGAACGACCCCCCGCTGCCGATCGCATCGGCGAGCGTGCCGTTCACGAACTGGCCGGTCTGCGTGTCCTTCACGCGCGCGGGGAAGTCCTGCGCCCGGATGAACCCGTTGCCGGGCGCAGCCTGCGTGTACGAGCGGTCGAGCGTCTTGTCGACGCCTTCACCGAAGACCGTGTCGATGCGCTGAGTGGTCTCGGCATCGAGCTGCCAGGCCTTGTCGAGCTCCTTGCGGATCGCCACCTTGTCGCGGCGCTGGACGGCGTCCTTGAGCGCGCCGTTCTTCAGCGATGCGTTGACGGCATTGAGTGCCGACGACTGCCGGGCCGACATCTCGGCCTCGGCCTCGGCCTTGATGAAGTCCTTCTCGAGCGTCACGCCGTAGCGCGCGATCAGGTTCGCCGCGGTGCCGTAGCTGCCGCCCGTCGAGACCTCGCCGGACGCGCGGCCGTTCGCGAGCTGCTCGTACCAATGCCAGTACGTGAGCCACGACTCGGACGTGTTCTTCTCGGCGCCGGTCGCCGCCTTGTTCAGCGCCTCGAGCCAGCTCGTCGTCGCATACAGCCAGCAGTTGCCGATCGACTGTCGCTTGACCGCGGACTGATCGACGGAGGTGATGTCGTCCGTCGACGAGCCCGTGCCGTCGCCGGAGGCGGCCGAATCGCTCGCCGTCTCGGACGAGCAGCCGGCCGCAGAGCCGGCAGCGAGGGCGAGCATCGAAGCGATCGAGAGCCAGCGGGTCTTCTTGAGGAGGTCGAGGGCCATGCCCGCCGTTTGCGAAGCACGTGCCCGAGTTGCCATATCCCCTACATCGGCGCTTTTGGCATTTCGTCGCGAAATACCGCGGATTCAAAGGGGCTCGCTGGTGGTTCTAGGATCCACCCTTCCCTACATGTGCGGTGCGCAGATCTCAGGGCTCGTCGTGGTCGGTGATCGGGACGCGCGGGTCGCCACGGAAGAAGAGCCCGTACAGCTCGTCGTAGAGCCGGTCGAAGGCGCGCGCGCTGAGCAGACCGTACACGTCCGCGTCGTCCACGCCGGCGAAGATGCTGCGCGCGCGCACCTCCGTCGGCGGCGTCTCGGGAGGCGACATCGTGAGGTGGAACGACGCGACGTCGTTGATGGCCGCCCCGCGCAGCGTGACGTCGAAGACGATCGTGGGTGCATGGGTCGCGCTGCTGCCGTGCTTCCACGTCGGTGCGGTCGGCCAGGTCGCATCGATCTTCACGTCGAGGCCCGGTGCGGAGGCGTTCGTCGGATCGGCGGGGCGGAGCGCGAACCTCACCAGGCTCGCAGGGCACGTCTCCGAGAAGATGCGCTCGAAGGTCCGGATCGTGTGAGCCGAGCGCGTCGCATGATCCGACTCCGGGACACCGCCCGGCCGCGAGCCGGCATGCGCGTCCACGCGTACCGGGATGACCGGATCGCCGGTGCGTCTCGCGCGCGCGACGAGCTGCTCCATGATCGCCGTGACCTCGGGACGCGCAGTCGCCGCGCGCGCACGCACGCTCGCGATGCACGCCTCGGCCGAGCCACGGCGTGCCGCGGCCTCCTCGGGCGTGAGCTCCCATTCGGACCGTGGCGCAGACTCGAACCCCGTGCGCGAACGCGCCCGTGATTGCGCAGCAGCGCGCGCGAGGTCGGCGCGCTGCTCGTTCAGTCGATCGCGCAGGGCCGTCGCCTCTTCGCGATGCGACGTTCCGCGAGCGAGATACTGCTCGAGCGACTCCGTCGTCCCCCCGCGTAGCGCACGCAGGTAGAGCGCGCGATCGCTCGCCCAGCTCCGGGAGGTGAATGCGGCCCATCCCAGCGCGCCGCCCGCGATCAGCGCTCCTGCCATCGCGAGCGACCCGTGCAGGAACGCCTTGCGCCGCCTCGTCGCCCCGCTCACCGGCCCGGAAGGCACGAGCGACTCCCACGATGCATCCACGCGCACGTCGAAGAACGCGTCGTTCGCGAGCGCCTTCTCGAGCTCGCGGCCGTACGTCAGCTCTTCGAGGAGCACCTGCGCATGCTCGAGGCGGCGGAGCGCATGCTCACCTTCGCGTTCGTTCCGCAGCGTGAACGCGACCTCCGCGCCGCCTTCGAGCGTGAGCACCAGCTCGCTCTCGCGCGCTCCCGTCCGGACGCGTGCGTCGCGGCCGTCGCCGAGCGGCGTCACCACGATCACTTGATCGCCCGCGGCGTCCTCCGGCGGCACCTCGACGACGTCGAGCGGCAACAGGTATCGCCCGGGCACGAGCGCATCGCCGGACGCGAGCGCACGGCGGCGATAGAGCGAGAGCAGCGAAGCCGCGAACAGCATCCCGCCTGCGGCGTAGGCGAACGCGAGCCCCTTCGGCTGGTACGCCCATGCCGCGCGTGGATCGGCGAAGCCGATCGCGACGAGCGTCGTGAGCCCGATGCTCGCCGCGAGAATGCCCCACGTCGCACGGAACCGCGAAGCGAGCCCGCGCGGATGCTCGTGGAGGATCGGCGTCGGGTCGGCGCGCCCGGTCAGGACGTCGGCGAGCCGCTGGCGGGCGGCGCGCGGGAGCTTCGCCGCGTCCACGAGCTTGCGTCCACCCGCGTACGGGCCCGAGTGGACACCTTTGAGGACGCCGGGCGATCCCGGCTTTCGATACATCCCGAAAGTATACGCCTCCCCGCTCTACTCCCCTCTCCCGCTTCGGGAGAGGGGCCGGGGGTGAGGCGTCAGAAGCCGATATCGCCAGTACCGCGCACGCCGAGGGTGAGGACGTATCCGACGCCGCTGCCGGAATCGCCGAACAGCGCGTTGTTGCGGGTCTCGGGACCGACCGGGACGATCGACTGCGGCAGGGCAGGCTGCGAGCGGTGCAGGAACGTGAAGTCGACGCCGACGAACGGGCCGACGCGCAGGAACTTCGTGAGCCACAGGCTCGCGACGATCTCGCCACCGACGACGAGGCCGTCGAGATCGACGTTCGGCGTGAGGACGTTGCCGCGCGGCAACGAGCCGGCGATCGCGCCGCGCTCGATGCCGTTGTCGAACATGTATCCGAGGTGCGCGAAGAGGACGGGCGACACGGGACGGAAGGGCAGGCCGTAGCCGATCTCGCCCATCAGCGACCAGAGCGAGTACTCCGTCGTGCTCGCGTCACGGAAGCGCGCGCCGAAGCGGAGATCGCCGTGGCGGTAACCGATGCCCAACCCCGCCGCGAGGCCGTTCGCACCGGTCTTGTCGAAGCCGGTGTTGTCGGAGATGCCGCCGATATCCGCGCGCGTGAACGCGAGGTCGACGGAAATGTAGATCGCGCGCGTGTCTTCCTTGTCGCTCGCGGCGGCGGCCTCGGCCGGCGCCTTCTCTTCGACGGGCGCCGTCTGCGCCGGCGTCGTGGCGGCGGGCGCGGGCGTGGCAGGAGCGGCCGCGGGAGCGGTCTGCCCCTTCGCATCCGGCTTCTTCGGAGCGGTCTTGGCAGGCGCCTGCGCGGACGCGTCGGTCACAGTCGCAGCGCTCGCCGCGATCGCCGCCAGGACGAGACCCATTCGAAACGCGAGAACCCCCGAAGAGCGGAAGACCATAGTCGCGCTTATACGATTTGCCGCCTCCGAGTACCACCGCGACGTGCGCGGAACAGCCCGAAGAAGAGCATGATCGTGCCGGTCACGAGGGCGATCGCGCCTCCTGCTGCAGCCACGAAGGCAACGGTGATCGAGGTCGGGAGCTTGTCGTCGAAGACGACCACGCGCGCCTCGCGGATCCTGGCCTTTCCCGTTCGATCCGTCCCGAGATCGACGACGTACCCGACCTCGCGATCGACGGCGGGCCCGTAGGGACCAACGAGCCGTTCCGCGACGAGCTCCGCCTCCGGGACGCCCGCGGGCCTGCGCTGGTGGGCGCTCGCGGCGTGGCCGTAGAGGACCGTCGGCGGCTCGTTCGGATCGATCCAGCCGACGACCTTCGCCGCGGCGTCGCCGGAAGCGTCGGTGATCGACGCCATGATCGGGAACTGCCCTTCGACGACGACGTGTCCGTTCGCCTCCGGCAGCCCCTCGCGTTCGAACACGACGTGGACCGCGAGCGTGTAGCGCATCCCGGCCTTCGCCTTGAACGAGCTCCGCAGAGGCGTCCCCGGGACGAGCGGCTGCACCGCAATGGGATGTCGCCCGTTGAACGAGAAGAGCGTCCCGCAGCCCGAAGCGAGCCCGACGACGAGCGTGACGAGCCCGACGACGACCAGGACGAGAGCGAACGACCTCCGCACGGCAGGGAAGCTAGCAAGAGATTCGAGAAGTCCGAGAGAAACGCGAAAGCGCGAAGAGAGTTTTGTTCAAAACCCTCTCCGCGCTTCGGCGCTTTTCTCGGACTTCTCGAGCTCTCGAGCTGGGCCTACTCCTCGGCGGCGGCGTCGAGCGTCTGCTCGACCTTGCGCGCGCTGCGCTTCTTCTCCGCGCGGAGCTCGCGGAACATCGTGAGGTCTTCCTTCACGCGTGCAGCGACGACGGGCGCTTGCTCCACCGCGGTCTGGAAGATCTGGACGGTGAGGTGCGGCGTCTTCTGGACCGCCGCCTTGCTGCCCTTCGCGAACGCCGTGAGGCGCGCGCGCCAGCGCTCGCCGCGCGTCTTCGTGATGTACGGCGCGACCGCCGCGACGAGGTCCGCGTTGTTGCCGCAGTAGATGTGCGCGGCCTTGTAGAACGGGCTCCGGAACTTCGGGCTCGAGTCGAGGAAGGCCTGGACCTGCTCGCGCGTGACGCCGTTCTCGGTGAGCGCGCGCTCGTACTCGCCGATCGCCGCCTGCTTCGCCTTGAAGAGGTACATCTGCACGCGCGAGTAGAAGTTCACGCGTCCGTCGCCGCTCGTCTCGACCGGGCAGAAGATGGTGCCC
>JAQBQJ010000120.1 GCA_028287065.1 Labilithrix sp. | reverse complement strand
ATCGCGCTGTGCGCGCCGTCGCATCCGACGATGTAATTTACACGCACCGCCGCGTGGGTGCCGTGCGTCCATCCTTCCTTTCCCGGGACGCCCTGCGCGAGCAGCGCGAGGTCCATCGAGCCGCCCGCGCGGGCTCTGCGCGTCGAGCTTGCGACCGAGGTCACGGTCTGCGACGTGCGCTCGAGGTTCGTTGGTGTAACGACGCGTTTTTACGCAAAAATCACGAGATCGAAAAAAACGTATTCGGTCATGTCGAGAGCTGCTCGTCGGCTCCGACCTCTGGGTAACGCCGGGACAGGCCCGGCCGAGACAGCGGAGACCGACCATGACAACCTCGATCACGACCTTCCTCACGTACGACACCCAGGCCGAAGAGGCCGCGAAGCTCTACACCTCCATCCTCGACGGGAAGATCAAGGACACGATGCGCTACCCGGCCGGAGCACCGAGGCCGGAGGGCTCCGTGCTCTCGGTGACCTTCGAGCTCCTCGGGCAGACATACATCGCGCTGAACGGCGGCCCCACGTTCACGTTCTCGCAGGGCTTCTCGCTCATGGTCCAGGTCGAGACGCAGGCGGAGATCGATCGCCTCTGGACGAAGCTGACGGAGAACGGCGGCAAGCCCGTGCAGTGCGGCTGGCTCGTCGACAAGTTCGGCGTGTCCTGGCAGATCGTTCCGAAGCAGCTCGGCGAAATGCTCTCGAACAAGGACAGCGCGAAGTCGGGCCGGGCCATGCAGGCGATGATGGGAATGCAGAAGCTCGATCTCGCGAAGCTGCAGGCCGCGTTCGAAGGAGATGGACGATGAAATTCATGCTGATGATGCACGCGCCTCGCGGCACTGGCGACTACCAGGTCAACCAGTGGAAGCCCGAGGAGCTCCGAGCCCACATCCAGTTCATGAAGGACCTCAACAAGGACCTCCGTGAAGCCGGCGAGCTCGCGTCTGCAGAGGGGCTCGCGCCTCCGGGACAGGCGCGCATCGTCCGCTCGAAAGGCGAAGGCGCACCCGAGGTGACGGACGGCCCCTTCGCCGAGTCGAAGGAGTTCCTCGTGGGCTACTGGATCGTCGACGTCGAGAACGCGGAGCGCGCGTACGCCATCGCCGGCAAGGCGTCGACCGCGCCGGGTCCGGGTGGAAAGCCGCTCGGGATCCAGATCGAAGTGCGTCAGGTGATGAGCGCGCCGCCCGACTCGCCGTAGATGAAGACGACCGGCGAGCACCTGCTGCGTGAGCTCGCACCGCAGGTGCTCGGCGCCGTCGTCCGTCGCTACGGCGACTTCGGGGCCGCCGAGGACGCGGTGCAAGAAGCGCTCACCGCTGCTTCGTTCCAGTGGCCACGCACCGGTGTGCCCGAAGATCCTCGTGCGTGGCTCATCCAGGTCGCCGCTCGAAAGCTCACCGATCAGGTCCGCTCGGACTCTGCGCGCCGCCGGCGCGAAACGAAGATCGTCCTCGAAACACCGCCGGAGGAGAACGTGGTAGCGCCGCCCGACGAAGCACACGTGGAAGAGGACGACTCGCTCGTTCTCCTGTTCATGTGCTGCCATCCGGCGCTCACGCGACCATCCGCGATCGCGCTGACGTTGCGCGCGGTGGGCGGTCTCACCACGACGGAGATCGCGAGCGCGTTCCTCGTCCCCGAGGCGACGATGGCGCAGCGAATCAGCCGCGCGAAGCAGAGCATCAAGAGCTCCGGCGTGGGCTTCGTGATGCCGCCGCCCGAGGAGCGAAACGCGAATCTCGGTGCCGTCCTCCATGTCCTCTACCTGATCTTCAACGAGGGCTACGCGGCGAGCTCGGGGGAAGCGCACCAGCGCGTGGATCTCTCGAGTGAAGCGATCCGCCTCGCGCGCGCGGCGCACGAGCTCCTGCCGGACAACGGCGAGGTGAGCGGGCTCCTCGCGCTCATGCTCCTCACCGACGCGCGGCGTGCGGCGCGATCGGGACCGAACGGCGAGATCATCCCCCTCGACGAGCAGGATCGGTCGCTCTGGAACAAGGAGCAGATCGCGGAGGGCGTGCAGCTCGTGACCGCAGCGATGACGCGTGGGCCGGTGGGCTCGTATCTGTTGCAAGCGGCGATCGCGGCGGTGCACGATGAAGCAGCGCGCGCGGAGGACACGGACTGGGAGCAGATCGTCGCGCTCTACAGCGTGCTGATGCGGATGGCGGACAACCCGATGGTGGCGTTGAACCACGCGGTGGCGGTGGCGATGGCGCGCGGACCGGGCGAAGGGCTCGCGCTGCTCGCGAAGCTCGATCGCGATCCACGGATCAAGGATCACTATCGCCTCGACGCCGTGCGCGCGCATCTGCTCGAGCGCGCCGGGAAGATCACGGCGGCCCTTCCCTACTACGAGGCAGCGGCCGAGAAGACCGCGAGCATCCCGGAGCGGAATTACCTGCTGCTGAAGATCGCGCGCCTCCGCGCGAGCTGAGCGCCGTAGCGGCGGCTAGTTGGCGCCCATGACCTTGAAGGCCGCGTCGACGAAGACGTGGTGCGGCCAGTTCACGCCGATGCAGTGGACGTTGTAAGGACCGCTGGCCAGCTTCGCGACGCGGTTGACGAGAACCCCCGGGTAGGCGGCCAGCGCAGCTTCCGTCGTCTGATCCGCTTCCGCTCCGCTCACGATCGTCCCCGCGCCCTCGCTGTAGTCCGCCGGGACCTGACCGACCTGCTTCGTCTCGGTCGGTGCACCCTGCTGGAAAGGGATCACCCCTGCCGCCGCGGAAGCCGCGGATCCGCCGCCGTCGTTCGGTTGCATCGTGATCTGCGTGGCCGTGATGGTCGTACCGTCGACCGTCCCGAGGACGAGCACGTTCTCGCCTGTCGTGATCGCACCCGGCGACGTCGTAGAGGACGTCTCCACGACCGTCACCTTCTGACCCGCGGCGGTCGTCATGGTGAAGCCCGGCGGGGACACACCGTCGACCGTGCCGGATGCTCCCCCTTCGGCCGGTGCGGCCCGAGCGTTGGATCCCCCGTCCGAGGCGGGCCTCCCGGGCGCCCCGGGCGCCCCGGGCGCCGC
>JAQBQJ010000222.1 GCA_028287065.1 Labilithrix sp. | reverse complement strand
TGAAAGAGAACCGCGGAGGCGCGGAACGAGAGCTGGAGCGTTGCCCCTCATTCCCCTGCTGGACCCGCGTCGCCGTTTCGCTCACCAAATGGGAGATCTCCGTCCCGACCTTCCAGGGCGATCCGCCATTTCACCCTCGTCCGACCGACTGACGCGCTCGGAATACGCCCGAAATTGCGGGACACGGTGGCAGGTCGGGTCGGAGACTCAATTTAGTGAGCGAAACGCGGACAGCGACGAGGGTAAAACAAGGGAAAGAGGGGCAACGCTCCAGCTCTCGTTCCGCGCCTCCGCGGTTCTCTTTCAATCTCGCGTCTCGCCCCCTTCGGGCTCCTCGCCTTCGTCGTCGATCGCGTCGTCGGCCGGCGGCTCGGCTTCCTTCGGCGCATTCACGGCGGCCGGCGCCTCGTAACGGTCGACGGAGCCCGCACGGCCGAGGCGGTGCAAGGCGGCGATCCCGAGCACCCACGCCCCGAGGACGATCGCGCCGCCCGCCGTCCGCTCCAGGGTGCCTGCGATCGCGAGACCGCCTGCCACGCCCACCGCCGCGATGATCATCGGCAGCTTCGCCCGTTCGAACGGCTCGGCGGCGGTCGTCTTCGTCGGCTCGTCGCGCGCGGTCACGTCCTTCCGTTTACCACACGCGTGATAGAATTCCCGGATGCCGCGCTTCGCTGCGCTCGACCTCGGCTCGAACGCCCTGCGTCTTCGCATCGTCGAGGCGCACGCGCCCGCGCCCGGCCGCGAGCAGCTCTCGCTGCTCCCGGAAGCATCGCCGTCGTTCCGCGAGGTCACGAGCCTGCGTGCGCCCGTGCGCCTAGGCAGCGAGGTGTTCGTGACCGGCCGTCTCGCGTCGGCGTCGATCGGCCAGGCCTGCAGCGCGCTCCGCGACTTCCGGCAGGCCATGGACCTCGCGAAGGTCGACGTCTATCGCGCCACCGCGACGAGCGCCGTCCGGGAGGCGGCGAACGGCGCGACGCTCGTCGAGCGTGCGCGGCGCGAGGCGGGGATCGAGCTCGAGGTGATCGAAGGCGTCGAAGAGGCACGGCTCATCCAGCTCGCCGTCGTCCGCAGGCTCGCGCTCTCGGATCGACGCGCACTGCTCGTCGACGTCGGAGGCGGCTCGACCGAGCTCACCTACCTCGATCGCGGTCGCAACGCGTTCGCGATGTCCCTGCCCGTCGGCACGGTGCGTTTGCTCGAGACGTACCTGCGCGGCGCGAAGACCGTCGACCGCACGCGACAGAAGCTCCTCTTCGAGGGCGTCGATCGCGCCCTCGCCGAGGCGCTGCCGCAGCTCCGCAAGGTCCCGTTCGAGCTCGTCGTCGGAACGGGCGGCAGCGTCGATACTCTCTCCGAGCTCTGCCCGGTGAAGGGCGGTCACGCCGGCTATCCACGGGCGGTCGACGTGGGCGTCGCGCGCACGCTGCTCAACAAGCTGTTCGGCATGACGGTCGAGCAGCGCCGCGACGGCTTCGGCCTACGTCCGGACCGCGCCGACACCATCGTCACCGCGACGTCGATCTTCCTGCGCGTCGCGGAGATGTTCAAGGCGACCGCCATCGTCGCGCCGGGCGTCGGGCTCAAGGAGGGGATCCTCGAGGAGCTCGTCGACAAGTACTTCGACCGCTGGGACAAGGAATCCGAGACGCGCACCGTCGTCGACGCCTGCGTGCGGCTCGGTCATCGCTACGGCTTCGATCAGCCGCACGGCGAGCTCGTCGCGTCGTTCGCCACGTCGCTGTTCGACGACATGGCGTCGGTGCATCGGCTCGGCGAGCGCGAGCGGCTCATCCTGCGCGCAGCGGCCGTGCTCCACGACGTGGGCGACTACGTCCGGTACGACGGGCACCACAAGCACAGCTACTACTTGATCCAGCACGCCGACATCATGGGCCTCACACCCGACGAGCGCGGGCTCGTCGCGAACATCGCGCGCTATCACCGCAAGAGCCCGCCCGATCCGTCGCATCCGAACTTCCGCGATCTCGACAAGGACGCGCGTGCGAAGGTGCGGAGCCTCGCGGCGATCCTTCGCATCGCCGACGCGCTCGATCGCGAGCACCTCGGCAAGGTGAAGGGCGTGAAGGCGGAGATCGACAACGCGAAGCGAAGGCTCACGCTGCACGTCGACGGCGACGAGGATCGCGAGCTCGAAGAGTGGACGGTGCGCGCCAAGTCCGAGCTGCTCCGCGACGTCTTCGATCTCGAGGTCGTCATCGCCGGTGCGGTCACGCGACCCTCGGTGCGCAGCGATGCGTCGGTCGCGCCTGCGGCCACGCCGGCGTCGCGTCCCCCCGCGAAGTAGCGTTTTCGTGTAGGCTCCGTCGCGCTCGATGCGGGCCCTCACGCGCGTCTCTCTGATCGCCTTCGTTCCCGCGGTGCTGGCATGCAGCGCGTGCACCGGGCACGCCGTGCCCGATCCGAAGTCGGCCGCCGACGACTACGCCGCGGCTGCGTCGCGCGGCGATGCCGATGCGATCTACGAGATGATGACCACGTCGGCGCAGAAGTCGCGTTCGCGCGAGGACGTGCGCCGGCTCGTGAAGGAGCAGCGCGGTGAGCTGTCCGAGCAAGCGAAGCTCGTCACCGCTCGCGACGTGCGCGTCGAGGCGACCGCACGCCTTCGTTACGAGGACGGCGAGGAAGCGCAGCTCGAGCTCCGCGAAGGACGGTTCTGGATCACTTCGTCCGGTGCGCTGCCGGGCGGGTCGCGCACGCCGGAGCAGGCGCTCGATCAGCTCCGCCGGGTGCTCGCGCGCCGGAGCTATGCGGGCCTGATGCGCGTGCTCACGCCGGCGACCCGCGCCGCGATCGAGCAGGACCTGCGCTCGCTCGTGTCCGGGCTCGAGCGTCCGGAGACGCTCCACGTGCAGGTCACGGGCGATGCGGCAGTCGTGACGGTCCCGGGCGGCCATACCGTAAAGCTCAGGAGAGACGGCGGCGTGTGGCGGGTCGACGACTTCGACTGAGGTCCGCGCGCGAACTTCGCCTATTGTCCTTGGTGGGTACATGCTCCGCAGGCTCGGTCTAGCTCTCACCTTCGTCTTCGCGATCGCGGCGTTGATCGTCGCGCTGCCGCGGCCGGCGCGCGCATTCGGCGACGTGGGAGCGTTCGACCCGCGCGTTTTGCTCGTCGGCGGAGTCACGGGCAGCGCGCACGCGAGCGCACCGGCGCGCTGGTCGTGGGAGCTCGTGCAGCGAACGAGCGCGCCCGGCCGATTGAAGCCCACGCAGGTCCGCGCCGACGATCCCGCGGTCGTCGATGCGCCGTTCCTCTGGCTGAGCGGCGAGAACGGCCTGACCGCGTTCACGCCGCAGGAGATCGCCGGTCTGCGCCGCTTCTTCGCGCTCGGTGGCATCCTCCTCGTCGACGACGCAGGCGTGAACGACGAGGGCGCGCCGAGCGCGTTCGGACGAACCGCTCGCGAGCAGATCGCGCGCGTGCTGCCGGACACGAGCCCGATCGCGCTCGGTCAGGAGCACGTCATCTTCAAGACGTTCTACCTGCTGCGACGCGCCGAAGGACGCGTGGCCGGACCGAAGACGCTCGAGGCGATCGTGCGCGGAGGTCAGGTGCAGGTCGTGTTCTCTTCGCACGACCTCGGCGGCGCGCTCGCGCGTGGCGCGACGGGCGCGTGGGAGAACCCCGTGGTCCCGGGCGGCGACGTGCAGCGCGAGCGCGCGATCCGTCTCGCGGTGAACATCGCGATGTACACGCTCTGCTCCAACTACAAGGACGATCAGGTCCACGCGCCGTTCCTCATGCGCCGGCGCGCGCTGCCGATCGCGCCGTAAGGGTCGGGGCCGAGCGACGATGCACACGCGCCTCGCAGTGAACGGAGATCTCCCGGTCTGGGCGACGATCCTCGCGTGCGCGCTCGCGCTCCTCAGCCTCGGCGTCCTCCTCGCGTACGAGCTCCGTCGTCGCGAGCGCGGCGGACCGATGATCGTCGTGACGGGTCTCCTCGCGGTCGTGGCCTTGCTCGCCGCCGTCGCGAGGCCCGTGCGCATCGCCGCGCGCGAGAGCGTGATCGGCGCGAAGGTGATCGTGCTCGCCGACATGTCGCGCTCGATGGCGCTGCCGCAGAACGGCAAGAGCCCGCGCGCCGACGTGCGCGACACCGCGGTCGGCGAGGTCGCGAAGAAGGCGAAGGAAGCGCGCCTCCACGTGCTCGGGTTCGGCGACGGCATCCCGTCCCCGCTCACCACGAAGCCGGGCGAAGCGGCGTCGAGACCGTCGAACGCGCCGCGAAGCGATCTCACGTCCGCGCTCCGTGCGCTCGGTGCCTCGGCCGAAGAGCGTCCGCAAGCGATCGTCGTCGTGTCCGACGGCCGCCTCGACGATCCGGGCGAGGATGCCTCGAAGGAGCAGCTCCAGGCGCTCGGTCGCGATCTGAAGGTCCCGATCCACACCGTCGCGACGACGAGCGCCTCTCCGCCGGATGCGAGCGTGCGTCGTGTATCCGCCGCCGGCGCCGCGGTGGCGCACGTGCAGCTCCCGCTCAAGGTCGAGGTCGGTTGCGCAGGCGGCCTCTCGTGCGACGAGCTGACCGTTACCGCGCGCGAGCTGCGCGAGGACGGACCGCCGGCGCTCCTCGCCACCGGCCTCTCGCATCTCAAGGACGGAAAGGGCACCGTCGATCTCGCGGTCACGCTCGATCGCGCGGGCGCGCGCATCCTCGAGATCGCGATCACGCCTCCCTCGGGCGACACCATTCCCGAGAACGATCGGCGCCTGCTCACGTTCAACGTCGCGCGCGAGCGCGTGCGCGTGCTCCACGTCGCGGGTCGCCCCACGAGCGACGTCCGCGCTCTCCGCCAGTGGCTCAAGAGCGACGCCTCCGTCGACGTCGTCGCGTTCTTCATCTTGCGCACGCAATCGGACACGCCGAACGCGCGCCAGGAAGATCTCTCGCTCATCCCCTTCCCCGTCGACGAGCTCTTCACCGAGCACCTCCCGTCATTCGACGCGGTCGTGTTGCAAGACTTCGACGCGCAGCCCTACGGGCTCGAGCGCCATCTCCCGCAGCTCGCGCGCTACGTGAAGGCCGGCGGCGGCCTGATCATGGTGGGCGGCCAGAACTCGTTCGTCGCAGGCGGCTATGCGAACACGCCTCTCGCGGAGGTCCTTCCGGTCACGCTCGACGGTTCCCCGGGCGCGACCGCCGCGGACGTCGCCGCGGTGATCCCCGCCTGGACCGACGACGGTCGCGCCGCTCCTCTCCTCTCTCCTCTGCACGACATCGTCGGCGAGGAGCTCCCGACGATGCCGGGCACGAACGTCCTCGGCGACGTCCGTCCGGGCGGCCTCGTCCTGTGGGCACACCCCACGCGCACCACGAAATCGGGCGCGCCGATGCCCATCCTCGCGATCGGCGATCAGGGCGACGGCCGCTCGATCGCCCTCGGTCTCGACGGCGCATGGCAGCTCGAGTTCTCGCAGCTCGGGGCGCGCACGTCGGGCCGTGGCTACGGCGCGCTCTGGGACGGCCTGCTCGGCTGGCTGATGCGCGACCCGCGCTTCGAACCGGGCCAGCTCGAGCTGGTCTCCCCGTGCGTCGCCGAAACGCAGGCGTTGCTCCGCGTGCGCCTCCCGTCGACGAGCGCCGCGAAGGACATGACCGTCGAGGTCCGCCGCCTCGACAAGCAAGACGTCCCTCCCATTCGCGTCGAAGTCCCGAGGCGCGAATCCTCGTCCTCGAGCGCCGTCGAAATATCGCTCCCTCCCCTCGAGGCGGGCGGCTACACCGCGCGCCTCAAGCTGGGCGCGGGCCCCACCACGCGCCGTGACTTCGCGTGCGAATCGGGCGGCGACGAATGGGCCGACTCGCGGCCCGACCGCGACCGTCTCCGCACCCTCGCGTCGGCGACGGGCGGCAGCTTCCACGACGCGACCGACGATCTGTCGCTCCCTCTGCCGAAGCCAGCCGTCGTCTCGGCCGAACGTCACGTGGTCCCTCTGGCGCCGTCGTGGGCGTGGTCGCTGGCCGCCGCGATCTTCCTGGGCGTCCACTGGTTCGCGCGCCGCCGCAGCGGCCTCACCTAGAAAGAGGTGATGGAAGTCGAAACGAAACTGGAAACGGCAATCTCGTCCGGCATTTCCATTTCCATTTCCATTTCCATCACCTGTTCTCTGGGCATCTGGTCGGCGCCGCCCCCGTAACCCCAGTCACCGAGCGTGCTAACGTCCCCCCCGTGCGCCGAGTCGCCTCCCTCACCGCCGTGCTCGCGTTCGCGACGCTCGCGAGCTCATCCCACGCCCTCGTCTGGCCCGACGTCCCCGAGCGCATCGAACGCGGTCTCCTCTCCCCCGACCCGGCCTCCCGCCGGAGCGCCGCCCGCGAGCTCTCTTCACTAGGCACCGCGCGCGCCACCCCGCTCGTGCTCAAGGCCATGTCCGACGCCGACGTCGAGGTCCGCCTCGCCGCTGCGCAGTCCGCCGTGCGCCTCCACGTCGCGCCCGCGACCGACGTCGCGCTCCAGTGGCTCGGTGAGCGCGAAGCTCGCCTCCGCATCGCCGCCTGCGAGGTCGCGAACGCGATGCCCGCCCCGCGTGCGGTCCCTGCGCTCGCGCGTGCGCTCGGCGACTCCGATCCGATCGTCCGCGCAGCGTGCGCCGATGCCCTCGGCACGCAAGGCTCGCCCGACGCCGTCGCGCCGCTCTCCGGCAAGCTCGACGATGCCACGCCCGCGGTGCGCTCGCAGGTCGCGCGCGCGCTGTCGAAGCTCGGTGATCCGCGTGCCGTCGTCCCGCTCGTCGGCAAGGTGCAGGACTCGGTGCCCGATGTCCGCCAGGCGGTCGTGCGTGCGCTCGGCGATCTCGGCGACACGCGTGCGACGCAAGCGCTGCTCCTCGCGCTCCGCGACAACGTCGCCGAGGTGAAGGTCGAAGCGCTCGCCGCGCTCGGTCGCCTGCGTGCGCCCGAGGCCGCGTCGGCGATCGCGCCGCTCGCGCTCGAGCGCAATCCGGCGGTGCGCCAGGCCGCGCTCGTCGCGCTCGGTCGCATCGCGACGGCGGATGCGGTGCGCGCGCTCATGAAGGCGCTCGGCACGCAAGAAGACGGCGCCGGTACGCTCGAGCGGACCTCGGTGCGTGATGCGCTGGTCGCGGCGGGTCAGCCGGCCGTCACCGAGCTCACCGCGCTGCTCGACAGACCCGTGCCGCCGTCGGTCGCGACGAGCGCGGCGTGGGTGCTCGGCGAGCTGCGCGCGACGAAGAGCGCGCCGGCGATCGTCGCGGCGCTCCGCAAGGGAACGCTTCCTCCGGGCGCGGCGCTGCGTGCGCTCGCGGGGGCCGGGACGGCCGAGCAAGTGCCGGTGGTCCTCGAGTTCGTCGCCGATCCGAGCCCGGTGGTCCGCGAGGAGGCGCTTCGCGCCGCGACGGCGCTCCTCGATCCGTCGCGTCCCGACGGTCGCGCAGTGGAGCCGCTCGCCGCGACGCTGCGTGCGCCGCGCACGTCACCCGGAGAGCGTGCCGCCGTCGCGACGCTCCTCGGGCGAACCGGCGCGCCGCGCGCAGCGACCGAGCTCGCGGGTCTCGTCGCATCGAAGGACGCCGCGCTGCGTCTCGCCGCGATCGATGCGCTCGGCGCGCTCGGCAGCGCATCGACCGACCCGAAGGCGGACGCCGGCATTGCCGACGACGCGCTCGTCCCGTTGCTCGCCGACACCGATCCGGCGGTTCGTCTCCACACCGCGGTCGCGCTCGCGGCGAGCGGAGGCGTGAAGGCGCGCACGGCGCTTCTCGCGAAGCTCGACGGCGGCGACGAGGTCGATCGCTATGCGGTGCTCGCCGCGCTCGGCGGCATCCTCGATCGACATGCGGACGAAGGCGCTGCCACGCGCCTCTTCAAGGAGCTCGCCGTCGCTGCGGGTCCCGAGCGCGACGCGGTGATTGAAGCCGCCGGACGCGCGCGCCTGCCGAGCGTGCTGCGAGCGCTCGGCGAGGTCGCCGCGAAGGGCGATATCGACGACCGGCGCACCGTCGCTGCCGTGCTCGCCGCGCATCGCGGGGCGCCCGCCGCGGTCGCGCTCGCGAAGTCGCTCGCGACCGATCCGGACGGCAGCGTGCGCGCGCAGGCCGCATTCACGCTCGGCTCGCTCGGCGACACGTCGATCGTCCCCGCGCTCGTGCCGCTCGCGAAATCCGGCGACGCCGACGTCGCCGCGGACGCCGCGGGCGGCATCGCGCGTGTCGCGGCCGGAACGGGACGCGCGGGTCAGGCCGCGATCGCCGCCGCGGTCTGCCCGATGCTCGCCGACGGCCGTGGTGCCGTGCGCGCCAATGCGCTCGTCGCGCTCTCGTTCACGCAAGCTCGCTGCGGCGACGGCCGCATCGAGCGAAAGCTCCTCGCCGACGATCCCGTCGATCTCGTGCGCGCCGCCGCCGCGCGCGCGATCGCGAGCGCGCCGGCACCGGAGGACCGCGTCGCGCTCGATCGCTGCGTGTCCGCCGACCGCAGCGCCGAGGTCGCGAAGCTGTGTCGTCCGCGTCCGGCGGAGCCCGCGAGCGCGCCTCGTCGCGCGCGCGCGGTCACGGTCTTCGTCGTCGGAGAGAGCGGCGCAGCCGCGAAGCCGCGCGCGCCGTTCCTCCTCGAGTACGAAGGCGGCATCCTCCGCGCCGGCGTCGCCGATCGTCGCGGCGCGACGTTCGAGGCGTCCGCGCCCGCGGGCGAGGTCGTCCTCCGCCGCGCTCCTGCGCGCTGACTTACGGAGCCAGCGCGTCGATGTAGAGGCCGAGGCGCTCGAGCTCCGTGGCGTCGAGCGGCTTGTTGCCCTTGTCGTAGGGCATCGGGCTTCCGCAATCCTGCGTGCCCTTCACCTTGTGCCAGAGCAAGCTCGCCTCGCGGTCGCCCGGCTTGATGCGGACCACGTAGTCGCTGCTCCGGCCGCAGATCGTCTTGCCGGTCGCGCCGCCGGTCTTCGCGTTGACCGTCGCCTCGGTGAACGGCGTCGAGAGATCGACGTTCGGGCTCGTCGCGTCGTGGCACTTCACGCAGCGCGCGTCGAAGAGCTTCTGCACCTCGGCCTCGGTGTAGGCCGTGAGCTTCGTGTCCCCGGGCGGCGCGTCGTCGACGGGATCGGTCGACGCGGTCGTCGAGGGAGCGGGCGCGCCCGACGTGGGTGACGTCGTGGTCGAGGAGCACGCACCAGCAAGAGCAGCGACGAGCGCGAGGGCCGTGAAGCGAAAGGACATGACCGGGTACTAGCGCCGGGTCGCGCAACCGCAAATCGTGATGATCCGAATGCGATTGTATCGTCTCGCTTTACAGCGGGAGGCGGGCGTCACGGATCGAGCGGCGCCATCCGGTAGTAGATGGCGCAGCACGTGTCGTTCTCCCAGATCTCGACGCGGCAGACGCGCACGCGGGCGTCGTCCATCTTCGCGGCGAGATCGTCGGCGACGACGCGCGCGATGTTCTCCGCCGTGGGGTTCACGTCGTCGAACGGCGCGACCTCGTTGAGGAAGACGTGCTCGTACGGCTCGACGAGATCGCGGAGCACCTTACCGAGGTGATTGAAGTCGACGACCCAACCGCTCTTGTCGAGCTCCTTCGCGCGCAGCACCGCCTTGATGCGCCAGTTGTGGCCGTGCAGGCGTTCTCCCTCGCCCGGCGCGAACCTCAGCTGATGGGCTGCAGCGACACACGTCTCCTGGCTGATTTCCCACATCGGGTCGTGAGTTAGCACGGAGCAGCCCAAACGGCGACAGCCGCTACTCGAGACAGTCCGGGTTGTATCGCTTGATGCCCTTTTCGTCGAAGACGAAGGGCGTACAGGGCGGCCTCGCGCTCGCGCTGGCCGCCGGCGCAGCCGCGTTCCCGGCGCCCACGCGCTCGCCACCCCTCACGCTCGCGCTCGCCCCGGCGCCCGC
>JAQBQJ010000160.1 GCA_028287065.1 Labilithrix sp. | reverse complement strand
GCGGTGTAGCCGAGGAGGTTGTGGACCTCGGGAGACTGCGGATCGAGCTCCAAGGCCCGCTTGGCGCATGCACTCGCGCCGGGTGCATCGCCTTTCTGGGCGAGGTCCCATCCCCGATCGAGGTGCGCGGACAGCTGATCCATGCGGTTTCTCTACTCTAATTGCTGAAAGGCGACCCGGGCGTCAAGGGAACACGGTCCCGCGGAGAATATCCTCATAATCGGCGGAGGGTGGCTCCACTCATGGATGTGTTCGGAGGAACTTCCATGAAGCTCGAGGCCGCTTTCTTTCGCATTTCACGTAGTTCGATGCTCGCCGTCGGGCTCGCCGTTCCGCTTTTGGTCGCATTTGCGCCGCGCACCGCGCGCGCCGACGAGCCCGCTCCGGCGCCCGCCGCCGCGCCCGTGACGACCGGAGCGACGGTCGTGGAGCTCGACGCCGACGACAGCCGCGCGACGATCGAGCGTCGCGTCGGGACGCAGAGCCCGTCGGGAATGCCGCTCCTCGAGACCGGTCTCTTCTCGGTCGGTCAGTGGGAGCACGCGTGCGTCGCCCCGTGCACGATGAAGCTCGATACGCGCTACGCCTACCGCGTCGCCGGCGACGGTCTCGTCCCGACCGACTCGTTCGCGCTGCCGCACAACGGCGATCGCGTCCGCGTCGATGCGAAGATGGGCTCGTCGACCGGTCGCGTCGCGGGTGTCCTCACGACCGGCGCCGGTGTCCTCGCCATCGCAGCAGGCGGCCTTGCGCTCATCGCGACGCCGATCCTCCACAGCGAGGACGTCGGCAGCGAGGGCTTCCGCACGGGCGTGCTCGCCGGCGGAATCGGTGCGCTGTCGGTCGGCGTGATCGCCGTCGGCGTCGGCACGTTCTTGTGGCTCACCAACGGCTCGACCGCGCACACGCAAGTCGCGTCGCGCTGAGTCCAGGGAATTTCCCTCCTTCTCCACCCGTATCTTCGCCGGAGTCTTTCCATGAACCGTCTTGCTCGTCTCGTGGTCGCTTCTTCGTTCCTCGCTCTCGTCGCGTGCGGCGGCACGACCAGTACGGTCGACGGCACCGACGTGCCCGGCAGCGACCCGGGCGCGAGCTCCGGCGGCACCGGCACCGGCAGCGAAGAACCCGGCACGAGCCCCGGCACCAGCCCCGGCGCGCGCGTCACGCTCGCGCTCCGCGGAAGCACCACGCCCGTCCCGCATTCCGACGCCTTCTCGAGCCAGACGCCGGCGAGCCAGAACGTCGCGGTGAAGAGCCTGTGGCTTCTCAAGACTGCGGACGATCCCAACCCGCTGAAGGTCGCCGATCTCGGCACGAACGCGATCGAGACCGACCTCGTGAGCGGCAAGACGAACGACATCGCGACGGTCTCCCTGAAGTCGCTGCCCGCCGGCACGTATACGATCGCGAAGGTCGGCGTCGCGTGGGTCCGCTACCGGATCGCGGCGCGGCTCCACGACGGAGTCGCGGTCGACGGACGCTACGACAACGTCGAGGCGCTCTCGGACAACGTCGTGTTCGACGGCAAGCCGCGCGCGAAGGGCTGGTTCCGCTCCGAGTTCGGCGTGGGCGACACGACGTACGGCACCTACGAGAGCAACGACGCGCCGCTGCCGCAGCTCGCGTCGAGCGGCGGCATGACGCTCGAGACGAAGGGCGCAGACTCCTTCTACGTGTTCCCGATGCACGTCACGATCGATCCGAACGAGACGAAGGATCAGCGCCTCGTGTGCGAGGTCAACGTGCACGAGAGCTTCCGCTGGCAGGACCAACCGCAGGCGGACTACGCGTCGAAGGTGTTCGACACGACGACGACCGCGTACGAGCCGGTGATGAGCTTCGGCGCGAGCGCGTTCTCGCTGTTCCTCGAGTTGAAATGAGACTTCTGCATGAGGTCGAGAGGTCGAGGATGAGCGGAGAGGACGGCTCAGTCGAAGGCGAGATCGCCGTCGACGTCTGCCCGTGACGGTCCGCGTGGTATTGCTCGGACGATGATTCGTTCGCGGACGCCGATTCTGGCGGCCATCGTGCTTTCGATCGCCACGCTGTGCGGCTGCATGTCCGGTGCGAGCCTGCACTACGTGACGCAGGCCGCCGCGGGGCAGGAGAGCCTGAACGGCCGCGGCATCGACATCGCGGAGGTGGTCGAGAACGGTTATCTCGACAAGCGGACGCGCACTCTCCTTGCGGCGGTGCCGAGCATCAAGGCGTTCGGCGAGAGACATGGTCTCCGGCCGACGAAGAACTACGAGCGCTATCTCTGGATCGGGCGCCCCGCGGTCATGTGGGTCGTGTCGGCGTGCGATCCCCTGCGCTTCCGTCCGAAGACGTGGACGTTCCCCGTCATCGGCAGCATCACGTACACGGGGTGGTTCGATCGGAAGGAAGCCGACGAGTACGCGAAGGAGCTCGCGTCGCAAGGCTGGGACGTCGACGTGCGCGGCTCGCAGGCGTACTCGACGCTCGGCTGGTTCAACGACCCGATCCTCTCGACGATGCTGAGCGGCGGCGACGACGCGCTCGGCGACCTCGCCGACGTCGTGCTGCACGAGTCGCTGCACGCGACGTTCTACGTGCCGGGTCAGAGCACGCTGAACGAGAGCATGGCGTCGTTCGTCGGCGACACGCTCGCGGCGGAGTACCTGCTCGAAGCGAAGGGACCGGACTCGATCGACAAGGCGCGCTTCCTCGACCTCCGCAAGAAGGGTGAGGCGCGCGGCAAGCGGATGAAGGAAGCGTATGCCGCGCTCGAGGCGCTCTATGCGTCGAAGCTCTCGAAGGAAGAGAAGCTCGCCGAGAAGAAGCGCATCACCGAGCAGCTCCGCGCCGATCTGAAGATCCAGCGCCCGGTCACGAACGCGACGCTCATCCAGTACAAGACGTACGGCTCCGGACACGACGAGATGGAAAAGCTCCTCGAGGTCTGCGGAGGCAGCGTCCCGCGCATGATCAAGGCGCTCGAGAAGGTGCGGCCGCTCGCGAAGAACGCGCGCCCGCACACCGATCCGGGCGTGCTCCTGAAGCCGCTCTTGTCCCAGGGCTGCTGACTGCGCAACTCGCGCAAGGGCGCGGCCGGCGAGCATGCGCGATCGCTCATGGATCGACGTGGGTCCGTTGGGCGATGCTGCCCAGCGCCTGGAAAATAGGCAGATCGTCGACATGGGCGCGCCGGCATCGGGCGTGCACTCCCGTTCCTCCGAGGAGGCCGTCGATGGTTCTGGGGACGAAATTCGGCGTGCGGCTCGGGGTCGTCGTCGTCGGTGCGCTGCTCGCGGCGTGCGCGGCTCCTGCCGGCGACGGCGGCGAGGGCGGCTACGCCGGAGGGAACGCCAATGCCGATCCGGCGGCGCCTCCGATGGCGACCCCTGCGACGAACGAAGATCCCGCCGCAGGAGGAGCACCGGGCGGCGATCCGTCCAAGGGCGAGCCCGCGAGCGATGCCGACCCCGAGCAGGGTGCGGATCCGGATGCGCCGTCGCCGCCGGAGGACCCGGTGCTGCCGCCCGCGACGCAGGCGCAGCTCATCAAGGCGTTCGCCCCGCGCTTGAACCTGAACCCGGACGACACGTATCGACCTGCGAACGTCGACTGGTACCTCGCGCGCGTGAGCATGCGTTACAACCACCCGAACTGTCCCGACCACGAGCTGCTCGCGCTCGGCAAGGTGACGCAGGCGGCCCTCGGCGCGCAGAGCCATGCGGACGACAAGGCGTTCTGTCAGCACGACGGGAGCGACGTGCGGAAGAGCACGACGAGCGACAGCTTCTTCCTCGAGGTCGCGAGCTCCGCGACGTACAAAGGCGCGCCGCGCGCGGAGTGGAAGCAGTACGTCGTATGGCGTCCGAAGGCCGCCGGCCTCGTCGACATCGAGTACTGGTCGTTCTATCCGTACAACGACGGGTTCCTCACGTTCAACCACGAGGCCGACTGGGAGCACCTCACGGTCTCGATCGACCCGAAGGCGAACGGCGCGCAGGGCAAGGCGCTGAAGGTGTTCTTCTCGGCGCACAAGGGCGGCACGACGCTGAACGTGGGCGACCCGAAGCTCGAGATGGACGGCGCTCACCCGATCTCGTACGTCGCGAAGGGCACGCACGCGAACTACACGAAGCCGGGGTCGTACGAGATCCCGGGCATTCCCCTCGGCGTCGCGAAGGACGTCGCGAAGGCGGCGCCGGCGGCCGACGTGTGGAAGACGGAGAGCTCGACCTTGCTGGTCGGGACCCGCGCCGCGCCGAAGAACAACCAGCTCTTCGTGAAGTACTGGGGCCGGTGGGGTCAGATCGGCGTGAGCTCGGAGACCAGCGGCATCACGCGTCACTTCCCCTGATTGACGTTCTGACAGAGCAAGCGCGTCCGCATGACGGACTGTCGTCGGCCGCTTCCGCCGGCCGCACGTAAACGCGTGGAAATAGGCGCGCTCGGTGAGCACGAGAGCAAGGCACGTCGCTTGCGACGTCGCTCTTCATGCAGGAGAAGTCGAAGCGCTCGCTCGTGTTCGCGGTCGTGGCTGTGTTTGCGGTCGGTTCGACGATCGCGAGCGCGGGATTCGGAGGGCGAGCGCGCGGCAAGCTCGCCGAGACGCAGGCGCGGATGCTGCCGGCGGGCACGTCGTCGCTTACGCCGCTCGTGATTCCCGAGTACCGGCTCGGGCAGCAAGACCTCGAGGTCGCGAGGTCCACGAGCGATCGCTCCGTGGCGGCGGGCGCGCTCGTGCGCGTGCTCGAGCGTGCGGACCGGATCGATCGCGGTCACTCGCTGGCCGCGTCAGTCGTCGCGGCGAAGCTGTTCGACGGCGTGGCCGCGCGGGTCGATGCGGATCCCGCGTTGATGAACGATGCGCGCCTGGTCTCTGCGCTTCGTCGTACCTCGTTCGCATCGTCGCGGCGTCCGCTCGAAGGAGAGCGCGTCGCAGCGCTGACGACGTTGTCGAAGGTGCCGGCGCAGGTCCCGATCCGCACGGCGGGCTTTGCCGAATCGACGACGATGCAAGCGATGGAGGACGTGAACGCGGCCCTCCTCGAGATGCAAACCTCGGCCCTGGCCGGCGACACGACGCGCTGCGAAGAAGCGGCAGAAAAAACGAACGGCCTCGCGAAGCAGGTCACGGTCGGCCGCGGAATCTGCAAGATGGCGGGCCACGTGGTGGAGAGCGGCCACCGCCTCGACCGCCTCCGCGCCCGCGCGCGCTCGTAGCTCCCGTCCTCGTAGCTCCCGTCCTTAGTTCCGTCGCAGCGACGGAACTAAGGACGGGAGCGCCCCCCTCGACCTTGGTTCGTCTTGGGGGCTACGGGCTACAGGAGTCGGCCCACGCTGTCACGGTCACCACCACCGCTCGCGTCGCCGCGCCGAACGCGCGGCGGTTGTCGATCTCCACGCACCCTTCGCCCTTCTCCACCGTCGGCCAGCCGCCGCGCGAGATCTTGAACGATGCATAGCCGCCGCGCGGGATCCGGAGCGTGCCCGTGGCTTCGTCGCCCGTCCGCATCAGGGGTGCATGCGTCCAGCCCGCGCGCGAGCTCGCCACGCTGATCGCCGTCGCTGCGCTCGTGCCCGCCGGGAGCTTCACCCTCAAGGGCACATCGACGTCACCGTCGGGCTCGAGCTTCGCATCCACCGCGACGTCGAGCGCGAACGGCACCTTGCTCGGGAGCGAGACCACCACCGCGCGGTCGTTCGCGTCCCACATGAACGTGCCCGCCGCGAGCGGAGCGGCGCCCGACGCGCGCGACAACGCCACGCCGTCGACCTTCACGCTCGTCACATCGTGATCGACGCGCCGGATGCGCACGACGATCCCGCTGTGCGCCGCCACGTGCGAACCTTCGCGCGCGCTCGCTTCGAACCGCACGCTCGACTCGCTTCGCGAAGTCGCGAACGTGAGCCGCGACACCGCCGCCGACGTCGTGCCGTCGTCCTCGCGCAGCGTGAACGTGCTCTTCGCCGCGCCAGGGAACGCGTCGACGAACAGCACACCGCCCTTCGCCGCCGCCACGTTCGCAGAGGCCTCCGCACGCGGGACGATCGCGCCCTCGCGCGCGAACACCGGCAGCGCATCCTTCGGCAACGCATCCGGAGTTGCCGCTACCGTGACGGTCTTCCCTCCCTCGAAGACTGCACCGCTGCGCAGGTCGAACCAACGACCCTTCGGCAGCAGCACCGCACGGCTCGTCTGCGCGCCGACCAGCACCGGCGCCACCAGCAGCGACGGGCCGAGCATCGCCTCGTCGGCGACCGCATGCGTCGACTCGTCGTCCTGGAACTCGAACACCAGCGGACGCAGCACCGGCGCGCCCGTTCGCGACGATTCGTCGAAGACCGAATAGAGATACGGCATCAGCTCGTAGCGGAAGCTCACGAGCGAGCGCGTCGCGTCGAGTGTCTCGGTGCCGAACGCCCAGGGCTCCTGGCGGCGGGCATCCTTCTCCGCATGCGCGCGGAAGAACGGCGAGACCGCACCAAGCGCCATCCATCGCGAAAAGAGCTCTGCGGTCGACTCCGCGCGGCCGGAGTACCCGCCGACGTCACTGCCCGCGAACGCGATCCCCGACATGCCGAGGTGAAGGAGCTGCGGCAGCGTCATGCCGAGCGTCGTCCACGTGCTCGGGGCGTCACCCGTCCACACCGCCGAGTACTTCTGCTGCCCTGCGAACGCCGCGCGGCTCAGGACGAACGGTCGCTCGGAAGGGCGCGCGGACTTCATGCCCTCGTACGTCGCCTTCGCCTCGAGGTAACCATACGCGTTGTGGACCTCCGCCATCGTCGTTGCATGACCGTCGCCGTCGGCATTCACGTCGTCCGGCACCGAGCCCGTCGTGAAGCTCGCCGGCTCGTTCATGTCGATCCACGCGCCGCTCACGCCGCGCGACGCGAGCGTGCCCACGAGACCGCTCCACCACGTGCGCGTCTTCGCGGCGCTGAAGTCCGGGAATGCCGCCGTGCCCGGCCAGACCTCTCCCTCGAACGGCGAGCTGCTGCCGGGCGCCTTCAGGAAGTGACCGCCCGCGAGCCCCGCCTGGTACACGTCCCACCCCGGATCCACCTTTATTCCCGGGTCGATGATGGTGCTCACGTGGAAGCCGAGCGCGCCGAGCTGTGCGAGGAACGACTCCGGATCCGCGAAGCGTGCGCCGTCGAACGTGAACGACCGGAACCCGTTCATGTGCTGGATGTCGAGGAAGAGCCCGTCCGCCGGAACGCCGCGATCGCGAAGGCCCTGCGCGACGGCGGCGATCTGCGACGCGGAACAGAACGGGCGCTCCGCGGGAGCTCCGTCGCACGGACCTTCCCATCGCGACTGATGGAAGCCGAGCGCCCACGGCGCCGGGATGGGCATGCGGCCGGTGAGCAGCGTGTAGCGTCGGACCACGTCGCGCATCGAAGGACCTGCGACGAGATACTGATCGATCGCGCCGCCGGACGCGGTCGCACGCACCTTCGACGCGTCGCTCGACGCGAGATCGAAGCGCAGCCGATGAGTGTTGTCGGTGAACAGCCCGTACGAGGTCTTCCCGCGAAGACCGACGTAGAACGGGATCGATTCGTAGAGCGAAGGCGCGTCGGGACGGAAGCCGCCGGCAGCAGCATCGAATGCATCGGTGTTGCGCAGATCGATCAGCGACCCGCGCATGTCGAGGCCCTGGCCCGCCTTGGTCGCCGTGTGCAGGCCGAGGCCGTAGAAGCGCTCGCCGGCCTCTGCCGCATGGACGACGCCGATCGCGCTCGGTTCGCCCGCCGCCCCGCGGAAGAAGCCGCCGCCGCCCGTGTCGTCGAGGACCACGACGCCGGTCGCGACGTCCTTCGCGAGGAGGGTGCACCGGTGCGGCTCGATCACGAGCTCGAGCTCGTTCGTGCACACCACCGCGGCAGCTCCGCGGCGCCCGGCGACGAGCGCAGATTTCGCCGCCGGACGATCGATCGCCACGAGCGATCCGCCGCCCGTCGCAACGTCGGTGCCGTACCGCAGTCGAAGGAGACCGTCGTCGAGCACCGTCACGACGATCCCCTTCGCGTCGCCGTCACACGCGACGGTCAGCTCGTGCGCCGCGTCGTCGCGTTTCGCGCCGTTCGGAAGATCCTCGGCCTCGCCGCAGGCGGTGACAGGCGCCGGTGTCGTGCCCGCATCGATCGCGGGCGCCGGAGGATGCTCCTCGAAGTCCTGACGTGGCTCGCCGCTGCACGCCGCGAGCAGCACGCACGCGACCACGAGGCCGCCGGCAGCAGCAAACCCCGTAAATCCAGGCATGCGAGCCACGTACCTCATCGCGGAGTGACGGCGTACCATGCGCCGCCCGAGCGGTCGAGGTGGGGCCCTTGCGAGACGATCGTTAGACCACCGAACCGGTGGCCGAACGATTCTCGACGCGCGACGAAGGAAGCCCTTTGGCCGCGCCGCCGTACGACGCTCCTCGTCGATCTGGCCCGCGCGCATCGCCCCGCGATACCCTACGGCCATGCGCTTCTCGGTCTCTTCTTCCTTCGGCCGCGCCTCCTTCGGGATCGCCGTCCTCGGGATCGCTACGTCCTCGTGCGCCGCCTTCGCAGGTGACGCCGCTCGCGACGCGCGGCTCGCGTGCGACAAGAAGGACGGTCCTTCGTGCTTCGTCGCCGGAAACCTCGTCACCGAGAAGTCGTCCGGCGTGAGCGGCGAATCGGTCCGCCTCTGGATCCGAGGCTGCGCCGTCCGCCACTCGCCGAGCTGCGATGCGCTCGGAAACGTGAAGGGCCCGCTCCGCGAGCAGGCCCTGGTCGGCGGCTGCAACGCCGGCGATCTCGTCTCGTGCGCGAAGCGCGCCGACGAGCTGACGCAGGCCGGCAACGTCGACGAGGCCCGCGGCCTCCGTCACGAGGTCTGCAAGAAGAGCAGCACCATCAGCTCCGGCACGCCCGCGCGCGAGGTCGAAGGCATCGCGGAGGCGTGCGCGTCGCTCGCGCGGATGATCTCCGCAGGGCAGGGCGGAGGTCGCGACGACGTCGCGGCCGCGAAGCTCGACGTGCTCGCCATGACGCTCCGCAACGAGGCGCTCTATCGCCACGAGCGCGAGGACGACACGAAGCAGCTGCCCGCGCCGTCCGCGCCGGAGCCGGAGCCTCCGCGCCGGAAGAGCAACATCAAGAAGGCGCCGAAGGTCGATCCGCTGATCGCCGAGCGGGAGAAGTTCCGCCGCGAGTACGAGGCACGCCGCGCGGCACGCGAAGCATGGATGACCTCCGTGCAGACGACCATGACCGCGGCCTCGCAGCAGAAGGAGCGCGGCGATCCGTCGATCCCGACGCCGACCGCCATCGAGCGCGCCACGGCGATGATGCCGACCGCGAACGCGGGACCGTCCCAGTGCCAGGCCTGCGTCGAGAGCTGCGGGTCGATGGCCCGATGCACGGCCGACGAGTTCAGCGGCGGCCGCTGCGGTCATCTTCGATGTCCGGGCGGCGGTCCGTGCCCCGATCTCGATGCCTGCGTGGCCGAGTGCGCAGGGAAGGCGGAGATCTGCACGAAGGCATGCGGCGACTGCGCCGAGCCGAACAAGAGTGAAGCCCCGAAGGCGGTGAAGCAGTGATGAAGACGATCCTGGGCCGTGCCGCGGCCGCTTCGTTCGTGGTGTTCGGCCTCCTCGCGCTCGCGACCGATGCGCGCGCGGACGCGCCGGATCTGGCCGCGAAGTGCCGCGAGACGGGCGATCACCTCGTGTGCGCCGCCGCCGGCGCGCCGCTCGAAGCGACCTCGCCCGAGACCGCGATGGAGCTGTACTCGGCGTCGTGTGCGAAGCATCCCGATCAGTGCTGGGCGCTGATCGCGTATGCCCAGCGCACGTTGAAGAAGCGCGAGGCTCCTCGCGCCGCGCAGATCCTCGAGAAGGGATGCGACCTCAAGTCCGGTCGCGCCTGCCACACGCTCGCCGCGGAGCTCGAAGAGGGCGAACGCGGAATCAACGTCGACCTGACGAAGGCCGCGCGCTTCTACGATCGCGCGTGCGACCTCGGATCGGCGCGCTCGTGCATGATCCTCGCCGTGATGGTCGACGACGGACGCGGCACGCCCCGCGCCCCGGCGCGCGCGCAGAAGCTCCGCGTGAAGGCCGACACGATCGAGAAGTCGGCGGCGCGTCCTGCCTCCGCCGCGGCCGACGTCGCGCAGAACGAAGCGCAGTGCCGGAAGAGCCAGGACGCCGCGCGATGCGGCGCGGCCGGTGCCGTCGTGCAGGACACGGATGCCGTGAAGGCCGAGGAGCTCTTCCGCCTCGGATGCACGATCGACAAGTCGTCGTGCGGCCTGTGGGGGTTCGCAGTCGAGCGGTTCCGCCGCGACGATCCGAGCCGCGGTCTCCGCATCCTCGAGGACGGTTGCATCACGCAGAGCAACGCGCTCGCGTGCGTGGTCCTCGCGGACCTCAATCACGCAGGGTACAAGTCGATTGCTCGCAACGAGCAGCGCGCCGCCGAGCTCTACGAGAAGGCATGCACGCTGGGTGACGTCATCGGCTGCCGCGCGACCGCGTCGCGCTTCCGCGGCGTGAAGAACATCCCGAAGGCCGACGAGCTCCGCGAGCGCGCCTGGGCGCTCGAAGCCGACGCCGACAAGGCCGTCGTCCCGCTCCAGGAGAAATGGGTGAAGGACGCGCCGCTCGTCGTCGCGCGCGATCCCTACCAGCGCGAGCTCGAACGACGCCGCGCCGAGTGGCGCACGATGGCCGCCCGCGCCCGTGCGCGATGGGAGATCCGCATGCAGCGCCTCGCGCTCGTCGAGAGCGGCAAGGAGCCCGAGCCGCTCGCCCCCGCACCGCCCGCCGACGCCGAGGGCAGCGCGGTCCGCGGCGTGACCATCAAGCGAATGGCGAAGGCGCTGTTCCCCTGAGCACGGTACGGCTGGCCACCGACGCAGACATCGACGTCTTGATCGGGCTGCGCGCGGTCTCGGCGGAAGAAGGCGAGGACGACGACGAGAGCAGCAGCGCCGATCCGGCGCCGGTCGCTACGCCCGCGCGCGACTACGCGGACGTCTTCCGCGCTTGGTACGCGCGTGAGCGCGACCACCGCAGGACGTGGCTCGTCGAGACCGATCCGGCTTCGGCGCCGGTCGGCATGCTGAACATGCTCGTGTTCGAGCGCATGCCGAAGCCCGGTCGTGCGGCATCGCGATGGGGCTACGTCGCGAACGCGTTCGTCCTTCGCGAGCACCGCAACGAAGGGCTCGGCACGGCGCTCCTCGATGCGGCGCTGGCTTACGCCGACGAGCACGACTTCGTGCGCGTCGTGTTGAGCCCGTCTGTGCGATCCATACCGTTCTACGCGCGCGCCGGATTCGAGCTGCCGACGAACCTCCTGGTTCGTAGGAATCGCCCTACGACGAAGCACCGGACGAAGTAGACGCGCGCGCGCGCGCTCACTCGTGCACGACGACGCGCGTGCCCGGCTTCTCCGTCGTCGACATCACGCCGTGCCAGCCGTCGGGCAGGTGCGGCTCGGTCCACGCGAAGAGCGCCTTCGCGTCTTGCGGCGCCAGGTTCACGCAGCCGTGGCTCTTCGTGCGGCCGAACTGGTTGTGCCAGAAGGCGCCGTGCAGCGCGTAGCTGCCGTTGAAGTACATGATCCACGGCACGTCCTCGATCGAGTACGGGCCGTCGCTCGCGACGTCGCCGTCCATCGTCGCCGCGATGTGCTTCTCGCGGATCCGGAACGTGCCGGGCGGCGTGTGGTGGTCCTTCTCCTTGTCTTCCTTGTCCTCGAGACCGGTCGACACGGCCGTCGCAAACACGGGCTTCTCGCCTTCGTACGCGACGAGCGTCTGCGTCTTCACGTTGACGTCGATCCACTTCTCGCCCGGCTTGAGGTCCTTCGGGTAGTCGCTCGGGTGCGTCTTCACGCCCTCGGCGGCCTTCATCCACCAGCCGTCGTCGGTCTCGTCGTACGTCGCGCCGTTTACGGTGACGCTCTCGCCGGTGAGGCGGAGCACGGAGTGACGCGAGATCGGATCTCCCGTGGTGACCGCCTTGCGGCTCGTCGAGACGATGTACTTCTTCGACTTGGGCTGCGTGATGATCGCGACCTGCGCCTTGCTGTTCGGCTTCGCGAGATCGACGATCTCGGTCTTGCCTGTGGGGCGATCGGTGGGCGGTCCGGCGTCGCCGGTGATCCCTTGCGGAGGCAGCGCGGCCTCGTCGAGCCACACGCCGTGGAAGTCGCTCGCCTGCTTGTAGACCATCACGCGCTCGAACGGCGCGAGCAGGCCGCTCGTGTTCTTCCACCAGCGGCCGCCGCCCTTCGCGAGCTCGGTGTCGAGCGCGAGGAAGAAGCCCTTCACCATGCGACGCGACACCGGGCCTTCGCCCTTGAGATCGTCGAGCGTGACCTGCGGCTTGCCGCCGTCGTAGTCGCGCAGGTACCAGGGCACGCCGGCGTCGAGATCGCCCGTGACCCCGAACGGATCGGCCTTTTCCGTGGGAACGCTCGATCGCGTGAGCGTGAGCGCCGCCGCTGCGACGCCGCTGTCGAGGTCCTCGGCGGACGCGCTCTCCTCGTCACGCGAGCGGCGTGCCTTCTTCTTCGCCGGCGTGAGCCACGGTTCGATCGCGAGGCGCTCTTCGCGCGACGGGATCGTGCGGTAGAGCGGCGTGCCGTTCGCGACGTTGTAGCCGTACTGGTACGGAAGCGGGCCGACCATGTCCGGCGCGTGAGGCGCGAGCTTCACGCGGGGATGATTCATGTCGAGCGAGGCGTACTTCCCACAGACGAAACCGCCTTGCACGAGCTCGTACCAACCCTCGCGACAGTTCGCCTTCGGGTGCGGCTCGGCGATCACGGGAACCTTCTGGCCCTGTCGGATGTATCCGAGGCGGACCGCGCCGGTCCTCTCACCGGTCTTCTTGTCCTCCTTCGGCCACTCCATGTCGCTCATCACCGGCGTCTGCAGGAACAGCGCGGCGATGACCGGCCCGTCGTATGCCGGCGCTGCGGCGTCGGCGACATGCGCGTTCGACGCTCCGCGGGCTCCCGCATCGTGGGAGTCGCCGCTGTTCAGGGTCGGACCGGGCGCGGCGGGGGTCTCCTTCGCGGAGCCGGGGGCCGGATCGGGCTTCGAATCGGTGCAAGCCGCAACGGTCGCCGTCGCGCCCACGGTGGCGAGCGCGGCGAGCGCAATGACGAAGGCAGGACGAAGCGACATCGGGCGGGTTGCCCTTCGCATGGCCTCACTCGGGAGTCGAGGAGACGGCTCGGGGCGACCAACGTGATGCCAAAGACGCGAAAAAAAGGCGAGTTTTCGACGCAAGGTGCCCGGCACCTGAAAGGCCCGTGCCAACCCGTTTTCCGTGGTCCAGCTTCCGGAAATCCCATGGTTTTGGGTGCTGCTTCGTCTTACCGTGTGTCCGTGAACGGGGTCAGGCGTGGCTAGGGAGACGCATCCACCCCCCTCATCGGGGCTGCCGGGGCGTCTTCACGGGCTCGGGACCCGCCGATCCATCGATTTCCGTGGAAATCCGCAGCTTGGCGCTGCCGACGTCGCGCCGACCGCCCCGCACGCGACGCCGCCCACCGAGCCCGACCGCAAGACGGGACCGGCGAGGTTCTGGAGCAAGCGCCGGATCCGGATTGCGCTGAGCGTCGCCTCTCTCCTCTCTCTCATCGTCCACTGGTACGTGGCGCCCTGGCGGCTGTTTCCCGATCGGTCGGGGCTCGAGATGAAGGACGCCGAGGGCGAGCTGACGATTCCGATCGAGCTCCTCGGTGAGGAGCCTCCTCCCGAGGAGAAGCCGCAGCCCCCCGAGCAGGCGACGTCGCCCGAGAACGATCCGAACGCGTTCAAGGCGAAGCCCGACGCCGGACCGAAGCCGAAGCCGGATGCCGCAGCGCCGGATGCCGAAGCGCTCGCCGCCGACGCCGGCATCGCTCCGATCGACGTCGACGGCGGACCGACGACGGCGATGAGCGACGGCGGCGCGCCTACGGACGCAGGCGAGAGCGACGCGGCCGGCGAGGGTGGGCTCGTGGCATCGGGCGACTCCGGTGCGCCGCCGGGCGCGACGGGACCTCGCGATCCCGGATCGATGATCGGGCTCGCAGGGCTCATCAGCGCGGGCACCATCAACGTCACGCTGCTCGTGAACATCTCCGTCATCCGGACCAATCCGGTCGGCGCGCGGATGGGGCCCCTGCTCTACGGCATTCCGCAGTGGAACGACTTCATGAAGGGCTCGCAGTCGACGGTCGATCCGATCCGCGACACCGACTGGATCCTGATCTACGGACCGTCGCTCATCCACACCGATCGCGACGCCGTGATCGTGCACTACTCGGCGCCGGATGCCGTCGTCGATCAGGCCGTCGAGTCGATCGCGAAGCGCTACGACAAGGGCGGCACGTTCGACGCGGGCGTGCCTGGCGTGAAGGCCTCGCTCGGCCACGCCGACAACGCCGAGCGCGTGTTCATGCGCGTGCAGCCGCACGTGCTCACGATCGTGCCGAAAGACAAGGCCACCGACTTCGCGAAGGTGCTGAAGCGCGCGCCGATCGCGCCGCGCGTTCGTCAGGGTGAGGCGCTACGGCTCACCGTCAAGGATCCGTGGAAGCAGATCTCGATTCCGAACCTGAAATTCAGCCAATCGCTGAAGGAGCTGCGCCTCTGGATCGTCCCGCGCGCGAGCGACGGCGGCGCCGACGTGTACGTCGAAGGCGACTGCGCGGACGAGGAGTCGGCGAACGATTCGGCCGACGCGCTGACCGATCTGATCAAGCGACAGAACAGCATCGTCGTGCGCGCGGCCACGCGCGGCCTCTTGAACAACGCGAAGGTCACGGCGGACGGCACGCACATCAAGTCGCACATCAGCGTGAGCCAGGATCAGCTCGAGGCGCTGCTCCAGGGAGTCGGCGCGTTCCTCGGCGTGCAGATCCAGCCCGGCGCGGGCGGTCGCTAAAGGGACGAGCAGGATTCTCGTCCCTCGAATCGTGCTCGTCCCTTTAGCTTTCACTCAGGTGGGGCCGGAGGCCCCCTCGTTGCTCCGCAACGATCCTCCCCCGATTCTGGGGAGGCTCGCGAGCCTGCGAGCGAGGGGGACGAAGTCCCCACAAGGGTGGGAACTAAATCACCGAGCACGATCCGAGGTACGAGGATCGCGCTCGGCGATTTAGCAGCGCCGGGCGCGATCACGGTGACGGCGGAGAAGCGCCTGCGTCGCCGGTGCAACGCGCGAGCTCCTTCTCGCAGGCGCGCTTCGCGACGAGCATCTCCTCGATGTCCTGCTGTTGCTGGCTCTTCGGGCGGTTCTGCGCGGCGATCAGCGTCTTCGTGATCTTGGCGATCTCGACCTTCTCGCGCTCCGCCGCTCGCTGCGCCGCGCGAGCGTCGCGCTCCGACTCCCAGTAGGCGAGACCGAGGACCGACGCGAGCACGAACACCGACGCAAGCAGGCCGATGACGCCCGCGGACGAGCGCAGCGCGTTGTTGCGCGACGTCGCAACGAACGTCTTCGCGTTCTCCGAGAGCATGGTCGCGCGTGACGACGCCAGCGCACGCGCATCACGCAGCGGTCGGCCGCGGAGGAGCAGATCGGGCCCTGGCTGCGCGTGCCAGCGCGTCGCCGCGTCCTCGACGTCGCGCGCGAGCTCGCGATCGCGGCGCTCGCTCTGCACCCACGCATGCAGGCGCGGCCAGCGAGTGATGAGCGCTTCGTGGGCGAGCGTCGCGCGGCCCTCTTCGACGACGACGAGCCGCGCGCGCTCGAGCGCCGCGAGGACCTGATCGCGCAGCGGATGGGGCACCTCGCGCGCGAGCTCGCCTTTCGTCTTCGTCGCGCGCGTGCCGTGAGGCGTCGTGAGTGCGAGGAGCAGCGAGCCGGAAGCGGTGGCGGCGGCCGGTCCGTTGCTCTCGACGAGCGCAGCGAGCGTCGCCTCCGCGTGGCGAGCGAGCGCGCCGGCGAGACCGCCGATCGCCACGAGCCCACGGCGCGATACGACGTGACGCGCCGTATCGCGATGGTCCCAGAGCCGCGCGAGGCCGAACTCGACGAGCGGCATCGCCTCCGAGACGCTCGCGAGCTCGCGCGCCAGCTCGCCGCGCATGGCTTCGTCCTCGAGCGCGTATCCGTACGCCGCAAGGCGCTCGTCGACGACGTCCGCCCAGGCCGGCGCCGTGAGCGGAACGACGAGCTGCACCGCGCGGGTCAGGGCGACGCCGAGGCCGGGCTCGCCGAGCAACGGATCGAGGAGGTCGCGGCGCGCGGTGACGACCGCTCGCAAGCCGGGCATCGGGCGAGACGAGAGCGCGGCGAGGAACAGCGCGAGGTACGCGCGATCGTCGGGCGCCGTGAGGGTCACGAGCTCTTCGAGCGCGTCGACGAGGATCACGATCCCCGTCGACGTCGCCTCGACGCTCGCGGCGAGCATGGCGGCGAGCTCGTCGGGATCGTCCGGCGCGCGCCGGCCCTCGAGGAGCGGCGCGAGCGCATGCTCGAGCGCCGCGCGCGGATACGCATCGGGAGAGAGCGTGACGGCCCTCCATCGTGACGGCCACGCGCCGAGCGCACCGTCGACGATCGCAGGAAGGACACCTGCGCGTGCGAGGCTGCTCTTTCCCGAGCCGGAAGGGCCGACGAGCGCGACGAGACCTCGCGCGCGGAGCAGCTCGAGCGCGCTCGCGACGTCGGTCGCGCGTCCGAAGTAGACGTCCCGGTGGCGTGCGTCGAAGGCCTCGAGCCCGCGGAACGGGCCTTCGTCGGGGAGCGCGCGTGCCGGCCCGCGCTGCAGCCGGCGGAGTCGTTCGAGCTCGCACGCGACCCATTCCGCCCGCTGCGGCCGCTGCGAGCGCTTCGGCGCGACGAGCGAATCGACGACGCGCGCGACCGCCTCCGACACCTCCGGTGCCAGCTCGCGGACCGGCGGCGGCGGAGCGAGCCCCATCGCGATGTTCATGCGGATGCGCGTCGCGGACTGCGCGTCGGTGTCGTCGCTCGCGGGAAGACGACCGGTCAGGCATTCGAAGAGCATCGCGCCGAGCGCGTAGAGATCGCTCGATGCATCGGCGGGCTCGCCGTGCGCGAGGCACGCCGGATCGATGTAGCCCATCGTGCCTGCGATCGCGTCGGTGCCGGTGCCGTCCGCGTCCGACACGTGCAACGTGTGCTCCGAAGCGGCCGTATCGCGAGAGACGAGCGCCACGGCGTCGCGCGTCGGCGCGTCGGGGCGGAGGCTGATGACGACGGCGTCGGGATTGTTCGTCGAGCGCCCCCGTGCAGGAGGCGCGATCGACATGCGCATGCTGGAGCGCGGCTCCTTGCGCGCGCGCGTCGCGATGCCGAAGTCGATCAGCTTGTACACGCCGCCCGCGTCGATGACGTTGCCCGGCTTGATGTCGCGATGCACGAGGCCCGCGGCATGAACCGCGGCGAGCGCGGACGCCATCGCGGCGCCGACCTGCAGGACCGCGTCGACGGGCAGGACGCGCTCGGCATCGAGGCGATCCGCGAGCGAGCGTCCTCGCACGTGCTCCATCGCGAGGCCGAGCACCTGACCGGTCGGTTCCTCGACGAGCTGGAAGAACTTCACGACGTTCGGGTGCTCGACGCGACACAGCGCGCGCGCCTCTTCGACGATGCGCTCGCGCGTCATCTGATGCGTGCCGGCGGTTCCTGCGGGGCCGACGACGTCGTCGAGCGCGAAGAGCTTCAACGCGACGGTGCGCAGCTCGGCGCCGCCATACTCCTCGGCGGCGAGGAAGACCGGCGCGAAGCCGCCTTCGCCCAGCTCGGCGACGAGGCGAAACGGACCGAGCCGAGGAGGCGATGCCGAGACGATGCGCTCGAGCGACGCGTTACGCGCCATGGACGTCGTCACTCACCGGCGGCTTGAACGACCAGCTGCGTCGACGTCGAGTAGCTGAGGACGATGCACGGCCTGCCGTCGCCGTCGGTGTCTCCGCGCGCGACGGTCACGTAGTACGGATCGGTGGCTTTCAGCTGGCCCTGGTCGCTGCCGATGCCAGGGCCGAAGTCGCTCTCGCGCCCCCTGGGCGGCGGCTCGGCCGCGAGCTCGTTGCCGCCCACGCCGGCGACCGTCGCGTAGCCGAACATCACGGGGTCGTGCGGGTTGACGGCGAGCCTCTTCCAGCCGTTCGGATCGCCGTCCTTGCAGTTGATGCAGCTGCCGCCCCAGGCGGTGACGAACTTTCCGGGCGTGGTCGAAGGGTAGAGCGAATCCTGGTTCGCGGAGACGGCGGCGTAGACGCCCTTCTCGGTCTTGTAGGCCTCCTGCGCCATGCGGATGCCGCTCGTGAGGTGCGTTGCCTCGGAGGTGCGCGCGGTCGCGACGTACCGGCGGTAACCGAGGAAGCCGAGCACGGCGAGGACGCCGACGATGCAGACGATGATCGAGAGCTCGATCAGCGTGAAGCCACGCGCGCGACCGCGGCGGCGAGCAGCACCAAGACGAGCCGAAGCATGCAGCCGCATAGGAGATCCCCCCGCAAACCAAGCCGGACCGAGTCTGCATCCTAGCGGTTCAGGTCCGCCGATCAAACCGTCTCAAAAAGGGGCGCATGTCGTGGTAATGGCACGCACATGCGAAAAGCGATTCCGGTCATCCTCGCGCTCTTGACGGCCACCTCGGGGGGCTGCTCGAAGAGGATCGAAGAGCCGCCGCCGAGCGAGTTCAAGCCCACCGAAGCTCCGCCGCTGCCGCCTGGTCCCGACAAGCTGCAGATCGTCGACGACGTCGTCGGCACGGGCCCCGAGTCGAAGAAGGGCGACACCGTCAAGGTGCACTACACGGGCACGCTCCTGAACGGGAAGCAGTTCGACAGCTCGCGCGGCAAGGATCCGTTCCAGGTCACGATCGGTCAGGGCCAGGTCATCAAGGGCTGGGACGAGGGGCTGCCCGGCATGAAGGTGGGCGGCAAGCGCACGCTCACGATTCCCTGGCAGATGGCCTACGGCGACAAGGGGAGCGGCGCGTCGATCCCTCCGAAGGCCGCGCTGAAGTTCGAAGTCGAGCTGATGGAGATCGTCGGCGGCGACGCGGCGGATGCCGGCAAGGCCGCAGCGAAGGCCGCCGCGAAGGACGCAGGCGCCGCGAAGAAGTAGTCAGGAGGACTGGCGCACCTTCACGGACTCGAGCGTGACGAGGCGGTCCTTCGGCGAGTCGCCGAGGTGCTCGCGGATCGCGGCGGCGAGACGTGTGATGACGTCGGGGGTGCCCGGGCCGAGCACGATCGGCCCGGCCTCGCAATCGAGCTCGATGCGATCGGCTTTCACGTCGAAGCGCCGGATGCGCGACCACGAGCGCGCCGCGCCGGCGAACGTCACGCCGTAGTCGTCGACGGCGACGTCGAGCGGCATCGTGGCGGAGATGCCGAACGCGGCGACGGCGAGCAGCGCGAGCATGATGCTCGACCCGATCACGAACGTGGCGCTCGGTCGGTGGCGCGCGAGCTGATACCAGCCGCCGAGCATCACGATCCCGAACGCGAGGAAGTGCAGCGCGACGGAGGAAAGGAAGAAGAGCGCGGGGCGGCCGACGCGGAACAGCCGGCGATGCTCGGGGAGGATCTCGCGCACCGCATCCTCGACGACGCCGTGGCGGAGCGAGCGCCGCACGACCGCGACGAAGACGCTCGCGAGGACGACGTTCAGGAAGACCGCGAGCATGCCGCCGCCGTCGGTCGACAGGAGCGCATCGAAGAGGCCGTGCGCGGCCGCGGCGAGCGCGAGGAAGAGGAGCACCTTCGGCCGCTTCTCGACGAGACGCGCGCCGAGCGCATAGCCCCAGATCGCGCCGAAGAACATGTGCGCCGGCACGCTCATGAAGCAGCGTGCGATGACGATCGGCGCCGAGAGCCGCGTCATCGCGAAGTAGCGGATGTTCTCGGCCGCTGCGAAGCCGAGCGACGAGACGATCCCGTAGACGATGCCGTCGACGGGCTCGTCGAACTCACGACGGCGGACCGCGAAGCCGGCGCCGAGCATCTTCGCGCCCTCCTCGCACATGCCGACGACCACCGTGAACACCACGACGGCGAGCGGAAGCGCGAAGAGCTGACCGCCGAACGTGACGACGCGCGGGTCGAGCCACGGCGAGAGATTGACGAGGAACAGCTCGGCGAAGCCCGCAGGCAGCGTCGCGAGGCCGCCGAGCACGAACGTGACCGCGATGAGCCACATCGGCTCGGGATGCGCACGGTCGAACCGCCGGATGAAGACGAGCCATGCGACCGAGAGGAGGATCGGCACGACGAAGCATGCGGTGGCGAGCGCGTTGTTCGGCGGCAGACCGATGGCCCCGGTTCGCTTCAGAGGCGGAAGGCGAGCGGTCGTGAGGATCTGCTTCTCGTCCTGCGCGCGTGCGTAGGCCTCGATGCCCGTCCCGAACGAGAGATGCGCGGCATCCGGCTCGAACGTGGGATGACCGAGCGACGTCCGACCGCGGACCAGGACGAGATCGCGGCCGTTCGAGCCTGCAGCATTCGCGCGCGCGTACGCGGCGGTGATGGCGACGTCGGACGGCGAGCCCTTCTCCGCGCGCAGGCGCAGCGTGCCCTTGTCGCCCCAGCCGACGAGGATGCCGTCGCCGAGCTCGGCGATCGGTGCGGCCCAGACCATGCGCGTGCGATAGCGCGGCTCGCTCGTGCCGTGCGCGGTGGACCACACCGCCTCGGCGACCACGCGATGCTCCTTGTCGGTGATCCATTGATCGACCGCGCGCGCGACGTCGTTGTGGGACCCCTCCCAGTAGTGCGAGACGGTTCCGTCGGCGAGCGTCTCGGTGAGCGCGACGAGGCCGTGGTCGTCGCGCGGGCTGCCCACCTGCGCGGGATCGGGATCGAGGAGGAGGACGGTGCCCGACCACGTGACCATCTCGTCGACCGCCGGCGCGAGCGCCTCGTCGGCGACGATCGAGATGCGACGGCCCTCTTGCGTCACGTCGGCGCCGATCGGGCCTGCCGCCATGAGGCGCCTCAGCACGAGCGCGCGGATGTCCTGGCCGAACGCCGCGTCGGACGGCTCTCCTTCGGTCTCGTACGTGAGCTCGACGTCGCTGGCACCGGCGACCCGCGGCGAGCAGCCGAGCATCGTCGACGCGAGCAGCGTGACGACGACGAGGAAGTAGAGAGAGCGGAGCGCGCGGGTCATCGCGCTCGCTTCTTCGCCTTTGCCCCACGAGGCGCTGCCGGCGTGGTCGCTTCGCCGGTGGTGACGTCGCCGCGCGGATAGCTGCCGACGATCTTGAGGAACGCGGTGCTCTTCTTCGCCGCACGGAGCGCGGACGAGAGCGCGGGATCGGTGCGATGGCCCTCGACGTCGACGAGGAACACGTACTGCCATGGCGCCTTGCGGCTGGGGCGCGACTCGATGCGCGAGAGGTTGACGCCGGCGGTCTCGAAATCGGTGAGCACGCGGCGGAGCGCGCCCTTCTGGTGCTGCACGCCGAACGCGACCGTCGTGCGATCGCGGCCGGAGGGTGGTGCGTCGTCGTGCGCGAGGACGACGAAGCGCGTCGCGTTCTCGCGTCGATCCTGGATGCGCGTGCGGAGGATCGGCACGTCGTGGAGCTCGGCGGCAATGTCGGCGCCGATCGCGGCGGCGCGCTCGTCCGCGTGGGCTTCGCGTGCGGCGGCGGCGGTCGACGAGGTCTGCACGACCTGCGCGCGCGGGAGGTGCTTCGCGATCCAGCTCCGGCATTGCGCGAGCGCCTGCGGATGCGAGTAGACGGCGTTGATCGCAGCGAGCGATCGCGCGCGTGAGAGCAGGCAGTGCGAGACGGGGAGGACGTATTCCTGGCGGATGAGGAGGTCGCCTTCGAGGAGGGCGTCCGAGGTCATGCTGACGGCGCCTTCGGTGGAGTTCTCGAAGGGCACGACGCCGTAGGTCGCGTCTTTGCTCTGTACGGCTTCGAAGACGGCCTCGATGGTGGCGCACTCGCGGTAGCGAGCCTGGAGGCCGAAGAGGTGGCGCGCGGCCATCTGCGAGAAGGTGCCTTCGGGCCCGAGGTAGGCGACGCGGAGTGGCTCTTCGACGGAGAGGCAGGCGCTCATGACCTCGCGGAAGACGGCGCGGATGGCGTCGGGCGGGAAGCGGTCGCCGCGTTTGACGAGGCGTTCGAGGACCTGTCGCTCGCGCTCGGGATCGTGGAACACCTCGATGGCGGCGGCGCGTTTCACGGCCGCGACATCCCGTGCAACGTCGGCGCGCTCCTCGAGGAGGGTGAGGATCGTGTTGTCGAGGGCGTCGATGCGAGCGCGGGCCTCGCCGAGCGCGGGCATGGCGGGAACGCGGGGAAGGGGAGCGGACGCGTTCGGGGTCGCGCGCTGGGTGCCGGATCCGCGCGGCGTGCGAGGCCGGTCCGAATGGGACTTCACGCGGGCATGGTCGCATGACTAGGATGTGTTCGCGATGCCCGAAGCCACCGTGCTCTTTTCCGTCACTGCGGCGGTCGTGGTCGCGCTCGTCGTCTGGGTCGCGGTCGTGCTGAAGACCGCGAAGGAGCCGTGGGCGCGTCCTGGCGCCGCGGTCGTTGCGCGCACGGCGGACGTGGCGGTCGAGCCGGAAGAGAAGGCGGCAGGAGCCGAAGAGAAGGCCGAAGCAGCCGAGAAGGCTGAAGAGAAGGCTGAAGAGAAGGCCGAAGAGAAGGCCGACGAAGCGAAGGCCGACGAAGCGAAGGCCGACGAAGCGGCGAGCTGAAGCGCTCGTTTCGCGCGCGGCTCGAGAGCGGCGAGGGCAAGGTGGTGTTCGTCGAGGTGCCCTTCGATGTGAAGGCGGCGTTCGGCAAGGCGCGGGCACCGGTGAAGGTCACGATCGCGGCGTATGCGTTCCGGACGACGGTCGCGGTGTACGGCGGGAAGTCGTACGTGGCGATGCGCCGGGAGCATCGTGAGGCGGCGGGCGTCGAGGCGGGGCAGCTCGTGCAGGTGGCGATCGAGACCGATCGCGAGCCGCGGGTGGTCGAGGTGCCGGCGGAGCTGGCCGCGGCGTTGAAGAAGAACAAGAGGGCGAGAGAGGCGTGGGAGGGGTTGTCGTATTCGCATCAGAGAGAGCATGCGGAGGCGATCGAGGGGGCGAAGAAGGCGGAGACGAGGGCGAGGAGGGTGGAGAGGACGGTGGAGATGTTGATGGGGAGGGCGAGGGGGTAGGGGCGCGAGCGCGACGCGGTAGTCGATCGCGGACCGCTCCGGCATTTCCATTTCCATTTCCATTTCCATTCCC
>JAQBQJ010000126.1 GCA_028287065.1 Labilithrix sp. | reverse complement strand
TCGGTGTCGACCTCGCCGCCGAGCTGCTCGACGCCCTCGAGGACGCGACGCTCCGTCGATGAGAGCTTGTCGATCTCCTCGGTGAGCTTCTCGGGATCGCCGAGCAGCTCCCACGCGGTCTCGAGCGACAGCGCGATCGGCGGCGTGGCCGGACGACCGAGGTAGTGTCCGGCGATCGCGCTCACCGTCTCGAACGGCGCCTGCGCGAGCAGTGCGCGGATGCCACGCGGATCCTCGCCTTCCCACGCGCGGAGCTGCACGAGATACGCGGCGGGTAGCAGCAGCTCGACCTGCCCCTTGCCCTCGACGCGGGCGAACACGATGCCTCGCTCGATGAGCGGCTGCAGCGCGGGCGGCACCGCTTGCACGACGAGCGTTCCGCGCGCCTCGGCGATGCGATGAAGGAGCTCGACGCTCGCTTGCGGGAGTCGACTCGGGTCGCGGATGTCCGGCAGCGCGACGAGCGCGCGCGCGATCTGCTGCGGCGGATCGAGACGCTTCGCAGCGTCGATGCGAACGCCGAGTCGCGAGACGAGCGAGTTGAGCTCGGCCTCAGGCAAGGCCTTGAGGATGTCGACGAGGCGCAGTGGTTTTTGGGACTTGACCCCCACGATAATCCCGGGACTCTACCGCAAACGCGTGAGCAATGCACGGCGCCGCCCGGCACTCTGCACGCCGATTAAGGCAAACGTAAGACGCGCGAGTGCATGCCTGGGTGTTGAGCTAAGCTCGCGCGGAATGGCCGCTCTACCTGGTGCGCTACCTGGTGCAATGGCTCCGGCTGCGCGCGTGCGTACTCCGCGGGGAGTACGACCGCAGGACGAAGGCGTTCGCCTGGTCTGGCCGGGCCGGCGCTGGCGCATGGACGCGACCGAAGACGACCGGGCCGTTGAGGGCAACCGCCCTCGGTCGGAGAACGAGCGCGGCCTGCGTCCGTTCGACCTCACCGGTGATGGTGCGCATCGGCTCGTTCACGGCGACGTCCTCGATCTGACGAGCTCTCTCGCGTGCGACGGTCTCTCCGGAAAGGTCGACCTCGTCTATGTCGATCCGCCGTACGCCTCCGATCGCGACTACGTCGCCGAGTCGCGCCTCGACGGTCCCGCCGACGGTCGCATCGTGCGCTCGCCCGCGTACGAGGATACGTGGACGTCGCGTCCCGGCGGCCTCGGCACGTATCTCGACATGCTCGCGCCGCGTCTCGAGGCGCTTGCGGGCCTGCTCGGGCCGAGGGGCACGATCTGGGTGCATCTCGATTGGCGCGCCGCGTATCTCGTTCGTTCGATCCTCGACGAGGTGCTCGGTCGCGACGCGTTCCTCAACGAGATCGTGTGGCGGCGCGCGCCGAACCTCGGTCGTCAAGCGACGAGCGGTCAGTTCGGACGCACGCTCGACACGCTCGTCGTCTACGGCAAGCCCGATGCGACGCTCACGCCGCCGACGCGTCTCGAGCCGATCGAGGAGAGCTCGATCCGATGGGACGAGCAGGGACGCCCGTTCACGAGCGCACCACGCGGCGACTACACCGACGCGTCGATCGCGAAGCTCGATCTCGAGGGCCGCGTGCATCGCACCGCGAGCGGGCGCGTGTACATCAAGTACTTCCTCGTGAAGGACGGCGACGGCGTGTGGTGCCGCGAGCGGCGCGTCGATGCTCTCTGGACCGACGTGCCGCCGCTCCGTCATGCCGCTGCGTCGGAGCGCACCGGATATCCGACGCAGAAGCCTCGCGCGTTGCTCGAGCGCATCATCACGTGCGCGACGCCGCCGGGCGGGCTCGTCGTCGACGCGTTCGCCGGCAGCGGCACGACCGCGGTCGCGGCACATGCGCTCGGCCGGCGTGCCGTCGTCTCGGATCGTAGCCCTGTCGCCATCGCGACGGCGCGCGCACGGCTCCTTCGCGAGGGCGCAGGTGTTCGCATCGAACGTGCTGCGGGAACCGTCGCTGCGCCGGAGACGAACGTGACGGTGCGCAGCGAGCCGGGCGACACGCGCGACGCGCTGCGCGTCACGCTCGTCGAGCCGAGCGAGCCCATGGCCTGGGCGATCGGCACCATGAAAGACGACGTCTTCACGTGCGGCTGGCATGCGGAGCGGACGCTCGGCGCGAAGGCCGTCGCTGCGCAGCGCGAGGCCGTCGTGCCGCGAGCCGGCGCCGAGGTGGTGCGCGTCTGGGGAGACGACGGGAGCGTGACCACGCGACCGGTCGCGAGCGCACTCCGATGATCCTCCGCGACGCCGTCCACGGCCTGGTCGCGTTCGAGGCCGACGAAGAGCTCGTCATCCCTCGTCTCATGGACACGCCGGAGATGCAGCGGCTCCGTCGCATCCGCCAGCTCGGCGTCGCGTCGGTCGCGTTTCCCGGCGCGGAGCACACGCGCTTCTCGCATGCGATCGGCGCCGCGTTCGTGATGAAGAAGCTGCTCGCGCGCCTGCGACAGATTCACGGCGAGCTCCCGTTCTGGCAGCAGGTCACGAGCGAACGCGCGCAAGACGCGCTCGCCGCTGCGTTCTTGCACGATGCCGGTCACGGTCCACTCTCGCATCTCTTCGAAGACGCCATTCCAGGGACCTCGCACCACGAGGAGTGGACGGAGCGGATCATCCTCGACCCCGGGACCGGCGTGCATCAGGTGCTCGCGAGCATCGATCCGCACATGCCGGAGCGCGTTGCTGCGCTCGTCCGCGGCGAGCATCCGCTGCCGTATCTCGCACGCGCGGTGAGCGGCACGCTCGACGTCGATCGCTGCGACTACCTCCTCCGCGACGCGCACTCGACCGGCGTCCGCTACGGCGTCTTCGATCTCGACTGGCTCTTTCGGAGCCTGCGTTTCCAGCCCTTCGATGCACGTCGCTCGGCGGTGCCGTCTCCCGGTGCGCCTGCGCCGATGCCCGCCGGCATGGCCCAGGCGCCGGGGCTCGCGATCGACGGCGCGAAGGGGCTCCCTGCGATCGAGGCCTTCATCCTCGCGCGCCTCTTCATGTTCCAGCAGGTCTACCTCCACAAGGCCACGCGGTCGGCCGAGTGGAGCTGCGCGGCCTGCCGGTGATGGAGAACCTGCGCGGCCTGGAGGCGACCGCCCACAACGCGACGGCGATCGCGTCGTCGGTCGGCCGCAGCTATGACCCGACGTTCGACTGGGCCCGTCTGGCCGAGGTGCGCGACCGCTGGCCGCGCAAGCTGATCGTCAAGGGCGTCTGCCGTGGCGACGACGCGCAGCGGCTGACTGCGCTGGGCGTCGATGCGATCGTCGTGTCGAACCACGGTGGCCGCCAGCTCGACGGCGCGGTTCCCGGCCTGCAGGCGCTGCCCGAGGTGCTGCAGGCGGTGGCCGGCCGCGTGCCGGTGCTGGTCGACGGCGGCATCCGCCGCGGCAGCGACATCGCGAAGGCGCTGGCGCTGGGCGCGCAGGGCGTGCTGCTGGG
>JAQBQJ010000104.1 GCA_028287065.1 Labilithrix sp. | reverse complement strand
TTCTCGATGCTCGCGCCGAGCCGGTCCATGAGCTCCTTGCGGTGCTGCCGCCCGCGGGCATCGAGCTCCGGCGCATCGTAGAGGGCGTCGCAGATCGGCGTGAGCTCCTCGAGGGTCGTGCCGGGCTCGATCGCGATTTCGTACAGAAACGAGATCGCGCCGAAATCGTAGATGCGTGCGGAGCATTGTGCGGTGACGTCGCGACCCAGCGCGGCGATGGCGACCGTGCACGACCCCACGCTCACTTCGAGCGGGCGAACCGGCATGACGAGGCCCTCGACCAGCGGCCCGCCCATCTCGACGCGCTTCGCGCCGAGCATCTTTTCGGCCACATCGAGTGCGATCGTGTCGCCGGCGTCGAAGACCCGGTAGCAGAGGAGGCGCCCGCGCTCGATCACGGCGGCCACGATACCCCGTGAACGCCCGCCTTGCTCGGACCCCGTCCTGGAGCCAGGCTGTCTTCATGGTCGCGCGCCGAACCGTCCTCGTCGCCGCCGCGCTGGGGATGCTCGTCCTCGGCGCGCCTGACATCTCTCGCGCCGATGCGCCCGCCGAGAGCGCGCTCGCGCCGGCCTCGTCGTCGGTCGTGCCCGAGGCGTTGATGGCGGGCCTCGCGCAGCACGCGGCGCGCTTCGAGGAGATGAAGCGGCGCGGCGCGTTCACGATGACGGGCCGCATGGAGGAAGTGGACGGAGACGGCAAAGCGTCCGACACGAAGGAGATCCAGCTCCGCTCCACGCCGACGCCGGCGCCGATGGATCGCATCACGAACGTGATTCGCTACACGGAGAACGGCAAGGACAAGACGGCCGACGCGCAGAAGCGCGCGACCGAGCGTCGTGCGAAGCGTCTCGGCGATCCGGAGAAGCAAGCCGAGGAAAAGAAGAAGGACCTCAAGCTCCCGTTCCTCGCGCCGGAGCAAGCGCGCTACGTCTTCAGCGTCGCCGAGCGCGATCCGGCGGACGCGTCGCGCGTGCGCATCGCGTTCCATCCCAAGACGCCGGCCGAGAACGCCATCAAGGGCTCGGCGTGGGTCGACGAGAAGGAGCGCGAGGTGCTCAGCGTCGGCTTCTCGCTGAGCAAGAACCCGACGTTCGTCGATCATGTCGAGATCACGATCGTGTTCGGCCTCCCGACGGAGCTGGGCCGCGCTCCGTCGAAGCTCTCCTTCGATGGCCGCGGCGGCTTCCTGTTCATCCGGAAGCACTATCGCGGGACGGCCACGCTCTCGGAGCCGAAGGTCGCCTTCTGACCTGGGGGCGGGAGCCCCCTCCACCCCCATTGACGCGCCTCTGACGCGTCGATGAGCATGCTAACGGTCTGCTCGGACCTGCGAGGAAGGCCGAAAAAGGCCTTGCGCGAAGTGATGGTAAGCACTAACTAACGGTTAGTGATTGCTTACGCACAGCCCAACCCCAGTCCGTGGGACGCCCTCGGGGACCCGACTCGGCGCGCCATCTTCCGGCGCATCGCAGATGCGCCCTGCGCCGTCGGGGAGATCGCGCGCACGCTGCCGATCAGCCGGCCCGCCGTCTCGCAGCATCTCCGGATCCTCAAGGACGCCGGGCTCGTGAGCGATCGCGCCGAGGGCACTCGGCGCATCTACACCGTCGACGTCGGTGGGCTCGCGAAGCTGCGCGCCGACCTCGACGCGTTCTGGACCGGCGCGCTCGGAGCCTTCAAGGCCGCCGCCGAGCGCGACGTCGACGCACACGACCAAGACACGAACGACAAAGAGACCGACGAACAGGAGAAGTCATGAACATGTCCGGAGCCGATACCGCCTCGAACGCCACCGCCACCGACCTCGTGAAGAAGCACGTCTTCGTGAAGACGACGCCGCAGCGCGCGTTCGACGTCTTCACCAAGGAGATGGGGACGTGGTGGCCGCTCGCGACGCATCACATCTCGAAGGTCGCCGCCGCCGCCGCCGTCATCGAGCCCTTCGCCGGCGGCCGGTGGTTCGAGCGCGGCACCGACGGCAGCGAGTGCGATTGGGGTCGCGTCCTCGCCTGGGACCCGCCGGCGCGCCTCGTCCTCGCATGGCAGATCAACGCCGATTGGCAGCACGACAAGCAGCTCATGACCGAGGTCGAGGTCCGCTTCACCGCGGAGAACGGCGGCACCCGCGTCGACCTCGAGCATCGTCTGCTCCGCAACTTCGGCGCGCGCAGCGCAGAGATGCGCGCGGCCGTCGACTCCGAGGGCGGCTGGACCGGGATCCTCGCGGGCTTCGCCAACCGCGCCAGCGCAGCCTGAGCGCGCTCGCGATCACGGCGCGAGATCGCGCACGTCGATCGGTCCCTTGGTCGTCACGATCCTCCGCACGAGCGTGCTCGCGACGGCGTCTTCGGGCGCGAACGGGCGGAGGTCGTCGAGCGCACGCGACAGCACGTCGCGCTCGCCGCACGCGGCCATCCCGATCGCGCGACCACGAAGGAGCGTCGCCGTCGCGGCCGCGAGCTCGGCATCGCGCTTCGCCACGGCGACGCGCACGAGCCGCTCCTTCGCCGGCGTGAACGCGTCGAGCCCGCGCCGGCGATCGCTCGAGCCGCGCGGCTCGGGCTCGAACCGCGTCGTGAGGCCCACCGGCACGAAGTGACGCGCGAGCCCGCGGTCCCACCGCGGATCGAAGCCGGCGAGCAGCGGCCGCTGCGTGGCGAGCGTCGCGAGCGACAGCTCCTCCGGCGTACTGCCGAGCGCGACGTCACGATAGAGCGGCGCGAGCTTCGGCTCGGCCTTCAGCGCGCGATCGGTCGTCCGCGAAGGAAACGCGAACGTCGGCACCACGACGAGATCGGCGCGCATCTCGCCCGTCGCGCGCGACGCCGCGATGCGCCGCATCGTCATCGGGTCGGAGACCAGCACCACGGCTGCGGGCGGCGCCGCGCCCCACGCGGCCTCGGTCCAGATCGCCGCGGCATGCGACGCACGCGTGTCACGACGGGAGAGCGTCTCGTCGGCGGCGCGCACCGGAAGAACCAGCTCGAGGACGACGACGAGCGCAGCGCTCGCCTCCGCGAACGGAACGCGCGCCGAGCCGATCGCGACCACCGCCGCGGCAAACGCGATCGCAGCGAGCACGTGCAACGCACACGTCGCCGCCAGCACGACGGCCGCAAACTGCGCAGGCCCGCTCGCGACCTGCAACGAGAGACCGATCGCGCCCGCCAGCACGACCCCGAGCAACGATGCGAGCGACGTCCGCGCCGCCGGCACGAGCGCCGTCAGGACCGCGCCCGCTGCAGCAGCCACGAGGATCAACGTCCCGACCTCCGCGCTCGCGAACGCCGAAAGCGCGACATGCACGGAGCCTCGTTCGCCGATCGACGACGCGAACGGCCGAGCCGCGGCGATCGCGATCTCCGGGCTCCGTCGCGCGAGCACCGCGCCGAGCCCGAGCGGCAAGAGCCCGAGCCCCAAGGCCGGCGCGGCATCGATCAGCACCCGCCGATCGATCGCGCGCGCGCGCACCGCGACGATCATCGGAGGCCCCACCGCCGCGACGGCCGCGAGCAAGACGAGCGGCTCGTAGCTCGCCGCGAGCCCGAGCATCAACGCGACCGCCCGCAAATCCGCACGCGCCCCCGCAAGCAGCGCCCCGAGCACGATCGCCGCCCCGACGACCGCGCCCCCCGGCGCCGACGCCTCCACCTGCCACACCGGCGCCAGCACGGCCGAGAGCGCGAGCGCCGCGCTCACCGCCGCGATCAACCTCGGCGAGCTCGCGTCCGGTCGCACCAAATACGCGAGCCGGCGAGCGATCGAGAACGCCGCCGCCCCGCACGCCCCCGCAACGAGCGCGCTCGCGAGCCCCGCACGCAGCGCGTGGGAGCCGATCGGGACGAGCATCGAAGGCGCCGCCACCATCACGTCGAGCGCCCGAAAAAATCCCGTGAACCCGACGCCGACGACGCGCACGACGGCCTCGTCGTGCGACGCGGGCGCCGCCGACATCGCGCCCGACGCTCCCAGCATCGCCGGGACCAGCGCAGAGGCCGCGAGCATCGCGGTGTCGAACCGTGATGTGGCGGGTTCCGGCACGGCCTCCGGACCTTACCGGCGAGACCCCGGCGATGGAAAGTTTCTCAGGGCTTCGGTTGGATCGCGGCCAGGAGCTCGGGCTCGACCCTGCCGAGCCCCCACCAGCGTCAGTCAGGTCCCGCGCGGCTTCTCGCAGCGCCGCCGGTCGGAGCTCATCATCGCGCAACGGCGCACGGCCGCGAGCGTGCCGCCCTCGTCGCCCTGCGCCTGCCGCGCCTTCGCGAGCGCCAGATACGCGTACGGGCTGCCGAGGAGATCGCGTCCGTCGAGGTCCTCGATCGTCCGCACGCCCGCGGCCCGCGTACGCGTCAGCGCGATCTGCGCCTCGGCAAGCTCGGCCTGCCGCGCCGGGTTGTTCGGAGTCGATGCCTCGAGATCGCGGAGCGTCTCGAGCGCCCACTCCCGGTTTCCCCACGACGTCCAGCCCGCGCCCTCGTCGATCTTTCCGCCGGAGCGGACGATCGCGAGCGCATAGAGACGAACCGCGCGGCGGCCGAGCGGCGGCGCCTTCGCGTCGAACGACCGGATCTGCGGGAATTGCTCGCGAACGCGCGCCGCAGCCCACACCGGGTGGTCATGCGCCAGCTCGCCCTCCGCGAGGGCCACCTGCCCCGCGGGTGTCGCCTGAAAGCGCTCGATCTCGAGCTCGACGCCGTTGATGCAGGCATCGGACGATGGAGCGGTCGAGAGACCCACGAGGGCGAGCGCGGCAACGATGCGGAGCTTCATGCCGCAACCGACAGACGCCTCGCCTCGAAGTTTCGCGCCGACGCGCAGGCACGTGCTTTCCAGCGTCGTGGTATATCCACCGTCCCCATGGCACGGTTCATCGACGAGCTGAAACGCACTCATCGTTGCGGCGACCTGCGCGCGAGCGACGAGGGCAAAGAGGTGGTCCTGTTCGGCTGGGTCGCGAGCTATCGCGATCACGGCGGATGTGTGTTCTTCGATCTTCGCGATCGAGACGGCATTACGCAGGTCGTCTTCGATCCGACGATCGAGGGCCACGGCGATCTTCCGAAGCAGGCCTATGACCTCGCCCAGCCCGTTCGCTCCGAGTGGGTGATCGGCATCCGCGGCATCGTCGTGAGCCGCGGCGCGAACAAGAACCCGAAGCTCCCCACCGGCGAGATCGAGGTCCGCGCCGTCGAGCTCACGATCTTCAACAAGTCCGATACCCCGCCGTTCGAGATCCAGGACGAGATCGACACCGGCGAGGAGAAGCGACTCCAGTACCGCTACCTCGATCTCCGGCGCGCACCGCTGCAGAAGACGCTGCGGATCCGCCATCGCATCCACCAGACGGTGCGCAGCTACTTCGACTCGCAGGGCTTCCTCGAGCTCGAGACGCCCTTCATGGTGAAGTACACGCCGGGCGGCGCTCGGAACTTCCTCGTTCCGAGCCGCATGAACGCCGGGAAGTTCTACGCGCTCGCCGAGAGCCCGCAGCTCTTCAAGCAGCTCTACATGGTGGC
>JAQBQJ010000062.1 GCA_028287065.1 Labilithrix sp. | reverse complement strand
AGATCGCCCGCGTTCGGATCGATCTCGCGCACGCGGTGGCCGATGATGCGATGCGCGTCGTGATAGAGGTTCGCGCCCGTCGTCGTGAGGCAGTCGACGAGCCCTCGCTCGATGAGCGGAATGAGGCAGGACTGGTGGAGGCCGGCGGGCGTCATCGCGCCGGACATCGTCATGAATGTGCACGTGTCATCCTGCGACGAACGACGCATGAGCTCGAACGCGGTGCGCTCTTGACGACCCACGTAGGCCGGGAACATCGCGGCGATGATGTCGGCGGGCGCCTCCTTGCCGGTGATCCCGACCGGGTGGACGTTGCGCGACCGCTCGAAGCCCTTTCGCAGGCCCTGCTTTTCCGTCGACTGAGACATTGGGGCACCTCTTCTCTTTGCGAAAGGCCGGCGCGTCAAGTCGCTTGCACGCAGCGCAAGGGGGGTGCATCCCTCTACGCATGAAAGGAGCGCAGGCGCAGCCGTCGTTCGAAGCGCTCGCCCGCATGCCGGACGAGGAGCTCGACGTCACGCTCGGCGCGGCGCTCGTCGCGCGCGACACGTACGACGACCTCGACGTGCCGGCGCTCGTCGCGGAGCTCGACGCGCTGGGTTCTCCGCTCGCGCCGCTCGCGCCCGACGCGAAGTCCGCCGTGACGCTCCGCGATCGCGTCGTCGCCGTGAGCGAGCGGTTCACGAGCGTCGGGTTCCGCGGGAACACGGACGACTACTACGATCCGAAGAACAGCCTCTTGCCCGACGTGCTCGCGCGGAAGACCGGCATCCCGATCACGCTGTCGATCGTGTGGTGCGCGATGGCGAAGACCGCCGGGCTCGATGCACGCGGCATCGCGTTTCCAGGGCATTTCCTCGTTCGCGTCGAGACGGAGGACGCCGCGGCGCCCATCGTCGTCGACCCGTTCACGGGCGGGCGCATCCTCGAGGCAGCCGATGCGACGGCGCTGCTCAGGCGAGCGCTCGGCGACGGCGCGCAGCTCCATCCTTCGCTGTTCGTCGCCGCTTCGTCGCGCGCGACGCTCGTGCGGCTGCTCACGAACCTCGAGGCGACGTGGGCCAAGCGCGGCGACCACGCGCGCGCGTTCATCGCCGTCGATCGCATCGTCACGCTGGTGCCGGACTCGGCGCGCATGCTTCGTGAGCGCGCCGCGCTGGCGATGCGGCTCGGCGCGAACGAGCTCGCACGCGCCGACCTTCTGCGCGTCATCGAGCTCGAGCCGCAGGCGCCGGACATCCCGCACCTCCAAGCTCACCTCGCGAAGCTGGTCGCGACGAAAGCGACCCTTCACTGATGCTCAGCTCGCGTCGTGATGTCCCCGGCGTGCGCGTGCTCGTGCTCGTCTCTCTCTGTCTCTGGCTGTTCCCCAGGACAGCGGACGCGCAGATCCACTGGGACGCCTCCGCGCAGCTCGGCGTGATGAAGCGCGTCCTCGGCGATCGCCCCGCCGGCGGGAACGACGCCGGCTTCGGCCCCGTCGGCCAGCTCACCGGGCACGTCGCGCTGCTCCCGCTCGTGCGCGTGGGCGGGTACTTCGGTCACGACATCTCGCCGGTGGGCGGTGACGTCTCGGCGCGCGATCTCACGTGGGGCGGCATGCGCGTGAAGCTCATGTCGCCGTGGCCGCGCGGCAATCTCCGCGCGTGGCTCTTCGCCGGCTTCGGCTACGCCGGGGTGTACCAGCGCAGCACCGTGCATGGCCCTCTCGTCGTCGACGGCGCGGGCGGCAGCTCCTTCGAGGTGCCCTTCGGATTAGGTGCATCCTACAAGCTTCGCAAACCGTGGGAGCTCTGCGCGGAGCTCGGCGGCCGGACGGCGTTCGGATACACGGGAAGCGTCTACGAGGCCTCCTCCCCGGCGTTCGCCGGCAAGGATCGATTCGCGATCGGTCTGACGGTCGGGATCCTTGCCGACCTGTAAGGATCGGCAGGTGATTGCGTTGCCTTTTACATCGCTGCGCTCGAGGTCTATGCCGGATGCGTCTGAGCCGCACCGCAGCCGCAAAAGTGCTAGGGTAAGGGCCACGATTTTCCGGTCTTTTTTGCTTCCGTACGCAGAGCCGATCGCATGGGTGGACCCGCCGACGACAAGCCTCGAGCTCCGCGCGCGGGTACGCCGTTGCCTCCCCGCGTGCAGACGGCGACGGCTCAGGACGGCAACGTCCGGATGAAGAGCGAACGCCCCAAGCCCGGTCCGAAGTCGCTCATCGGATCGACGATCAGCGATCGTTATCTGATCGAGCGCCTGCTCGGCGAAGGCGGGATGGGCGCCGTGTACCAGGCCGAGCACACGCTCATGCGCAAGCGCATGGCGATCAAGGTGCTCCACCCGGAGATGACGCGCCTCCCCGAGGTCGTCGCTCGGTTCGAGCGCGAAGCGATGGCCGCCGCGCACATCGATCATCCGCACGTCGTCACGGCCACGGACTTCGGCAAGCTCGAGGACGGCTCGTTCTTCCTCGCGCTCGAGTTCGTCGAGGGCTCGAGCCTCCGCGAGGTGATCGCGCAGGGCCGCCTCGAGCTCGGTCGTTCGCTCCACATCGCGCGTCAGATGGCGGGCGCGCTGCAGCGCGCGCACACGCTGAAGATCGTGCATCGCGATCTCAAGCCCGAGAACGTCATGCTCGTCGATCGCGACGGCGATCCCGACTTCGTGAAGGTCCTCGACTTCGGCATCGCGAAGGTGCAGATGGGCGAGCTCGGCACGAACGATCGCGCGGGCCCGGAGCAGAACGTGCTCACGCAGGCGGGCATGGTCTACGGCACGCCCGAGTACATGGCGCCGGAGCAAGCGCTCGGACAGCCGGTCGACGCGCGCGCGGACCTCTATGCGCTCGGCATCATCATGTACGAGATGCTCACCGGCCACCGTCCGTTCGAGGCGGAGAGCAAGGTCGCGCTGCTCGGCATGCAGGTCACGGCGCCTGTCCCCGCGATGATGACGAAGTGCGCCGACTGCAACGTGCCTCTCGAGGTCGAAGTGCTCGTCGGACGCCTGCTCGCGAAGGAAGCGACCGAGCGCATCGGCGACGCGCGCGAGGTCATCGAGGGCATCACCACCATCCTCTCGCAGCTCTCGAATGCAGGGCGCATCGACGCGAAGTTCCTTCCGCCGCCGCCGAGCGGATTCGCGACGAACCCCGGGCTGATCAGCGGGATCTCACCGCAGCCCGCCGACATCGCCGCGCTCGCCGCCTCGAAGAAGCTCCGCGAGGCAGCCCCCGACCCGGCGAAACAGCCGGGCGTCGACGGCCTCCTCGGCGGTCGTACGTTCCTCGTCGCGCTGTTCGCCGGCATCCTCGGGATCATCGTGATGGTCACGGCCGTCATCTACGTCTTCCGCGGCCGCGAGAACGGAACGACGGGACCCGACGCGTCCGCGTTGGTCGGAACGGGCGAAGCCGGCACGACCACCACGACCGACGACACGCCGACCGACGAGCGCGTGACAGAGGCGATCGCGATGATCAATCGCGGCGACTACGGCTCTGGCATCAAGCGCCTCGAGGAGCTCGGCGAGGCGGTGCAGGGTCGCGAGGACGTCCATCGCGCGCTCTTCACGGCGTACAGCGCGACGGATCGCACGAAGGACGCGGTCCACGAGGCCGGCCTCGTGTTCAAGTCGAACCCGAACCTCGACATCCCGAGCGAGAAGAAGCTCCGCGTCGAGATCCGCGATGCCGCGCTGAAGGAAGGCTCGAAGGACGCCGCCGCGAAGGGCGCGGTCGACGAGGCGTTCAACGTCCTCGAGACGCAGATGGGTCCGGCGGGCTGGGACGACATCTACGACATCGGTTACGGCCTCTCCGGCGCGCAGTATCCGAAGGCGCAGGATCGTGCGCGCAGGGTGCTCGCGCGCGGCGAGCGTTCGAAGATGAGCGCACCGCTCGCGGTGACGCTCGATCTGCAGGCGGCGGGCGTGAGCTGCGCGGCGAAGAACCACTTCGATCGTGCAGCGAAGGACGGCGACGAGCGGACGCTGGCGCTGCTGAAGCCGCTGACGACCGCGCATGCGATCAAGCAGAACGGCTTCCGCAAGAGCGACGCGCTCGCCTGCCTGCACGATGGGCAGCTGGCGCGAACGATCGCGTCGGTCGAGCAGAACGTGCGCGCGAAGCACAAATGAGCGCTCGTCGGGACCGCGCGACCGCGTTCGGCTGCGCGCTCGCGGCATCTGGGGCGTTCGGCTCGAGCGACGGCGTTCCCGCTCGGTGATCCCTACGTCGGGATACCGAACCGCGCTTTGTCCTTCGCGATCAGCTCCACGTACGCGTCGCTCGGTAGATGCGGTTCGATCTCGCCGCTCGCGATCGCTGCTTCGAGCTGCTTCTTGATCTCTCCCACCAGCCGCGACGGCGCGAGGCCGAACGTCTTCATCACCGCATCGCCCACGCCGGACGGCAGCGGCGGCTGCTTCGCGTCTTCCGCGGCGAGCTGCGAGATGCGTCCTGCCAGCTCTTCGATCTGGTTCAGGCCCTTGCGCTTCTTCTCGGGGCGCTTCGTCGTGATGTCCGCGCGTGCAAGGCACAGGAGATCGTCGAGGTGCTGCCCGAGCTCGCGCGCGAAGCGGCGCACCGCGCTGTCGGTCCAGCTCGGGTCGTACTGGTTCGCGCGCAGGTGGTGCAGCACGAGGAAGCGGATCGTGTCGCGCAGCGCCGGCTCGGGCGAGAAGATGTTGCTGCGACGTTCGAGCTTGTCGAACATGCGCGTGCCGACCTCGGCGTGGCCGAGGAAGTGCACCTTGCCGTCGGGGCTGATCGAGCGCGTCTTCGTCTTCCCGATGTCGTGGAAGAGCGACGCCCAGCGCACCTCGAGCCGAGGCACGGCCTGACGCACGACCTGCTTCGTGTGCTTCCACACGTCCTTGTGACGCCACTCGCCGTCGCCGAAGCCGACCATCGCGTGGACCTCGGGGAAGAGGACGCGCAGCGCGCCTGCATCGAGGAGGGTGTCGAGGCCGAGCTCGGGATCGGCGCCCATCACGACGCGATCGAGCCGCGCGCGCACCGCCTTCGCGTCGAGACGCGTGGCGGCCTCGAGGTCCTTCGCCGTGATCGCCTGCACGACCTCGACGAGGTGCCCCTTCTCGGAGGCGACCGCTGCGAGCTCGAGCGCGTCCATGGCGCGATCGGCCGACCCCGCCGGTTCGCCCGGCGGCACGGGGACGTTCTGGGCGCGCGGGTCGGAAGGCTCCATCTCGGGGTCGGGCTCCTTAGCATGCGACGCCGGGCCCGGAAAGGACGTGGTGTTACCTACGCTTACATAGGTGTCGTTCGCGGCTTTTCGCAGCGCGGTCACGCTCCGGCGGTCGGGCCCGACAGAGACGTCAAGGAGTCGCGGTCATGCGTCGTCGCCATTGGACATCTCGCTTGCGGGCGGTAAAGCTCCGCCGTCATGAAGTCGCGTGCAGCTGCCGTGGTGTTCGCGTCGAGCGTCCTTTCTCTCCTCGTTGCGTGCAGCGGAGCCGGGTCGTCCGACCTCTTCGCGATCACGGACACGTCGTCGTCGCCGACCGACCCGGTGCCGGGGACGAGCGGGGCGTCCGGCACCTCCGGAACGAGCGGAACGTCGGGCACGAGCGGAACGAGCGGAACGAGCGGCTCCTCGGGCACGAGCGGGAGCAGCGGGTCGAGCGGGTCGAGCGGCACCTCCGGATCGAGTGGCTCCTCCGGCAGCAGCGGCAGCAGCGGATCGAGCGGATCGAGTGGCAAGGATGCCGGGACCGACTCGGCTCCCGCGTGGAAGAGCCCGGGCATCTTCTGTGGCGAGGACGAGGTCGGCGCCGACGTGTACTGCGCGACCTCTTCGAAGATGTGCTGCCGGCAGGGCTTCGGTGGCGACCCGGGGGACGGCTCGTTCGAGTGCGTCAGCAGCGGCAACCCGCTCCAGTCGTGCCAGGGCGGACAGCAGATCAAGTGCGACGATCGCACCGACTGCCCGACCGGCCAGGTGTGCTGCGGGGCGTTCGATTCGAACCAGGGCTACCGCTCGGTACAATGCGCGCCGTCGTGCAACAACAGCCCGATCCCCGGCCTTCAGCCGGTCCGCTTCTGCGATCCGAACGCACCGGTCGACGAGTGCGCCGAGATCATGAAGACGTGCACGGCGAGCGGCAGTCTCCCCGGCTTTCACGTCTGCAAGTAAACGCCCATCGAGCACGCGCGCTCGTCGCGTGCTTCGCAGCCTGTGCTGCGCTGGCCGCCTGCGCGCGCAGCGCCGTGACCGGTGCGCCGTCATCGGGCGACGCGAGCGCGAAGACGGCGACGGCCGACGGCGGCGGCGCGACCACCCCCGCGCTCGACGATGCGGGCAGCAAGAACGTGACCGACGCCGCGCCGATCCGCACGCAGCTCGACGACGACGGCAACGACGATCCGGAAGATCCCGGTCAGGGCACCGTCCCCGAGTCCGCGCACTTCACGAAGGTCGGTACGCCGCCGCTCGCGCTCACGCGCATCTGCGATCTCACTCCGTTCGGGGACGCGCTGTACGCCGCGCACGCGAACCAGCCGCTCGGCACGGACGGCGCGACGATCACGCGCTATCGCCCCGACGCCGCGAAGCCGTTCGGGATCGCCTTCGACTGGAACCGACCGGGGGAGCCCGTCAAGGGCGGCGGCGCGGGCCAGGGATTCTTGCGCGTGCACGCGATCGGCGGACGGCTGTTCGTCGCCGATGCCGATCCTCCGTACAACGGCCTCGGGCTCGTCGAGTACGGCACGGAGGGATACGTGTTCGTGTCCGATCGCGCGGGCTCGTTCGCGCCGCCGCGCGCGCCGCACTATCGACCGCCGGGCACGCCGGACCTGCTGAGCGCCGATGGTCGAGCGGGCGCCGCGGTGCTGCCGCGCGCGTATCACGTGATCGACGTCGTGAAGTTCCGCGGTGGCCTGTATGCGTCGACGGGCTCGGTGCCGCCGAAGGAGCGTGCGTGGCACGGCGCTTCGCCGGGCGCGCTGCATCGCGCGAGCGACGATGGCTCGAGGTGGACGTACGAGGTGGACTACCCGTACCCGTGGCAAGACGGCGTGTGGCGCCTGACGTTCATGGTGCGGTTCAGGGATCGGCTGTACGCCGGGATCCAGGATTACGACGGGCGGGATCCGAACGACTATTTGTATTTTGCACCGAGCTCGGGCACGGGCACGGGCACGGGCACGTTTACGGGGAGAGAGGCTGGCGTCGCCCCTCCACCGATTCTTGGGCGCGACGACGTGCACCCCGTACGCGTCACGCGCACCGGAGCAGCCGGGACACTCCGTTGGTGGGTCGACACGCGCGCGACGCCCGCGCGGCTCTACTGGCTCGCATGGTCGCGCGATACGGGCGTGCTCCTGCGTGTCACGAGCGACGGCGATCACTGGGCGGCGATCCCGCTTCCGGCCGATGCCGGGCGCCCCACCGACGTCACGCGGTTCCGCGACTCCGTCGTCGTGCTGACGGAGGGCGGCCTCTACCGGCTCACGGGTGAGTCGATCGACGGCGCGCGCGGCGTGGATGCCTCGGACGGCGTCGCGTCGGTCACCGCGACCGCGATCGCGCGTGCGCTGGAAGGCCCCGACGGCGGCGCACCGGCGAAGAACGCGAAGTCGCCGTTCGAGGTGAGCGACTTCTTCTGTGTCGCGCCGCTCGCGGTCTTCAAGAACGAGCTGTACGCAGGCGGACAGCGAGGTGGCTCGCTGTACCGCCTGGAGCCGTAGCGCGGGTCCTGATTACGGGACGAGGTCGGCCGCGCTGCGCGGATACAGCTTGCGGTTCGAGAACGAGAAGCCGGCGATCGCGATGATCTTCGTGAACGGGGTGCCCACCGCGTACGTGTTGTCGAGCGCGTCGTAGCAGTAGTCGTCTACGCGCAGCGCGCCGGTGCTCGCGTCGGTGATCGTGAGCTCGTCGAAGTCCTTCGGCGCGTCCGCGTTGAGGACAGACACGGTGACGGCGTCGACCTCGACGAGCATCGACTCGTACTGCTCGGCCATCGGTCCCTGCACGGCCGCGACGTTGGTGAGGTCGGCCGTCGTGAAGACCTTCGGTCCAAACGGCAGGGTGGTGCCAACGCCGGTGACCTTGATGACCGGGTTCTTGAGGGTCGAGACGTTGAACGCCTCGACGTAGTCGCCCTCGACGTCGACCTTGTTGCCGATCGCGACGGTCGGGCTGACGGTGCCGGTCTGGATGTAGATGCCGGAGTACGGCAGTCCGCCGTTGTCGAGCTGGGCGAAGAAGCCGCGGTCGGTTCCGACGACGTGGAGCGCCGTGACGTAGAGATCCTTCAGGCGAGCGCGCGTCGCGCCGGCGGCGGGATGCGTGGGGCTCGCCGGATCGCGGAGCTCCTGCACGGTGTAGTCGACGGGCGGCGCGATGCAGACGACCTGGCCCGGGTTGGGCGCGTCGGGGCATGCATCGCACGCGTTGCCCTTGCCGTCGCCGTCGGTGTCGGCCTGATCCTTGTTCGCGATCTCCGGGCAGTTGTCGATCGCGTTCGGGATGCCGTCGTCGTCGAGGTCGTCGCCGCTCGGCGGCGTGCACGTCTCGCCGGTCGCGAGCGGGCACTTGTCGCACGCGTCGCCGATGCCGTCGCCGTCGGTGTCGCCCTGCTTGGCGCCATCCATCGGGCGCACCGGATTGAAGACGCTCGGGCAGTTGTCCGTCGCGTCGGGAACGCCGTCGCCGTCCTTGTCGACGGGCGTCTCGCCGCTCGTGTACGTCGACGCCGTGGCCGAGGAGGCCGTGGGCCCGCGGTACGGAACGCAGCTCGGCTCGTTCTTCGGGGTCGTGCCCTTGCAGAAGAAGAGCGGATAGAGGAGCTCCGACGCGTTGTTGTTCGTCGGGTTCTTCACGGTCTCGGCGAGGAGCGTCTTCAGATCGACGCTGCCGAGGTCCTGCTTCACGCAGGCCTTCTTCTTCACGCCGCACACGTCGAGGTCCTCGCAGATCTCGGCTTTCAGGCCCTTCTGCGCGAGCAGCGCCCCGTCGCCGTAGAGCGGCTTGCCACCGCGCATGACGAGGATGACGTCCTCGACGCCGGCGTTGATGACGGCGCGGTAGTCCTTGCCGGACGACGTGCTGAAGATCGCGACGTCGCCGGCGTAGCCGATCTTGAGCGACCCGATCGCGTTCTGGCCGCCGACCGCGAAGGCCGCGTTCTGCGTGACCATCTGCCAGAGCTGGCGTTCGGAGAAGTGATTGCCGAGGTAGTTCTTGTTGTACTCGTCGGCGCAGCGCAGCTCGCGCGACATGTTCATCGAGCCGGAGGGCAGCCAGTCGGTGCCGAGCGCGATCTGCACGCCGAGGTTGTCGTAGAGGACGACCGGCGCGGTGTTTCCGTAGAGATCGATGTTCGAGCGCGGCGACCACACGAGCGACGTCTGCGCGGGGTGGTACTTCGCGATGTCGCTCGCCTGCAGGCCGATGCCGTGGATGATGGCCGTCTGCTTCGCGAGCATGAGGTGCGTCGGGTCGTCCGTCGCGTTGCTCTGGCAGAGGAACTCCATGTGCGCGGCTTCGTCGATACCCTCGGCGATGTGCAGCAGCGCGGCATCGAGCGGAGGAAGCGTCGAGGCGAGACGGCGGCCGGTGTAGCCGTCGCACGAAGCGGGCGGGAACGGCGTGGGCGGCGTGGAGTCCTTCAGCGGGAACGTGTCGGAGTCCGCGATCTTGATCTTCAGGCCTTCGAGCTGCGCGGCCGTCGCATCGAGGTTGCGGAGCAGACCGTCGGCGCCGCCCGAGCCGGCGACGGACGTCGCGCCGCTCATGACGAAGCGCAGCTCGGCGAGGTGGACGGCGTTGCCGCCGCCGGTCCCCCACGTGGTGATCTTCTTGTGACCGCGGATGCCCTTGCGCCAGTCGTGGCGATGCTCGAAGCGCTCGGTGCCGTGCGGCAGCGGAGGCGTGTTCGCGAACGTGAGGTGGTCGTGCGGGTTGATCAGACCGGGAGAGATGACGGCGTCATGGCACGTCACCTGCGTGGCCGCGTCGTAGGCCGCCTTGTACGCGACCGGGTCCGCGTTCGCCGGCGCGGTCGCGCAGCTCTTGGCCGCGCACTGGATGATGCCGTCGCCGTCGATGAGGAGCTCGCCGTCGATGGGCTCGGCCGGAAGGAGGAGGCGTCCTTCGATCAGGACGCCGGCTGTGCCTGCCTTGGTGACGCCGCAGTTTCCGCGCGGGCCTTCGGGGCCGCCGTCGTTGCCGCCCTCGTCGCCGGGTTTGACAGAGCCGTCACCCCCGTCCGCCGTGGGCGTCTCTTCACCGGTCGCGTCCTTGTTGTCGGAGCAGGCGGTGAGCTTGAGGATGGCGAGGGCCGGAAGGAGGGCGAAGAGGGGGCGTAGTTTCATGGGGGCCGGAAAAGTGCGTCACTATACTTGCGCTTGCGGGATCTGCACGTGCCCTCGGCGTAACAAACCGCAAACAACGTAAATGAGACGACCGGAGCATGGCCCGGCTTGCGGGAGCCGTAAAAAGCCGTAAAGACAGCGGCTTGAAGGCAGCCGACCGCTCCTCCCATACGTCGCGCGAGAGTCGCATCCGCGGACGGCTCGCCGACGAGGTCGGGCGACTCGACAAGCAAGCGCCCTTCACGGTCGCGCTCACGTATCCGTCGCCTTACGGAGCGGCGATGAGCTCGCTGGGCTACCAGCGGATCTATCGGGCGATCATGGAGAGCCCGGGCCTCGCGTGCGAGCGGGTGGTGCTCGACGACGAAGCCGAGAACGATCTCGCGCTCCAGACGCGGCCGGTCAGCTACGAGTCGCTGCGTCCGCTCGACGAGTTCCCCGTGCTCGCGGCGAGCGTCGCGTACGAGATCGAGATCGGCGGGTTCGTCCGCATGCTCGAGGCGGCGGCCATTCCGGCGCTTCGCTCGGAGCGCGATCCGCGCCGGCATCCGTTCGTGCTCGCGGGTGGGCCGCTGACGTTCTCGAACCCGCTCCCGCTCGCGCCGTTCTGCGATGCGATCGTGATCGGCGAGGCCGAGGTGATCACGGTCGAGGTGCTGCGCATCCTCGAGAGCACGTCGTCGCATGCCGATCGCCTCGATGCGCTCGCGAAGATCCCGCACGTGTTCGTCCCCGAGCACCACGGCGCCGTGCTCCCGACGGTCGCGAAGGTCCCGGACGAGATGATCCCGGCCTGGGCGCCGATCCGCACGCCGCACATGGTCCTGAGCGACATGTTCCTCATCGAGACGGAGCGTGGCTGCTCGCGTCGGTGCACGTATTGCGTGATGCGCCGCTCGACCAACGGCGGCATGCGCCTCGCGTCGATGGAGCGGATCCTCGAGCTCATTCCTCCGGACGCGAAGCGTGTCGGCCTCGTCGGCGCGGCCGTGAGCGATCATCCGAAGATCGTCGAGATCGTGAACAAGCTGACCGAGCAAGGCCGCGAGGTCGGGCTCTCGTCGCTGCGTCCCGATCGCTTGAAGGACGAGTTCGTCGGTGCGCTCGCGCGCGCGGGCTACCGCACGCTGACGACGGCGATGGACGGCCCGAGCGAGAAGATGCGCGTACAGCTCGAGCGCAAGGCGAAGGAAAGCCACCTGCTGCGCTGCGCGGAGCTCGCGCGGCTACATGGCATGGACCGCCTGAAGCTCTACTTGATGATCGGTTTGCCGGGCGAGACCGACGAAGACATCGACGAATGCGCGCGCTTCACGACGGAGCTGTCGAAGATCGTCCCGGTCGCGCTGGGGATCGCGCCGTTCTGCGCGAAGCGGAACACGCCGATGGACGGCGCCGGCTTCGCGGGCATCTCGGTCGTCGAGAAGCGCCTCGAGCGCCTGAAGCGAGGCCTCCGCGGCCGCGCCGACGTCCGCTCGACGAGCGCCAAGTGGGCGTGGGTCGAATACGTGCTGGCGCAAGGCGGCCCGGACGAAGGCCTGGCCGTCCTCGAAGCGGTACGCGAAGGTGCCAACTTCGCCGCGTACAAGCGAGCGTTCTCGAAGCTCGACGGCCGGGTGGGCCGCGAAAAACCGCGCAGGTCACTGGCTATCGCGCAGGTGTAGAGATCCGAGAAACAGGCGGAGACGCGGGGCCGCGGAGCCAACGCCGAGATTTTGTTGATCGGACACGCGCCCATCAACGCGGCGGCAGGTTTGGGGCCTTGTTCGCCAGGCGACGGATCCCGTAGCGGAGCAGCGGAACGTTGAAATTGATGAGCAAGCCAACGGGGTGGCCGCTCACTCGCAGGTAGGTCAAGAGCTGTGCCGCGTGCACCGGGAGTACTTGGTCGACGGCCTTGAGCTCGACGACAACGAGATCTTCGACGATGAAGTCCGCGCGGTACGACGAGGGCAATGCGTGACCCTTGTACGCCGGGGCGAGTACGGGCTGCTTTACGAACGTCACCCCTACCAGGGTCAGCTCGAAAGCGAGCGCCTCCTGATACGCGCTCTCCAACAACCCGGGCCCCAAGAGCCGATGGACCTCGATGGATGCGAGCACAACCTGCTCGCTAACCGCATTCACGTCGTGTCTGTCCACGCGCCCCCATCGGCCGCGCAGCGCGAAAGTTGCGCATGTCCGATCAAAAAAATCTCCGCGTGGGCTCCGCGTCCCCGCGTCTCCGCTTGTTTCTCGAAAAACCGGTCACGCCCGGCTACTTCGACAGCTTCGACTTGAATCGCGCGATCGTCTCCGGCTCCGCCCGGTACGTCACGATGATGCCGCTGTCCTCGTAGCGTTCGCCGCCCACGCGACCCGAGTCGTGCATCTCGCTCAGCACGGCTTGGCGATCGTACGGAATCAGCAGCTCGTCCTCGACGTACGTCGCTTCGAAGATCGTCACGATCCGGTCGCGGATCAGCGCCACGTCCTTCGGATCATGCGCCGACACGAACCACGCATCCGGAAGACGCACGCGGAGGCGCGCGAGCGTCTCCGCGTCGAGGCGGTCGACCTTGTTCATCACGAGCGTCGACGGCACGTCGCCGGCGCCGATCTCGTCGAGGACGTCGCGCGTGACCTCGAGCTGCGCCTCCCACGACGGATCCGAAGCATCGACGATGTGGAGGAGGTGCGACGCCTCGAGCGCCTCGTCGAGCGTCGATTTGAAGCTCGCGACGAGATCATGCGGCAGCTTCTTGATGAAGCCGACCGTGTCGCTCACCAGGATGCGCGGCTTCGCCTCGGGCTGCAGCGCGCGCACCGTGGTGTCGAGCGTCGCGAACAGCTTATTTTCTACGTAGACGTCGCTGCCGGTCAGCGCGCGCATGAGCGACGACTTTCCCGCGTTCGTGTATCCGACGAGCGCGATGCGTCGTGCCTGACGGCGATGGGAACGACGGACGTCCTGGTCGCGCTGGACCGCGTCGAGCTCCTTCTTCAGCTCCGCGACGCGATCGCGCACCTTCCGGCGATCCAGCTCGAGCGCCGCTTCGCCGGCGCCACGTCCTTGCTGGCGCTCCTTCCCGCCCGGAGATTCGCGCATGCGCGGCGCCGTGTAGTTCAGGCGCGCGATTTCTACTTGCAGACGCGCTTCGCGGCTCTTCGCGTGCCGGTGGAAGATCTCGATGATGACGCCCGTGCGGTCGAGCACCTGACAGCCCGTCGCGCGCTCGAGGTTCCGTGCCTGGCTCGGCGAGAGGTCGTGATCGACCGCCACGAGGTCGACCTTCGGCACGGGCTGTCCGTCGCGATCGAGCTCGGGCTCCTCGCTCTCGTCATCGCCGGCGTCGTCCTCGTCTTCGTGGTCCTCGCCGCGCTCCGCTGCTTCGGCCGCCTGGCGCTTCATGCGCGCCTTGTCCTTCTTCTTCGGCGCCGTCGTGCCGACATGGCCGTCGCCGCCGGTGAGCTCGCCGAGCTCGAGGAGCTTGCCCTCGCCGAGCACCGCCCCGGCTTCGAGATGCGTACGCGTCTGCGTGACCGCCGCGACCGTCTTGTAGCCGAGCGTCGACACGAGACGCTCGAGCTCCTCGACGCTCGAGCGGAACTCGAGGTCGTCGGCGTCCGGCAGATGCACGGCCACGAGCACGGCCTTCCCGGTCTTCTGAGTCATGGAGGGCACACGGGGTAGCACGGCGGCGCACCTCCGAGTAGCCCACAGAGCGGCGGATCTGTGAGACACTCCCCCGCGTGAGCAGCGACGAGAAGAGCCCCCTCGCCCCCGTGGCGCACCTCGCGTTCGTGCTGGCGGCTGCCGTCGGCGTCTACGCGTTCGTGTCGGTCGCGAAGGAAGGCGAAGCGCGACGACGCTGCAGCGCGACCTGTCTCCTCCACCCGAACTACGCCGGCTACGAGAAGAAGGCGCCGGACTTCAAGCTGAAGGACACGAAGGGCCACGAGGTCTCGCTCGACAGCTACCGCGGCAAGGTCGTCGTCCTGAATTTCTGGACCAGGACGTGCGGGCCCTGCATGGAGGAGATGCCCGAGATCGCCGATCTCGCGCGCATCCTGAAGTCGAAGGACGACGTCGCGGTGGTCACCGTCTCCACCGACGACACGGCGGAAGAAGCCGGCTCCGTGCTCAAGGCCGTCCTGAAAGAAGAGCCGCCGTTCACCGTGCTCATCGATCCCGACGCGAAGAACGTCACCGGCAAGTACGGCACGACGCTCTATCCGGAGACCTGGGTCATCGACAAGAACGGCGTCATCCGCGCGCGCTTCGATGGCGCACGCGAATGGTCGAACGCCGCGGTCGTGCAGCTCGTCGACCAGATCCGATCCGGCGGCTACTGCGAGGTCCAGGCTCGCGACGGCAAGTTCGTCGGCAAAGAAGCGACCGTCTGCGAATCGATCAACGGCGGCTGAGCGACCTTCGGGAGCTCGTGTCGTGTGCTACGGCACACGACCTGACGCGGTTCACGACGGGACGCTTCTCTCCCGGCTCGCGTAGCTGCCGCGGCTCGCGTGAGTCACTTCGCTCGTGCGCGGCAACCTCACGGGCGCGCTCCAGCTCGTCGCGCGTCGCATACGGCAGCGGCGCAGCGGCGACCTCACGCAGGTACGTCGGTAGATCGACGATCTCGTAGCCGACACGCGACGGCCTCTTCGGATCCCACCGGTGAAGCTGCAGCCACTCGAGCAGCTCTCGCAGCACCGCGATCGACGTCCAGCGGATGTCGTGCAGCAGCACGATGCCGCCTTCCTTGTATTCGATCTGTCCGACGAGCTCGCGAAACACCTCGTGGGAATCCGCGCGCTGCATGTCCTGCTTCTCGACGCTCCACAAGAGGAGGTCGAGGCCACGCTCGCGCACCGCGGCCTGTCCGAAGTCGTCGAGCTTTCCGAAGGGCGGACGGAAGAGGATCGGCCGCTTGCCGGTGACGCGCTCGATCGACGCAGCGCCTTCGTCGATCTGCTCCAGCACCTGCGTGTGCGTCACGGCCGTGAGCAGCGCGTGATCATGCGTGTGGTTGCCGATCAGATGACCGCCCGCCGCGACCTGCTTCAGCGCCTCGCGCGACGCCTGCGCGCGCGCGTCCTCGCCGTCGAGGTAGCGACCGATCACGAAGAACGACGCGTGGATCTTCTTCTTCGCGAGGATGCGCAGCACCGTCGGCGTCGTCTCGGGAAACGGCCCGTCGTCGAACGTCAGGGTCACGAGCCTTCGCCCGCTGCCCGCGCGATACAGCGGGCCCTCCGCCACCATCCACGCCTTCGGGATGCTCGCCTCGGCATTGAGCTCCGGCCATGGCCGCATCGAAGGAACGTTGCCGAGGTCGCCGCCGGCGTTCGCGTTCGCGTTCGCGTCCGCGTCCTTCGCGTCCGCATTCGCATCGGCGTTTACCTTTGCGTCCGCCTTTGCCTTCGCGTCCGCCCTCGCGCTCGCCTCGCCCTTCGCCTTCTCGACGAACGCACGCGCCTGGTCGAACGTCGGCTTCCCGAGCCCGAGCCAGGAACCCATCGCGAGGGTCCCCGCGAACAGGACGACACGTAGAACGCCGACCATACCGTGCCGATCGTACGAAGCCCGGAGCCCCCGCGGCCAACTACGCCGCGTTGCTTAATGAAGCGCCGTCACGGAAACAGCCCCGGCACACGCGCCGCCGGCGCCCAGCCATACCGCCGCGCCGCATCGCCCGCCCACGACGCCGCGAATGCGTCGCGCACGACGAGCTCGGCGAGCTTTCCGCGCGGGGAGAAGCCCCATTCCGCTTCCTGCGAGACGTCGTCGGGGTCCGCATACACGCGCCAGACGAAGAAGCCCATGAAGCGCGGCTCGTCGAGGAGCGGCGCGACCAGCGCGCGATACGCGTCCGCCTGCGCGACCTCGTCGACGCGCACGTCCTTCATCGCGTCCGGCCACTCCCACGGGCGAACCGCGGGATCGCGCCGCGTCGTGTAGCCGATCTCCGTGAAGAGGATGGGCTTCTGCCACGTCTCGGCGAGCGCGCGCACGCGTGCCTGCACCTTCTTGCCGCCGTCGAGGAGCGCGTCGAACGGCGCGCCCTCCTTGTCGGCGAGGGGATAGAAGGCGTTCACGCCGATGACGTCGAGCTCGCCGAGCACGACGGTGTGCTCGACGTCGTCCCAGTTCGCCGAGTACGTGATCGGACCCTTGTAGATTCCACGCAGCTCGCGAATGAGTGCCGCGAAGCTCGGCGCGCGCGGCGTCGTCACCCACGACCGGAGCTCGACGCCGGCCGAGAAGAGATCGACGTGCGCGCTCTCCGCGACCTCCGCCCAGCCGCGCACGAACGCGCCGTAGCTGCGCGCCCACGCTTCCCATGCGGCGTCCGTCGGCGGGTCGATCTTCGCGCGCCACTCGCCGGACTCGACCCAGAGATGCGGGACGAGCATCACCGACAAGCCGCGCGCATGCGCCATCGCGATCCCGCGGCGGACGTCCTCGCGGTTCTTCGCGAAGGGCTGCTCGAACGAAGGATCGACGCCGCGGCCCGTGAGATCCGCGACGCGGCCGAACGGCGTGATCGCCACCCACGTGGCGCCCGTGCGCACGCACTCGTCGAGCGTCCGCGCATACGCGGCGCTGCCGTAGCCGACGCCCGGGTGATATCCGTTCTCGATCGGACCGATCGTGATCCCACGCACGGCATTCTGTCCGGATGCGCGCCACCCGTCCGCGGTGTGCAACGGAAACGCGAACGACGCCGTCGCGCGCGATGCGCCGCCGGTGGCACCGGCCGGCGATGCGCCGCGCACGACCAGCGACGCGACGACGAGGACACCCGCCGCGAAGATCCGCGCCCTGGTCATCGCTCGCTCGGGCCCCCGCTCTTCGGTCCGTGCGTCGGTGCTTCGTAGTCGAGCAGCTCGTCGGTGAGCTCGACGAGATGATGGACGACCACGTCCGCGCCCGCCGCACGGAGCTTCTCGGCCGGATACGAATGAGCGACCGCCGCGCAGCGCAGGCCCGCGCGCTTCGCCGCTTCGATGCCCGCGATCGAATCCTCGATCACCACCGCCGGAGAGCGCTGCCCGACGTGCTCCTGCATCGCGCGCATCCCGAGCAGATAGCCCTCGGGATCTGGCTTGCAGCGCTGCGTGTCCTCCGCGGACACGATGAACGCGACCGCATCGCGCACGCCCATCACGCGCAGCGCATGCTCGATCTCGTCGCGCAGCGCACCGGACACGATCCCGATCGGACCGAGCGCCGCGCGCCGGCGAACGAGATCCTGCGCGCCGTCGAAGATGACGAGAGAGTCCCCGATCAGCTCCATGTAGAGCGGCTTCTTCGCCGCGATGAGCCTCGCGACGTCCTCGTCGCTAGGCGTCTGGCCGGCGTCGGTCAACATCGCGCGGAACGCGCCGGCGTCGTCGAACCCGAGATAGCGCTCCGCATACGTCGCGTCGTCGAGCTCGATGCCGAGGGGCTTCACCACTTGCCGAAACGCTGCAAGATGCACCGATTCGTCGTCGACGAGCACGCCGTTGAAGTCGAAGAGCGTCGAGCCCATCAGAGATCCACTCCAACGCCGATGGCGATCGTCGCGCGCAACCACACGCCGCTCGTGTCGATCGGCGTGCTGCGCGTGCCCTCGAACGACGGCTGCAGCTGCAAGACCAGCGGCAGCGCCGAGAGGCGTACGATCGGCGTGATCGCGTAGTCGAGCTGCGCTCCCGCCATCAACGCCGGCCGCGCGCCCGGTGACGGATTGCACTTCGGGACGAACACGTCACCGCCGAGATCGTCGGCGAAGTACGCGGCCACGCCCAGCCCCGCGAGCGCATGCGCGCGCAGACGCGGGACGATCTCCCAGCCGGCGGTGCCCATCGCGAACATCGAGAGCGCCGTGGCCGAGCGCGGGTTCTTCAACGTGCCGCAGGGCGGCGCGATGCCCGGCGCGCCGACCGTGTTGTCCCACGAGTCGCCGGTGAGGAAGACCGTCGCGCCGACGGCGAAGGTCGTCGCACCGACGTCCGCGAAGCGATACGTGCCGCTCACGTCGAGCTCGGGATGCGCGGCGCCCCCGACGCTCCCGTAGCGCGGCAGCATCACGCCGACGTAACCGCGCAGCGCGATGCGCCGGATCTCCTCGTCGCCGTACGGGTTCTCCGCAGGAGCGTGCTTCGTGTCCCTCGCGAGCGGCACGTCGAGGATGATCGCCCGACCGTATTTCGCATCGAGCGTTTGCGTGTAAACCGCATACTTCGGATACGACAGCGTGATCGTGTGCGGCCCCGGCTGCACCGTGAACGTCGTCGGCGTCTTGCCGCCTTCCGCCGGAGGCCGCCCGTCGAGCGTGACCGCTGCGCCCGTGGGCACCGATGCGATGGTGACGGTGCTCGGTCGTCGCCGGAGCGCCTCGAGCTGCTGCGTCGCTTCCTCGCGGTCCTCGGAAGGGAGCGTTGGCGTGGCCAGGTAGCGCTCGAGCATCTCGGCGGCCTGCTCCGGCTGGTCGAGACGCACGTGGCACTTCGCGATGTTCCAGAGCTCGAACGGCGGCCCGCCGAGCCGGTGCGCCTCCTCGAAGTAGCGGATCGCGTCGTTGTAGCGGCCGTCGGCGTACGCCTTCGCGCCCTGCTGATCCAGCACACGGGCGCGCGCCAGGTCTTCGGGCGCGCGAGCTGCGGCGGAAGGCGACGTCGCCCCCGGCGCACGGCTCTGCGCCTGCGCGCGCGCGAGCGCCGGCGCGAACGCGATCGCTGCGAGCGCTCCAGCCATGATGACTGCGCTGAGGGGGGCGGCTCGCAACGGGCGCCGATTATCGCACGGGTAGGACGCCGCTGACGACGCGCTCGATCCTAGCGATGTCCCGATGAACGCGGACGTCGGCGAAGCCCCCGGTCTCGAAGAGCGCGACTGTCGCAGGCGCCTCGCCGGCGCCGATCTCGATCGCGAGCACTCCGCCCGGCGCGAGATGCGAAGGCGCATCGTGCACGATCCGCCGAACGATGACGAGCCCGTCGTCGCCGCCGTCGAGCGCAAGCCTGGGCTCGTGGTCGCGAACGTCCGGCATGAGCGAGGCGATGTCGCCGCTCGCGATGTACGGCGGATTCGCGGTGATCACGTCGAAGCGCTTCCCGGCGAACGCGGCGAACAGATCCGACTCCACGAACGCGACGTTGTACGCGCCGAGCCGCAGCGCATTGTCGCGTGCGACGACGAGCGCATCGGGGCTGATGTCCGAGCCGAAGACCTTCGCCGTGGGGCGCTGCTTCGCCATCGCGACCGCCACGCATCCCGAGCCGGTGCAGAGATCCAGCTGCCTCATCGACATCGACACGTGCGCGCTGCGGGTGAGCGCCGCGTCGACGAGCGTCTCCGTGTCGGGCCGCGGAACGAGGACGCGCTTGTCGACCCGGAATTTCAGGCCGTAGAACTCGCGCTCGCCGCGCAGGTACGCGATTGGCTCGTAGGCGCGGCGTCGCTTGACGAGATCGCGCAGCGTCGCGAGCTCCACGCCCTCGAGCGGCCGGTTCGCGTCGAGGATGACGCGCATCCGATCGATCTTCAGAGCGTGCGCGACGAGGAGCTCGGCGTCGAGCCTCGGGTTCTCGATGCCGCGCGCGCGAAAATCGTCCGTCGCCCACTTCACCAGAGAGCCGATCGTCCAGCTCTTCGGAGCCGCCGGCCCCTCAGGTTGCAAGCTTCGCGCGCTCCTTCGTGACGACGGCTTCGACCTCGCTGCGGATCTCGGCGAGCTCGGCCTCGGTGCCGGCCTCGAAGCGCATCACGAGGATGGGCCCGGTGTTCGACGCACGAACGAGGCCCCACTTCGGCGCGGAGCTCGTGCCCGGGAACGTGATGCGCGCGCCGTCGATGTCGAGGACGGGATTGCCCTTCTCCTTGTAGTGACGCGTGACGGCCGCGACGACCTGGAACTTGAGCGCGTCCGGACAGTCGACGCGCAGCTCGGGCGTGGAGAACGTCTTCGGGACGTCGGCGAGCATCTCGGACAGCGGGCGCGGATCCTTCGCGAGGATCTCGAGGAGCCGCAGGCCGGCGTAGATCGCGTCGTCGTAACCGAAGTAGCGATCGGCGAAGAAGATGTGGCCGCTCATCTCGCCGGCGAGCATCGCGCCCGTCTCCTTCATCTTCGTCTTGATGAGCGAGTGGCCGGTCTTCCACACGACGGGCTTTCCGCCGTGCTTGGCGATGTCGTCGTAGAGCGTCTGCGAGCACTTCACCTCGCCGAGGATCGTCGAGCCCGGCTTGTCCTTCAGGAGCGCGCGCGAGAACAGGATCATGAGCTTGTCGCCCCAGATCACGGTGCCGTTCTCGTCGACGGCGCCGATGCGATCCGCATCCCCGTCGTAAGCGAGGCCCACGCGCGCCTTCGTCTCCTTCACGCGCGCGACGAGCGCGGCGAGGTTCTTCTCGACCGTCGGATCGGGATGATGGTTCGGGAAGGTGCCGTCCATCTCGCAGAAGAGCGGGTCGGGAGAGAGCCCGAGGGCCTTCATGGTGCGGAGGCCGAGCGGACCGCCCGAGCCGTTGCCGGCGTCGAGCGTGAACACGAGGTTCGATCCCCCGAAGTCGAAGCGCTCCTTCATCGTCGCGACGTAGGAGTCCTGCACGTCGACGTCCTCGACCTTGCTCGACGACGAGCGATCTTCGCCGAAGTCCTTCGCGACGATCCTCTCGCGCAGCTTCTGGATGTCGGCGCCGAAGAAGCTCGCCTTGCCGCGCATCATCTTGAAGCCGTTCTCGTCGCCCGGATTGTGGCTTCCCGTGATCTGGATGCCGCCGTCGGTGCCGAGGTCGAACACGGCGAAGTAGAGCATCGGCGTGGGGCCGACTCCGATGTCGAGCACGTGCACGCCTGCCTTCGTGAGGCCGCGCAGCAGCGCCGCGTGGAGACGCGGGCTCGAGAGGCGGCAATCACGCCCCACCGCGAGACGCAGCGGCTTGCCGTCGCCGCCTTCGCGCGCGGCCGAGAGCATCACGCCGAGCCCGCGGCCGATCCCCTCGGCGAGCTCGTCGGAGAGATCGCGATCGGCGACGCCGCGGATGTCGTATTCGCGAAAGATGTTCGCCGGAACCGTCATGGCCGCGAGGATTGCCGTTTTTCCCACGCGCGTAAAGGTCGCGTGAAGGCGCGACACGAGCCGTGGTACCGTCGCCGGCCGTGGACGGGTCCCCGCCTGCCGATGTCGTGGAAGTGCGCCAGGCGGCGCCTCCGGGCGTGCCGGCATACGCCTACGCGGCGACGGACTACAGGCCCCGGCAGCCGCGCGAGATCGCACTCTGCGAGAAGGCCTCGAGCTTCGACTGGCTCTACACGGCCACGTTCGCCGCGCTCGTCGCCGGGAGCGAATACCTCAGCATCGGCGTGCTCAAACAGTCGGAGACGCCCGGTGTCCGACTGATCGGCCCGGGCCTCGTCGGCTTCTCGTGGGGCGGATTCCTGAGCGGCGGCTACTTGTCGCTGCCGAAGTGCGACCCGCTCTGGGCCGAAGGACCGCCGCCCGAAGGCAACGTGCGCGCGACGTGGCCCATGGCTGCGGCGATCACGCTCGTCGCGGCGGCAACGGCGCCCGCGATGGATTACGTCTTCCTCGGAGCTGTGCCGGTGCATTGGCCGGTCCCCGAGCGGAGCGCGCGCGTGTTCATCGCGATGGGAACCGGCATTCTCGGCTCTCTCTTCCCCTACGTGGTTTCTCCGAAGACGTGGGCGGCGAAGAAGGAGATCGAGCGCATCCGTTTGGGCGAGGTCGCCGGCGGCCCGTTCGTCTCCTATGGGTTCGCGTTCTGATCTAGGCTCGTTGCGATGCAATGTCTCAGCTGCGGCGGCGCGTTCGAATGGGCCGGTAACGGACAGTACGCGCGCTGCACGCGTTGCCTCGCGCTCTTCAACAACCAGAACGGGCAGCTCACCCCGATCCAGGTCCAGGCTCCGGGCGGCGGCAACAACCCCGAGTTCAACGCGATGTTCGCGCAGAACCTCGGCTTCGGTCCTCCGCCTCCAGGCGCAGGGATGCCCCAGCAGCAGCAGCAGCAGCAACAACACAATCTCGCCGCCGGCACGTTCGACATGGGCGGCGGCCAGCAGCTCCAGCTGAAGATCAACGGCAAGAGCCCCGAGGGTTATCTCAAGGACAAGGCCTCGAGCATGATCTGGGGCTGGATCATCGGCGCCGTCATCATCGGCATCATGGTGCTCACCGCAGTCGGGTTCGGCATCTACATCTACTTCCAGGCCAAGGATCCGAGCGCCGGGGTGGCCGGCGCGAAGAACGCCGCCGCAGCGCAGTGGGACGGCAAGTCGACGTTCGACTGCAAGGCGAACGACCAGGTCTCGCTCGTCGGCGTGAAGGCGAACGTCGCGGGCACGGCGATCAAGGCGAGCGGCAACTGTCAGCTCTCGCTCACGGGCGTCGACATCACCGCGGCGACGGGCATCGAAGCGAGCGGCAACGCCAAGGTCACGATGACGGGCGGCAGCATCAAAGCGACGACGAATTCGGTCGTCGCCTCCGCAGCCGCGAAGGTCGACTGCGTGGGCACCACGGTGACCGGCAAGTCGAAGGCGAGCGGCGCCGCGAAGGTCACCGGCGCGAACTGAGCCGTTACTGCGCGGTCACCACCCCGACATCAGCCGAGCTTCAGGAACCGCGCGAGCACCTTCTTCTCGCCCCAGCCCGGGAAGAACGCGACCACGGCGGGCTCGCCGACGCTCACCACCTTCAGGACCTCGCCGCGCCCGAACTTGTCGTGAAGCACGGTCATGCCGCGCCGGAGCGACACGCCCTCGCTGCCCTCGCTGGCCTCCTCGTACTCGACGAATCGCTCGCCGGGCTCGCGTGCGGCGACGGGCTCTGCCCGCGCAGCCTGCGGATGCCTCCACGTGCCCGTGCCCGTGCCCGTGCCCGATCTCGGCCGCCAGGACGTCGGCTGCGTGTGATCGCCGCCGCCGCCGCGATCGATCCATCGCCCCTGCCCGCCCGCCGCCCTCGCCGCGGGCGTCTCGAGGTGCTCGACGGTGTCCGGCGGGATGTCGCCGACGAACCGGCTCGGCGTACCGTGCCGGGTGATGCCGAAGATCTGCCGCTGCCGCGTGTGCGTGATGACGAGGTGCTGGCGCGCGCGCGTGACCGCGACGTACGCGAGGCGTCTCTCCTCTTCCATCTCCTCGGACGTCTTACGCTCCTGGTTCTGGTAGGGGAACATGTCCTCCTCCATTCCGGTGAGCATCACGAGCTCGAACTCGAGGCCCTTCGCGCCGTGCACGGTCATCAAGGTGACGCGCTCGCGGCGAGCCCCGCCGTCTGCGGCGGCGCCATCGCCCTCCTTGTCGAGGTTGTCGGTGTCGGCCTGCAGCGACACGCGTTCGAGGAAGCCGTCGAGCGTCGGCTGCTCGCCGCGTGCCTCGGCCTCGATGGCGTAGTCGTGCATCGAGCCCTCGAGCTCGGCGAGGTTCTCGAGGCGGCCTTCGGCCTCGGCGGTGTCCTCGGCCTCGAGCGCCGTCTTGTATCCGCTCTTCGCGAGCACCATGCGGAGGACGTCGGCGGGCGGCCGCTCCTTGGCTTCGCCGACGAGGCCGCGCATCAGCTCGCGGAACTGACCGAGGCGCTTCTTCGGCGCGGTGCCGAGGTCCTCGGAGAAGTCCTCGAGACGCTCGAGCGCCTCGAAGAGCGAGAGGCGCTGCGTGCTCGCATACGTCGCGACGCGCTCGACGGTGGTGTTGCCGATCCCGCGCGGAGGCGTGTTGATGATGCGCAGCATGTCGACGTCGCTGCGAGGATTGCAGAGTACACGCAAGTAAGCGATGGCGTCCTTGATCTCGGCGCGCTCGTAGAACTTGGTGCCGCCGATGATCTGGTACGGCATGTCGACGGCGCGAAGCGCCTCTTCGAGGACGCGCGACTGGGCGTGCACGCGGTAGAAGACGGCGACGTCCTTCGGTGAGATCCCGGCGTCGCGAGCGTCCTTGATCGTGCGGACGACGCACGCGGCCTCGTCGCGCTCGTCGGCGCAGGCGACGACGCGGATCGGCGAGCCGTCCGAGTTGTCGGTCCAGAGCTCCTTCGGCTCGCGCGTGGGAGAGGGCGCGATGACGGCGAGCGCTGCGGACACGATGCGCTTCGTGGAGCGGTAGTTCTGCTCCAGCTTGACGACCTTCGCGTCCGGGTAGTCCTTCCGGAAGCCGCGGATGTTGCGCACGTCGGCGCCGCGCCACCGGTAGATTGACTGGTCGTCGTCGCCGACGACGCAGACGTTGCGGGTGCGTGCAGCGAGCGCCTTGATGAGCCGCGACTGGATCTGGTTCGTGTCCTGGAACTCGTCGACGAGGACGTAGTCGAACTTCTTCTGAAGGGCTTCCTTGGCGCGCAGCACCTCGACGGGCATCGTGCCGTCGGCGGGCGCCTCGAGGATGCGGACGACGCCCAGGATGAGGTCCTCGAAGTCGAGAGCGTTCGCGGCGCGGAGCGCGTCCTCGTACTTCGCGTACGCCTTCTGGAGCACGTCATCCATGAAGCTGTCGCGGTTCATCTCGTTCGGGCCGCGTCCCTCCTGCTTCTCCTTGTGGACGCGCGCGAGCACCTGCTTCGGCGGGTAGCGCCGATCGTCGAGGTCGAGGTCGCGCAGGGCGCGGGTCATCACGGCCTTCTGATCGGTGCTGTCGTAGATGACGAAGCTCTTCGTCCGATCGATCGCCTCGGGGAACATGCGGAGGAACTTGGCGCACGTCGCGTGGAAGGTGCCGACCCAGAGATCGCGTGCGACCGGCCCGAGCATGTCGGGCCGCTCGAGGCGGCTCCGCATCTCACCGGCTGCCTTGTTCGTGAACGTCACGGCCAGGATGCGCCATGGCGCGACGCGCTCCCGCGCGACGAGGTTGGCAATGCGATAGGTGATCACGCGGGTCTTCCCGCTGCCGGCGCCTGCAAAAATGAGCAACGGGCCCTGGACGTGGGCCACGGCATCCGCCTGAGGGGGGTTGAGCTCGGGCCGGTCGCCGCTGGGCGGGGCTGTCGCTGCGGGGCCGGGCTCGGGGTGCATCACCCCTCCGCTTAGCGAACCCGAAGGCCCGCGGCTACACTCGCAACGTCTCTGAATCGGGTATAGTCGGTGGTCGGATGGTCGACACGAACGACAAGAGCGGCGCAGAGGCCGAGCCCACGAGCGAGAGCACCCCGAAGTCTTCCTCAGGCAGCAGCGGCGGCGGCGCGTCGGTTTCATCGGAGACCGCGGACGGCACCCCCGCGTCCGCCGACGGCGCGGCTGCGGATCCCGTTGCCGACGCGAAGGCCGAGGCGCAGCGCTTCAAGGACCAGTGGATGCGGTCCGCGGCGGACTTCGACAATTTCCGCAAGCGCTCGCGCCGTGAGCTCGAGGACACGCGGAAGGCCGGTCGCGAGGAGCTCCTCAAGGATCTCCTGCCGGTCTTCGACAACCTCGAGCGTGCGATGACGAGCGCCGAGCGTGCGACCGAAGTGAGGCCGGTGTCGGACGGCCTGAAGATGGTCCTCCGCCAGTTCACCGACACCCTCGGCCGCTCCGGAATCACGAAAGTGCCCACCGTGGGCCAGCAATTCGACCCCGGGCTCCACGAAGCCATCCAGCAGGTCGAGACCGACGAGTACCCGCCGGGAACTGTGGTCGCCGAGGTGCAGCCCGGATACCTTCAGGGTGACAGGCTCATTCGTGCAGCCATGGTCGTCGTCGCCAAGCCGAAGGCGAGCGCGAACGGCGACGCGGCCGCCGGCAAATCGGAGCCTGACGCGTGACTCTGGATGGGGCGGGTTTCACTTAAATGAGCAAGGTCATCGGTATCGACCTCGGTACGACGAACTCCTGCGTCGCGATCGTCGAGCAAAGTCCGACAGGAAAGATCGACGTCAAGATCGTCCCCAACGCGGAGGGTGCTCGCACCACGCCGTCGATCGTCGCGTTCACGGCGAGCGGTGAACGTCTCGTCGGTCAGTCCGCGAAGCGCCAAGCGGTCACCAACGCGACGAACACGGTCTACGCCGTGAAGCGCCTCATCGGACGGAAGTACAAGTCCGACGAGGTGAGGCACCAGCTCGATCGAAGCCCGTTCAAGGTGATCGAAGCGCCGAACGGCGACGCGTGGGTGTCGGTATCCGGGAAGGACATGTCACCGCCCGAAGTCAGCGCGATGATCCTCGTGCGCATGAAGGAGATCGCCGAGACGTATCTCGGCGAGACCGTCACCGACGCCGTGGTCACCGTCCCCGCGTACTTCGACGACGCGCAGCGCCAGGCGACGCGCGACGCCGGCAAGATCGCCGGGCTGAATGTCCGAAGGATCATCAACGAGCCCACCGCCGCCGCGATCGCGTACGGCCTCGACAAGAAGACGGCCGAGCGCATCGCCGTCTACGACCTCGGCGGAGGCACGTTCGACATTTCGATCCTGGAGATCCAGGAGGGCGTCTTCTCCGTGAAGGCGACCAACGGCGACACGTATCTCGGTGGCGAGGACTTCGACCTCCGCATCGTCGATGCGATCGCGGAGAACTTCGAGAAGGAGAACGGCGTCGACCTCCGCAAGGACCGCATGGCGCTGCAGCGCCTCAAGGAAGCGGCGGAGAAGGCGAAGCACGAGCTGTCGTCGTCGCTCGAGACGGAGCTGAATCTGCCGTTCATCGCGACGAATCCGAAGGGCGAGCCGCTCCACGTCCAGAAGACGATGAAGCGCGCCGAGCTCGAGCTCCTCACGATGGAGCTCGTCGAGCGCAGCCTCGAGCCGTGCCGCGCGTGTCTGCGCGACGCGAAGCTCTCGCCGTCGGACATCCAGTCGGTCGTCCTCGTCGGCGGTATGACGCGCATGCCGGCGGTGCAGAAAGCGGTGAAGGAGTTCTTCGGTCGCGACCCGAACAAGGGCGTGAACCCCGACGAGGTCGTCGCCGCCGGCGCCGCCCTCCAGGGCGCGGCGCTCGACACCGAGTCCGCCGTCGAGATGCTCCTCCTCGACGTCACGCCGCTCTCGATGGGCGTCGAGACGGGCGGCGGCGTGTTCACGGTGCTCATCCCGCGCAACACGACGATCCCGACGGAGCGCAGCGAGATCTTCACGACGTCCGTCGACAACCAGAACTTCGTGCCGATCCACATCCTGCAGGGCGAGCGCCCGATGGCCGCGGACAACGCGAGCCTCGCGCGCTTCGAGCTCACCGGCATCCCGCCGGCGCCGCGCGGCGTCCCGAAGATCCAGGTGACGTTCCGCATCGACGCGAACGGCGTCGTCAGCATCGACGCGAAGGACCTCGGCTCCGGCAAGTCGCAGCAGATGAACGTCACCCCCACGAGCGGTCTGTCGAAAGATCAGATCGAGCGCATCATCACCGAGGGCGAGCGTCACCAGGCGGCGGACGCCGTGCGCAAGGAGCTCGCCGAGCTGCGCAACCAGGCCGAGACGCTCCTCTACACGACCGAGGCCGCGCTCGAGGGTTATCAGGACCTCGTCGACGGCATCATGATCGAGAACGCGCGCGAGAACTGCAAACGCCTCCGCACGCTGCTCGAGGCCGGCGGCGATCTCACGCAGATCCGTTCGAGCTACCAGGACCTCGAGACGCTCACGTTCAAGATCGCCGAGTCGCTGTACGGCAGCGCGACGTAGCGCGTAAGCCACGTAGCGCTGTGAACGCGCGGCGTGCCTCCATGTGAAGGCGCGTTCCCGCCGGGGACGGGCATTGCGCCGTCGAGCGCACCAAGTAGCTGGATCCTGGCCGGAAAAGTGGTTCAACCACTTTGGCGCCCGCGTTGCAGGACGTCCTGCATGCCGCTTCACCGCCGCCCGCGTTGGTCTCCGCGCACGCTTCGTAGGTCCCTGCTCGTCGCATCGGCAGTCGTCGTGATCCTCGTCGCCGCATGCACGCCGGCGTGGGCCGCCGACGAAGAGGTCTGGAAGACGGCGCCGAGCGCAGCGCCCGCGCCCGCGCCTGCACCGGACAGCGGCGCGCAGCTCGCGTTCGCACCGCCGCCGTACCGCTACGCCTACACGGGTACGGCGCGGCCGACATCGACCCGTCGTTGGTACGGATGGGAGACCCTCATGGCGGACGGCATCTCCTTGGTCGTCGTGCCGGCGGTCGCCATCGCCGTCGTCCCGAGCCGCAACGGCGACAATGGCGGCACGGCCGTCGGCCTCGCGGCGGCGTCGTATGCGCTCGCCCCGCCGATCGTCCATCTCGCGCATGGCCGCCCGGGCATCGCCGCAGCGAGCCTCGGTCTGCGCCTCGGCGTGCCGGTCGGCGGCGCGATGCTCGGTGCGGCGGTGGCGGGTGACTGCGGCGGGTCCTTCTGCAGGCTGGGGCCCGCCGCGGCAGGCTTCGTCGTCGGGATGGTCGTCGCGACGACGATCGATGCAGCGGTCTTCGCGTTCGAGCCGCGCCGTGACGACGACGACGAACGAACGGGCGATGAAGCGCGGCGTGTCGAGCCACGGAGAGCAGCTCCGAAGACGAAGGCGATCTCGTTCGCGCCAGCGGGCGGTCCACGCAAGGAAGGCGGCTTCGACGTCGGCCTCGCGGCGACGTTCTGATCAGCTCGGCGTGCGGCCGGCGACGTCGCGCTGCGCCACCAAGATCTTGTTACGTGCAGACTGCAGCTGCTGTTTGAGCGCGGTCGCCTCGCGCGCGATGTCCTCCCAGTCGTGCGTGACCGCGTCTCGACCGAGCGTCTCCGCCTCGGCCACGACGGATTCGGTGCGCTCGGCGACCTCGCTCAACGTCTTCAGGAGGTCCTGCGCGTTCGCGTCGCCCTGCTTCGCTTCGAGCTCGGCGACGGGCTCGTTCAGCGAACGTGCGCGCTCGCCGAGCGCCGAGAAGCGCTCGAGCAGCGCCGAGCGATTCTGGATGCGCTGCTGGATCGTCTCGGCGGCCGCGACGGCCTCCGAGATGCAGCCTTGCTGGCGGACCTGCACGTCCTGCATCGCGGCGGCGAAGGCCTGGAGGCGCTCGGCCATGCGCTGCTCGCCGGCGGCGCAGTGCTCGAGGAGATCCTTCGCGCGGTGCATCGACTTCTCGGTGTTCAGGCTCATCCGTTTCACCTCGGACACGAACTTCTCGTACTCGAGGAGCTCGGCTTCGAGCGCGGCGGCGGCCTTGGCGAGCGGCGTCTCGGCGATCTTCTTCGACGGCGGTGCGGGCATGGGCCCCGTGTGTACCGCAGCATTCCGGCAGGCACCACGTCGCACGTGGGCGGCTTGGCGGGAAACCGCACGCAGCCGTTCGCCTCACCTGTTTGGGTGGCGGCTGGTGCGGCAACGAGTCTTCCCTCGACGTCCTCGGGTGCGTACGCTTCGTTGACCTTGGCAGACGACGACAAGCGACGAGAGCTGCGATTTCCGGCGCGCATCATGGCCCGCGTGGTTCGGCGCGGTGCGAACGTCGAGCTCATGACGAACGACGTCAGCTTCCGCGGCGCGTTCCTCCGCACCGACGCTCCGCCCGCGCTGCGCCAGCTCGTCAAGGTCGCGTTCCTGATGCCCGGAGGCGAGCTCGTCTCGGCGCACGCGATGGTCGTGCATGTCGTGCCGCCCGGAACCGGGCAAGCCGTGCCGGGCATCGGCGTGCAGTTCTGGGGTCCCGTCCAGGAGTCGAAGGCCTGGGAAAAATACGTCTACGAGCTCAAGGTGCGCGAGCGCGCGGGCATCGCGTCGTCACGCGCGACCGACAAGGTCCGTCGCTCGTCGGAGCGCTTCAAGCTCGCGCTCGAGGTGATCGTCGACGGGCGGCGCTTGAGCACGCGCGACGTGTCCGAGACCGGCATGGCGATCCGCTCCGAGTCGGCAATGCCGGTCGGAACGCGCGCGCACATGCAGGTCCATGCGAACGGTCATCCGTCGATCGCGCTCGACGTGATCGTGCGGCGGCGCATCGAGGAGCCCGACTTCAAGGGCCTCGGCGTCGAATTCGTCGACCTGAAACCGGAGACGCATGCCTCGCTCATGGCGCTGCTGAAGCCGATCGCTGCCGAGGCCGACGCGATCTTCATCGACAGCGACGATCCCGGCCTGCACTGACCGATCACCACTTCTCGTAGTGCCAGTTCTCCGAGGGAACGGTGCGGCGGAACCCGTAGGTCGCGGCGTTGCGCGAGAGCCATGCGTTCACGCCCGGCGCCTTCGTGTTGAGGTCGAGCGCGTGTCCGCTCTGGTGGTTCGAGTAGCCGGGCGGCGCGGCGAGGTTGCCGCGATGCGCCTTGTACGCGGCGTAGAGCTCGCGTTGCTTCGCCATCGTGCGGAAGCCGCTGACGACGACGATGTCGACGCCGCTGCGCCGTGCAGCATCGCGCATCTTCACGAACGCGGACGCGGTGCCCTGCTCGACGGCCTTGCTGTTGATCGTGACCGTGCAGATGCTCATCTGCTTGCCCTTGTTGAACCCGGTGGTGCGGGTGCAGGACGAGAGCGGACGAATCGATTGCGGCCCGAGCGAGTCGGCGGGCGGTCCGTCGTCGCCGGTCGGGTCGGAGGCGATCGCGAGGTCGGCCTCGGAGATGTCGTCGGCCTCTTCGCCGTTCCACGAGGCGCCGAGCGCGGCCTCGTCGGCGGTCATCGCGTCCTCGGATGACCCGGCGACGGACTCGTCGCCGAACGTGGTGCCGTCACCGCTGGAGCAGCCGACGGCGAGCGCGACGACGAGAGGAAAGAGCGAGAGCTTCATGCCGTGGCGGAGTGTGGACATCGCGGTCCACCCCGGAGCACACTCCCTGCCACCTCCCCTCACCCTCGAATCCCCGCCATTCCGCGCCAGATCATGGGATCGCCCAGCTCCCGCCGACCAACCCCACAACCCAGATCACCCGTCCTTAGTTCCGGCGTCCGTCCTTAGTTCCGGCGACCCGTCCTTAGTTCCGGCGTCCGTCCTTGGTTCCGGGGGGCTAGTCGAGGGTTTCGTCGCCGTCGACCAGGGAGGAGTCGGGCGGCGGGGCGATGACCGACGACGGCGCGGACGACTTCGGCTCCGGCGACATCAGCTTGCGGACCAGGTCCGCGCGATTCGCGACGCCGAGCTTCTGGTACAGGCGACGCACGTACGTGCGCACGGTGTTCTCGCTCAGGCCCGAGATCGCCGCGACGTTCACGCCGCTGTAACCCGCGACGAGCAAACGCGCGATCTCACGCTCGCGCTTGCTCAGCCCCTCGATCGGCGCGGCCTTCTCCTGCGCCTCGACGCGCAGCACGGCGCACTTCGCGTTGTTGAACACGGGGTCGCCGTCGATCTTCGCGACGCCGACGACGGCACCGGACGGAAGACGCGGCGGCGTGGGAAGCGCATCGCCCTTTGCCCTCGCCGCGAGCGACTGCTCCGCCGCGTCGACGATGTGATCGGCGATCGGAACGACGTCCGTCTCCCAGTCGACGCCGCGCTCGCGATTGGCCGCCCAGAGCACCTTCCGGCGCTCGCGATCGATCACGAAGAGCGTGCCGCTGACCTTGCTGAATGCGCGCAGCGCCGCGGCCTCGCGCGACAGCTCGTCGTAGGCGAGCTGGGTGCGCACGCCCGCGACGACGAACGGCCCGAGCGCCTCGATTTTCTCGGCGTCTGCGGGGGTGAACTCGCCCTCCGCATCGCGACGCTCGAGGCCTGCGAGCCCGAAGAGCACTCCGCCCTCGTGGAGGAAGAAGAGGAGCGTGTGCTTCATCCCGTCGCTCGCGTGCGCCCCGAAGTACGGGAGCTTCATCCGCTCGTCCTCGGGATAGAGCTCACCGGCGACATAGACGCGCCGCGTCGTCTCGACCACGCTCTTGGTCTCGAACCCGAACGCCTGCGTCAGACGCGTTCCGTCCGCGCCTTTTACGGGCGTGAGCACGCCGTCGACCAACCGCGAGGAGTCGGAATAGGCGCGACTGTCCTCGGTCCCGAAGCAAAAGAATGCCCCGGAGGCCGGGACGACCTGACGCATCGCGTCCATGACTCGCCTGCGAAAGCTCGATCGCGTCCCGTGCTGCACCACGGAGAGTCGCGCCGTATCGAGGGCCCCCAGCTCTTCCATCGTCGTTGCTCCTGTGTGCCGTGCTCCGCTGCACGCGCGCGGCCGTGTGCTGAGTTGCACACGGCACGGCCTCCCGAAGGTCGGCCTGCCGTGGCATACTGTAGTCATGTCCGAGTTCGCCACCGAGCGCGATCGCGCGGCCGACCTCATCTTCGACTGGAACGAGGTCAATCGCAAAGGGCGGATTTTGCCGAAGAACGCGACGTTCTTCGACGAGACGCTCCGCGACGGCCTGCAGAATCCGTCGGTCGTCGACCCCGGCATCGACGAGAAGCTCAAGATCCTCCACCTCATGGAGGATCTCGGCATTCACGTCGCCGACGTCGGCCTCCCGGGCTCGAGCAAGCGCGCCTTCGAGGACGTGCTCCGCCTCTGCAAGGAGGTCGTCGACTGCAAGATGAAGATCAAGATCGCGTGCGCCGGGCGCACCGTGGTCGGCGACATCACGCCGATGATCGAGCTCTCGCAGCGCGCCGGCATCCCCGTCGAGGTGTACGCGTTCATCGGATCGAGCCCGATTCGCCAGTTCGTCGAGAGCTGGGACGTCGAGCTGATCGCGAAGCGCAGCACCGAGGCGATCGACGTCGCCGTGAAGGCGGGTCTGCCCGTCGCCTACGTCACCGAGGACACGACGCGCTCGCGTCCCGAGGTCCTCACCACGCTGTTCCGCGCCGCCATCGATCACGGCGCGACCCGGCTCTGTCTCTCGGACACCGTCGGCCATGCGACGCCCGACGGCGTGCGCAATCTGATCCAGTTCACGAAGAACGTCGTCGCCGGCACGGGCGCGGAGATCGGGATCGACTGGCACGGCCACAACGATCGCGGCCTCGCGCTCGAGAACGCGATCTGGGCCTTTGAGTACGGCGCCGACCGCGTGCACGCGACGGGTCTCGGCATCGGCGAGCGCGTGGGCAACGCGCAGATGGAGCTCATGCTCCTCAACCTGAAGCTCCTCGGACAGCTCGACGGCCAGGACCTCACGAAGCTCCTCGAGTACTGCCAGACGATCGCGCGCGCCGTGAAGTGGGACATCCCGATCAGCTACCCGCTCGTCGGTCGCGACGCGTTCCGCACGGCGACGGGCGTCCATGCCTCCGCCGTCATCAAGGCGATGGCCAAGGGCGACACGTGGCTCGCGGATCGGATCTACAGCGGCGTGCCCGCGGGGATGATCGGACGCGCGCAGGAGATCTGCGTCGGCTTCATGAGCGGCGCTTCGAACGTGAACTTCTGGCTCTCGCAGCGCGGGATCCCGGCGGACGACGCGCTCGTCGCGGAGATCCTGAAGGCGGCGAAGACGCAGGACCACATCATGACCGAAGAGGAAGTGATGGCGGTCGTGAAGCGGATGCGCCCGTAAGGGCTGGCCTACGCGGTCAGCGCCGACCAGAGCGCATCCGCCGAGAGCTTCGGTGACCCCGCGGCGGCCTTCTCGGCTTCGTGGACGAGAGCGACCATGCGCGCGTTCAGCGGCGCCTTCGCGCCGCACGACTCGGCGAGCCGGACGATCTCGCCGTTAAGGTGATCGACCTCCGTCGGACGTCCGCGCGAGAGGTCTTCCCACATCGACGAGCGCGCTTCCGGATCGAGCTTCACCTGCGCCGACGCGACGAGACGCAGGATCGGCGACGGAAGCGCGAGGATCGCCGGAAAGAGGCCGATCGGCAGCGGACCGAGGCGCGCCGTCCGCGTGTGCGAAGCGCGCAAGACGTCGAGCGCCTCGGCCATGATCGCGCGGAGGATGCGGCGATAGCCCTTCACGAAAAGGAGATCGGGCGTGGGGCGATCGCTGAGTGCAGAGACGCCGTTGTTCAGGTTCATGACCAGCTTCGACCACTGCAGCGGGCGGATGTCCTCGACGAGCTCGACCTCGAAGCCGACGGAGGAGAGCGCATCGCCGAGCGTCTCGACGCGCGGGTCGCTGCGCGCAGCTCGCTCGATGACGAGCGGGCCGCTCGTCGCGCGGCGGAACGTGCCGCTACCGCGCGAGATGACGTTGAAGCCGACGATGCCGCCGAGGACGACCTGATTCGGGAGACCGGCGCGCAGCACGTCGGCATTGCGCACGCCGTTCTGCATGCTCACGACGACGGCGTTCGGCGCGAGGACCTTCGACAGCTGCGCGGCGGCCTCGGCGGTCTGTGCACTCTTCACGCAACAGAGCACGACCTCGCACGCGGCCAGCGCGGAGAGCTCGGTCGAGAAGACGATCCGCTCCTTGGCGACGACGCGTCCGGTGCCGCCGTCGAGATCGGAGAGGACAAGACCGTTCTCGGCGAGCTCTTTCCGCAGGCGCTCGCGGCCGACGAAGACGACGTGCTCACCGGCGGATGCGAGACATCCGCCGACGTAGCAGCCGATGGCGCCTGCGCCCATGATGCCGATGCCTAGGCCGCTGACCACGGCCTGATATACTCCAGACATGCGGCTCGGTCCTGTGCTCGTCGTTTGCGCGCTCGGCGTGGGCGCGTGGTCGTGCGGGAGCTCGGGCAACGCCGATGTCCCGGACGAGGCGGCGGGTCCGGAGGCGGGAGCGCTCGAGACGAGCACGCCGATGCCGGAGGGCGGCCCGGTGCCGGACGGGTCGACGAGCGACGGCGCGATCGCGATCGTCGATACGTCGTCGGCGAACCGCGATCGGCTGCTCGCGACGTATCTCGCGTATCTGAAGGCGAATCCGGGTGCGCAGTCGAACGGGCTCGACGGCAGCAAGCTCGCCGACGTGTGCGCGCTGTGGCGCACGCTCGTGCCGTCGGCGCAGGCCGTGTACCTCACGCTCACGGCGCGCCTGCAGTCCTCGAAGATCTCCGCGGACGGCAGCTCGATGCTCGCGCACGTGACGAAGCTCTATCGGATCGCCGGCGGCGACGGCGCGACCGCAGTGGATCCCGGTCAGTGTGGCGGCGACGGCAATCGGTTGTTCCTGTCGATGGATGCGCATCTCCACGATGCGTTGATCGCGGCGAGCACGAACAAGGGCCAGCCGACCGGCGGCGCGCCGGACATCGCTGACGTCCCGATCGGCGCGGGCAGCTACTGGCGTGACTCGCACGATCTCGGCGGGTCGCATGCCCCCTTCGACATCAGCGACGAGACCGAGAACGGCGCACCGCGCGGGCAGGTGCAGTACTTCGAGGATCCGGCGAGCGCCGCAGCGAAGGCACCGCTCGACCGGACCGACCTGAAGACGCTCGTCGATCCGTACACGCTCGAGGTGGACCAGGACTACGACTGCCCGCACGACTCGAATCCGGCGTGCGCGTATACGTCCTACGGATCGTTGTGCATCCCGGGCCCGTCGAAGAAGGGCACCGAGCTCTACACGGAGAAGTACGGCAGCTTCGATCCGACGTGGCAACCGGCGGACTGCGCCGGCAAGTAGCCGAGCTCAGGAGAGCGCGGCAATCGCAGCACGGATGTCGTCGGGGATGCGGACCTTCTGCGTCGTCGCATAGTCGACGAGGACCGCGACCGACGTGCCGCGCGCGTAGAGCGCCGCGGCATCCGATGCGTCGGCGACCTCGTACTCCATCGTGAGGCTCGTCTCGCCCACGCGCGTGACGCGTGCACCGATGCGCACCGTCGCGGGAAACACGACCGGGCGGAGGAAATCGCAGGACGTCGTCGCGAGGATGGGTCCGGTCGACGACGGGCCGGACGTCGGCACGCCGATCCGCTGGAAGAGCGCGATGCGCGCAGACTCGAACCAGGTGAAGAAGCGCGCATTGTTCACGTGGCCGAGGGCGTCCATGTCCGACCACTGGACGGGGAGCGTGACGGAGACGTGGTGCGGAGCGGTCGGCATGGCGGGAGGGTAGCGCGGGACGAGCTCTCTGTTCGGCGTCAGAGCCCCGGGATGACGCCCCTCATCAGCTCCGTCTGCGCGAGCGCGTCCGTGACCCTCCCTACCTCCGCCTTGTCCTTGAAGAACGACAGCTGCTTGTCCGCTCGCTCGAGCGCGAACCTCGACGCCGTGTTCAGGACCACGCCCTTCGTCTGCGCCGTCAGCTGCGCGGCCGCTTGCGCCTTTGCCTCCGCCGCCAGCGCGTCGACCATGCCGGCTGCGCCGCCGTTCGACGCCGCCCTCACCGTCGCCACCACCGTCCCGCCGATCTGGCGCGCCTTCTCGGTGTACTCGATCGCTTCGACGATCGTCCTCGCCACCGCGCCCCCGTGCGGGACGAAGCCCGCGATCGTCTTCAAGTACGTCAGGTAATCGTGGTCGCCACGCCACAGGTTCAGCACGGTGCGGTACACCTGCGAGGTCGGCAGGCCCGTCATCGTGTCCAGCACCTGGAGGAAGGCGCCGAGCGCGGCGAGCTGCTTCTCCGTCTCGGCCTTGCGCCACGCGGTGTACTCGGCGCTCGACTCGATCTTCGCCTGTAGCGCCCTCGCCGCGGAGAGCAGCTTCTCTCGTTCGCCCTGATCCGCCGGAAAAAGCGGCTCGCGCGGCTTGGCGGTGCCGTCCTCGATGACGGCCAAGAGCACCTTGCGGATGCTCGCCGCCATCGTCGCCGAGTTCGCGTCCGTCGACCTCACCGTCATTCCCACCGCGACCACGTCGGCCTCGATGACGCCGAGCCGCGCGCGATCGTCCTCGAGGCGCTCGAGCAAGAGCAGGAGGATCTCCTCGTAGTCCTTCGGCGTCACTTGATAGGGCAACTGATAGGGCAGCTTCGTCGGATCCGCCTTGAGCTCCGCGAGCTGTCCGACGATTCGATACTGCTCGATCTTTCCTTCCTCGATTGCGTTGCGAATGCGCTGCACCTGACCGAGCAGACGCGTCAGCGCCTGATCCAGGCGCTTCACCTCGACATAATCGAGATGGATGTTGTCGCGCGCCTTCTTCCAGCCCGCCTCGGCGTTCTTGCGATCCGCCTCCGTCATGTCCGCGGTGAAGGTCAGGCGCTCCGGGACCTTGCGTTCGATCGCGAAGGACTGCGCCGCCGGATCCACGCGCACGTAGAACGGGACGTCGCGCGATTGCAGCGCGTCGAGCGCCGCGATGCCCTTCTGCGCGAGCACCCGATACACGTCGTGGCTGGTCTCGTCCGCCGAGGTCTGCACCGCGGCGTACTTGGTCGAGTACATCTTGTATGCACCCTGCACCCATTCGTGACCGTAGAGGTGGGCGAGCGGCGTCTCCGGCGGACGACCTCCGCACGCCGCGATCAACGGCGGCGAGCTCACGAGGGCGATGAGCGGGAGCGTCGCGAACCCGCCGAGCACGTCGCGACGCGACGGAAGACGAACGCGAGATCCGCTCAAAGCGGCGTGACCTCGGGCCGGCCCGCGAACTTGTCCTTCACGACCCCCGCCGTCGCGTTCGCCCGACCGTCAGGCCCTGGACGCCCCGACGCGCCGCTCGACCCGCGCGAGCCCTCCGGTCCCGATGCGCCGCTCTTCGCCTGCGGAGGAGGCGGTCCGTTGCCGGTGCTCGACGGCGTGATCCCACTTCCGCCGCTGCCACCCGAGCCCGCGCTGCCGGGCTGTCCCGCTGCCCCTGCAGGGCCGCCGGCGACGTCGAGCTTCACGGCTCCACGCAGCTCGGGGTGAGCTGTATCATACACGTATTCGATCTGACCGCCCTGGCCGCCGTTGCCGCCGTTGCCGCCGT
>JAQBQJ010000060.1 GCA_028287065.1 Labilithrix sp. | reverse complement strand
GTTCCGCGCGCGAACCGCGCCGCGTCGAGGGGCACCGACGTCTTCGTCGCGACGTGCCCCCGCTCGCGATCGAAGGCGATCGCCCAGGCCTCGGCCATCGGCGGTACGACCGCCGCGCGCTTGCCTTTGCCCGGCTCGCGCGCGAACACCGTGTTCTTCACCCAGATCGCGCGGCGCCCGCCCGGCTCGTTGGCCTTCAGGAACCAGCTCTCGACGTGCCCGCCGCCGCGATACCGCAGGTCGAGCAGATCCTGCGGGACGTTCAAGAGGGCTCGTTCTCCGACACGTCGTCGCCCTCGTCCTCGGGCTCGAGCCGCGCGAGCGCCTCCTTCACGAGCTCGGGATCGACGGCCGCGGCAGTGAGCTTCTCGATGAGCGGGCGCGCCTTCGCGAGACGTGCGCGCCCCGCCGAGACGACGGCGCCGCCGAGCACGTCGGGTCGCGTCGCCACGAGGTCCGCCATGATCTCGGCGATCGCGCGCGGATGTCCCATGCGCGCAAGCGCGATCTTCGCGTGGAAGACGCACGTGTCGCGGACGAAGTGCATCATCCCCCACGCGCGCTTCTCGAGGTGACCGCGCGCCTCCTCGAGCCCGAGCTCGCCGACGAGCTCGACCGCCGCGCGCTCGTCCTCCTTCTCGGGGGACTGGCCGTTGATCTTCTCTCCTTGCACCACGCGCAAGAGGAGGCGGTTGCCCGCGGCGTCGCCGGCCTTGCCGAGGACGATGGCGGCAACGAGCGCCAGGTGCGGAGACGGCGCCTCGAGGAGCGCCTTCGCGCGCGTGACAAGGCGCGGATCGACGGCCTTCTTCGTGTCGAGGCGCTCCTCGGCGATGCGCAGCGCGATGTGGACGACCGCGTCGTCGTCGTCGTTCGTCGCGGAGAGCAGCGCCCGGCCGATCTCGTCGTCGTCGTCGGCCACGCGCGCGAACGCGATGATCGCCTGGTAACGCATCTCCGGACGCTTGTCGGTGAGCGCACGGCGGAGGCGCGGCAGCGCGCGCGCATCGGCGAGCTCACCGAGCGTGTTCAGGACCATCTGCCGCACGTACGCGTCGTCGTCGTCGACCGCGCGCAGGAGCGCAGGAACGGCGTCCTTCGCCGAGAGATCGGCGAGCCCGACCGCGGCCGCGGCGCGGACCTTCGACTGCGCGTCGTCGAGGAGCTTCTGGAGGAGAGGGATCGCACGCTCGCGCACGGCGTCGTCGCCGCGGGCATGACGGAGGAGGTCGTTCACGGCCGAGACGCGGACGTCCGGCTTCGCGCTGTCGAGATCGCGAATGCTCGCTTCGAGGGTGCGAGGCAGCTGCGGAGGGGCGAGCATCGACTCTCCTCTTAGTGTCCGCGCCGGCCGCGAGCAACGGACGGGTCGAACGCGCGCCCGGCGATCATCAGTGCGACGCTCGTGACGAAGACCCCGGCCGCTCCCACGAAGAGGACGTGCGGCGCGCGGAGCATCGCGGAGACGCCCTGATCGAGCACGGCGCCGAGGGAGACACCGTCGCGCGTTCCGAACCCGACGAACGCGAGCGCCGCCTCGCTGACGACGATCGCGGCGGCCGTCGAGCCCAGTTGCACCGCGACGACGCCGAGGAGGTTCGGGAGGAGATGCCGGAGGACGACGCGCGACTGCCCGCCGCCGAGCGCGCGCGCGGCCTCGACGAAGGCCGCGTCGCGGAGCACGCGCGTCTGCGCGAGCGAGAGGCGCGCGAACGGCGCCCACGCCGTGAGCAGGAAGACCGCGGCGAGATGGGCGCGCGTCGGCGTGCGCACGGCGGAGAGGACGACGAGCGCGAGCAGGAACGTCGGGAACGCTTGCACGAGATCGCACGCCCGAGCGACGGCGCGCTCGAACCGACCGCGCGCGAGCCCTGCGACGGCGCCCAGCGGACAGCCCACCGCGAATCCGACGAGCGCGACGGCGGCCGCGAGCACCACGCCGCGCTGCGTCGCATGCGCGGAGAGCGCGAGGAGATCGACGCCTGCCTCGCCGCAGCCGAGCGGCCACGACGACGACGGCGACGCCCACGACAGCTCCGGGGTGAGGTGCGTGGGAGAGCGCGATCCGGAGGCGACGACCGTGGTGAGGACGAGGAGCGCCGCGAGAGGGCTGACGCGCGCGACGACGGCGGCGAGCCGCGACGGCTGCGCGGCCATCTAGGACCTCACCCTGGGATCGACCGCACCGTGCGCCGCGGCCGCGAGCTGCTGCGCACCGATGAAGAGCGCACCGGAGAAGACGACGGCGGCTTCGAGGACGGGGAGATCGCGCGAGGCATACGCCTCGAGGATGAGCGTGCCGAGGCCGCGTCGCTCGAACAGCCGCTCGAGCACGACGGCGCCGCCGAGCAGAGCGCCGAGCTGCGTACCGAGCACGGTCACGATCGGACCGACCGAGGCGGGGAGCGCATGCAGCCAGAGGACGCGCGCGAAGCTCGCTCCCTTCGCCCGCGCGACGCCGAGGAACTGCGCGCGACCGAGATCGTCGAGCGCCGCGCGGGACACGCGCGCGACGTGGGCGGCGAGAGGAAGAGAGAGGAGGCCGCTCGCGAACAAGAGGCCCGCGAGACCGGCCTCCGGATCGCCGGGCAGCGGAACGATGCGGAGCCGCGCGGCGAGCGCGAACGTGAGGACGGGCGCGAAGGCGAGGAGCGGCGTGGCGGCGAGCGCGGTCGCGAGCCTGTCGATCCACGAACGGCGCGCGCCGAGCCATGGTCCGGCGCCGAGCACCGCCGCAGCGACGCCGAGGACCGCACCGAGCAGCACGGCGACGGCCGCGAGCGACGCCGTGGCCGGGAGGGCGTCGAGGACGCGCGCGACGGCGGACACGCCGGGCCTGCGAACCGACTCGCCGAGGTCGAGCGTCACGAGGCCGCCGATGAAGCGTGCATATTGCAGCCACATCGGCTCGTCGAGATGGAGCTTCGCGTTCAGCGCGGCGCGCTCGGCCTCGCTCGCTTGATCGCCGAGCACGAGAGCGGCGGGATCGCCGGGGAGGATGCGCAGCGCGAGGAAGACGAGCGTGGCGAGCGCGAGGACGACGAGCGCCGCTTCTGCGATCCGTCCGGCGACGCGTACGAGCGCGCGCGAGCGTCGCGGCCGAACGGCGGAGCCGGGCATGCGCGAGGCCTATCCGCCGTCGCCGCCGTCGCCCGCATCCCCTGCGTCGGCGTCGGGCGCGCCCGCATCGGGAACGAGCGGCGGCGGCGAGCCGGCTTCCTTCCCGAGCGTGGGGGCGCTCGCATCGATCGGCCCGACGTTGGGTCCAACGACTCCGCAGACCGGAGGCGGAGCGCCGGGCGACATCAGAGGCGCGCCGCCTTCGCCGGCGTCGACGCCGTAGTCGATCGGAGGGACGAGGCAGGTGAGCTTGCTCTGGTCGTCGTCGAGGACGACGCCGCTCCACGGCGGAGCGTGGGGGTCCGCGCAGACGTAGCCGCTGCGACAGTCGCCGTTGTTCGAGCACTTCGCGACGCAGAACGACCGCGCGACGCGCGACCCGTAGCCGCCGGCGCGATCGTCGTAGCCGCAGCCCTGGATGCTCGCATTGAAGAGGACGCACGCGGCCTCGTCGGGACACGAGTTCTTCTGGCAGTTGAACTGCGTGCAGTAACCGTCCGGCTGGGCGGTGTCACAGAGGCGGTCGCCGCGCGTCGAGCAGTCCGTCGAGAGGACGCACTTGTCGCCGATCGACGGCGTGCACGCCGCGATCGTGCCGACGAGCGCCGCCACGAGCAGCCACCGCGGGTCACGGGCGTGGTGCGCGACGAAAGCGCGGGCGCTCATGGGCGGATGGGTATGGCGGCCCGAAGGTGATGGCAAGCGCGAAGGCAAGAGGTCGTCTCGGAGAGCCGGTCGAAGGAGGCGCGGAGGACGCGCTCTGCGCAGCGCTTCTAGTCCTATTAGCTGTTTGACATCAAGCTTCTCGGACCCTAAAGAACACAGGCATGGCGACCCACATCACCGCAGACTGCATCAACTGCGGCGCTTGCGAGCCGGAGTGTCCGAACGAGGCCATCAGCGAGGGCGAGGAGATCTACATCATCGATCCCGAGCTCTGCACGGAGTGCGTCGGCTTCTACGACCACGAGGCTTGCCAGGCGGTGTGTCCGGTCGAGTGCTGCCTTCCGGATCCGAACCACGTCGAGGACGAGAAGGCGCTCATCGAGCGCGCGCTCAACCTCCACCCGGACGACGAAGAGCTCAAGAAGCGCGCTGACGTGAACAACTATCCGTCGCGCTTCCGCAAGTGATCGCGTGAGCGCGCGTGCGCCTGCGCATGCGACCCCGCGAAGCCGCGCGCTCCCGGTCGTCCTCGTCTGTGCGCTCGCCACGCTCGCTCTCGCGGGTTGCGGCGGCGGCGCTCCCCTCCTCCACCCTGCGCGCACGCTGCCGGCGGGAGACATCCGCGTCGCGAGCGGCATCAGCGCGAACGTCGCTGCGGGATCGCTCGGCGACGACCTGAGGGTCGCGCGCGACGTCGCGGCCAGGGATCCGCAGGTCCCGGGACCGCCGGGCTCGAACCCGAGCTACGCGAAGGGCGCGCTCGTCGCGGCCGCGATCGCGCCTGGGCTCGCGCCGTTCATCGGCGCGCGTGTCGGCGTCGGCAATCAGTTCGAAGGCGGCCTCGCGTACACGGGTCGTGCGGTGCGCGCGGATCTGCGGCGCTCGTTCGACTCCGGCAAGGTCTCGCTCTCGC
>JAQBQJ010000045.1 GCA_028287065.1 Labilithrix sp. | reverse complement strand
CCCGCCCTCGCCCTCGCCCGCGCGCCCGCCCTCGCGCCCGCGCCCGCCCTCGCCGCCCTCGCGACGACCCCGGTATTAGGGCGATCCTAATCTTCCTCGAGAAGCTGCTGACGGCTCCCCACGAAAGATGGAGCAGTTCCGATCACTTGCAGAGTGCAGGTGAAAGCGCGCGCACGACGTGCAATCTGTTCGGTTGCTAGACACGAAAGGAGGCCATCGTGCGCGCAACGCAGGTTGCGCGACGGCTCTCCGCGAGCACGTCCACGCGACCAGGCTCGCCGTACTCCGCGCCGTAGAACAAGTCATTCTCGCGCAGCGAGTCTCACTTACCGCGATCGGCCGGGCGCTGCGCGGTCACCTGCAGCCGCGACACGGCATCGAGATGGTCGATCGGCTGCTCGGGAACACGAAGCCGAGCAAGGAGCGCGTGCATTGGTACGCGGCAATCGCCAAGCAGATCGCTGGTGCCGAGCGACGTCTCGTCGTCCTGCTCGATGGACGCAGCTGCGTGGCGAGCTCTGGGCGTTCGTTGCGGAGCTCTTCGCCGAAGAGGTCGGCCACCGTCGCTGGACGCGACTTGCGCGCGCGGTGCGCGCAGCTTCGTTTCCATTTCTCCGCACCGTCGACTAGCTCGACTTTTCGTATCAATCGACGCTCCGTCTGACGACGGTGGGCTCACTGCTCACGCCCGACTTCGTCACGGAGGGCCGCTCGGTCGTCCTCGAAGACAAACCCGGACGCGGCAAGACGCACCTCGCGTTTGCCATCGCGTATCGCGCGATGCAGAACGGCTTCGACGCGCTCTTCGTCGCGGCGGCGAAGCTGGTCGAGGAGCTCTCGACAGCGAGTCGCGATGGGCAGCTCCGCGACGCTCTCGCGCGTTACATGAAGCCACACGTGCTTGTCGTCGACGAGGTCGGCTACCTCGCTTACGGCGATGACGCGACGAACGTCCTCTGCCACGTCGTCAACGACCGCCACATTCCGCGCGATCGTCGATCGAATCCTCGAGCGCGGCCGGCTTCTCCGCCTCGACGGTCCATCCGTGAGGACGAAGCGTCTGCCCGACGCCGCCTCCAGCTGCCCTCGCGCAGCTGTGGTTCGCCTCGATGAGGATGACGTCCTCTCGGCGGGACTTGCACCCGCAAGACAGCGCCCATGCTGGGCGCACCAACGAAAAAAGGCCTCCACGATCTCTCGATCGCAAAGGCCCTCCCCCTCGTTTTCCGCCCGCTTTACTCGTCGCTCTCGAGCCTCGAACCTTCAAGCGCACAGCCGCGTGTCACAGCGCGCCGGCCAGCGGCTGCAGCGGCGTCCCGCCACCACCAACCCGGTCGGCCGCGTTGTTGTCCACTACCTTCAGCGCCCGGCGGATCCTCTGGATGTCACGGACCCACGGGCTCGCATCGTTCACTCGCTGATCCAGAGCGAAGCCCCAGTCGCTCTTGAACTGGTTGACGAACACGCCGTCCGGGCCCGACTCTGCGCTGATCGCGAAGCCCGGCGCATACGTATCGTCCACGATGTACGCGCCGTAGTTCTGCAGCGTCCACGCCAGCATCTTCGCCGGCTCCGTCTCGAAGCCCAGGCTCGCGATCGCCACCGACGACGGAATCGCCAGCAGCGCGCCCATCCTCATCGCCGCGCTCGGGTTCGGATTCGCGAGCCCGTACCGCGTCGTCGCATAGCTGTCCGCCGTCAACGCCGGCCAGCGGAAGCACGCCGCGCGCGTCGTGCAGCGCACGAGCTCGTGGTACGCATCGACGTTCACCTTCAGCGCGTGCCGCGGCGGCGCTCCGCCCTTGCGCAGCTCACCGATTCGCAGCGAGCCGCCGATCGACGACAGGCCCGAGCCGCCATGCGCTCCCGAACGCCCGTCGCCGTACAGATCGACGGGCGCGAACTTCACGAGGCTCGTTCCCGGTCCGCCGGCCGTGCACCGCGCGAGCGGCTGCGTCTGGATGATCGTCCGTCCGTCCGCCAACAAGAACGACGCGCCGGCGTTCGCGTTGCCGTTCGGCACGATGTAATCGCTCGGCATCGGCACCTGCACGAGAAGGCCGCCCGTCGCGCCGCAACGGTTCTTACCCGACCACGCCGCATCGCTGTAGTTGATGTTCGTGAGCGGCGCCGTCGGACGAAGCACGATGTGCTCGGGATCGATCCCCGGCATCCCCGCCCACACGTTGCCTCCGGGGTCATCGGTGAAGTTCGTTGCCGCGAACACGGCGCCCGAGCCGATCGGCATGTTCCAGATGCTGTTGCTCGCGAAGGGCTGCGCGCGCGGGTCGCGCTTCCCCGACGGCGGAGGCGGCGGAGGCGGAGGCGTGCCGGCATTCGCCACGAACGACCACAGCTGGTTCGGTTGCCCATGACAGTCCCACAGGACCAGCCCCGTCCCGTTCGCCGTCGCGGACTTCTCGACGTCGACGCACTTCCCGGCGACGCCGACGATCTCGTTGTTCTTCAGCGTCCACTGCTGGTTCGCTCCGCCGTGGCAGTCGAACGAGATGATCGCCGTGCCGTTCGTCGTCAAGCCGCCGGAGACGTCGAGGCACTTGCCGCCGGGGCCGAGGATCTGGCCGCCCGAGACCGTCCACTTCTGGTTTGCGCCTCCGTTGCAATCCCAGATGACCGCACGCGTGCCGTTGGCGGTGCCGCCGCTGTCGAGACACTTCCCCCCGAGGCCCTTGAAGACGCCCGACGTGCCGATGATGGACGCCGACTCGGAGGAGCCGACCACCTCGTCGTACGGCGACGAGCAAGCGCCGGCTCCGCAGAGAGCAACGACGAGACCGAGAGCAGAAACACGGGTTCGCATCGGGTTTGACATGGCCGCTTCCTACGCAAGCCACGAACCATCGCGATTACCCGCAAAACAAGGCCGGTGCGGCTTGCTGGGTGCGACCTCCCGAGGGCCTGGTGCGACCGCCGAGGTCGCACCGCGCGCCTTGCGATGACCTCCGAAACGGGGTTCGATACCTGCACGATGCGCGTGCGCAACCTGCTCGCCGTCCTCCCGTTTTTCGCGACTGCCTGCACGTTTCTGTTCCCGTTGGACGACGTGATCCCGGACGAAGCGGACGCGGCCGACGCCGCCGGCACACAGGGCGATGCTGCAAGCGACGCGCCCGGCGCTCGACTTCCCTACCCCGCCGCGGTGCTCGACGACGCGCCGGTGCTCTATCTGCGTCTCGGCGAGAAGAGTGGACCGACCGCTCGCGACGAGACGGAGCGGCGCTCGCCGACGTACGGCGGACAGGTCACGTACAGCGCGAAGGGCGCGATCGCGAACGACCCCGACACCGCCGCGACGTTCACCGGCTCCGGCACCTCGACGGTCTCCATCCCTGAAGGCCTCGACTTCCCCGGCACTGCGGCGTTCAGCGTCGAGGTGTGGGCGCGGCAGACGACCCGCAATCAGTTCGGTTGGGCCGTCGATCACCAGGTCTACGGCAATCGCAACGGCTGGTCCCTTCGGTTCGGCGACAAGGTGATCGGGTTCGAGCGTTGGGTCGACAACGAAGTGTCAGGCGTCACGTGGCCCAACGCATTGCAGGTCGACACGTACCAGCACATCGTCGGAACGTTCGACGGCGCCGTCGCGGTGCTCTACGTCGACGGCAAAGAGGCGCAAAGGGCCCCGAGCTCGCTCGCCATGAAGCCGATGAAGACGAGCTGGTCGGCCGGGTCGCAGAACTGCGCGTGCGGCTCGTCCGATTTCATCGGGTCCCTCGATGAGCTCGCGGTCTACGACCATGTGCTGAGCGCCGCGCGCGTGCTCGCCCACTATCACGCGTCAGGGCGGTGATTCGTACGGCCGCGTCAGGAAGAGGATCGTCGCCGCGACGAGCGACACGGCACCCGCCGCATACGAGATGTCCGCGACGAGGAATTTCTGTGCGACCGCATCACGATCCTGCGGACATCGCGACCCGCTGCACATCGAGAGATCGCTTCGCCCGGCGAGCCCGAGGCTGCCGAACGTAGCCCCGACGCCGAGCGCCGCCAGCCCGAAGCCTCCCAGCGCATAGAACGTCCACGGTACGGGGCGGCGCACCTCGCCTGGCTCGCGCGTGAGCGCAGCGGAAGGCGCGAAGTCGACGTCGACGACGCGGGCCTTCTCGCCCTCGACGACGAGGAGCTTCTTCTCGACGGACGGCGACCCCGGGTGTGCGAACACGAACGTGTGCGCGCCGGCATCGACGTCGATCGCGCGACCGTCGATTCGCGCGACGAGCGGAGCGCCGTCGATCGTCACGCTCACGTCCGAGAGATCCGAAGCGGCGGCGGAATGCGCCTTCACCACGATGGACGGGAGCCGCGCGTTCGCATCACGAAGCCACTCCACGCAGTCGGTCTGGAGCACCGCAGGACATGGATCCCGCGCGCAGACGAGCAGCTCCTTGATGGCCTCACGGAGCGCGCCTTCGCGACGCAGCTGCTGGTTCTTCTTGTACGCGTCGACACACTGTTCCTTCGTAGGCTCGGCGTGAGCGCCCGTCGCGACCGTCGAAGCGAGGGCGAAGACGAGCGCGGCCGTGCGCCATGTCGACATCACAGACATTCCGGCTTCGGAGAGCGGTCGCCGTTGGCATCGATGACGTAGGGCGGGTCGCACTTGCGTGTCGCCGGCGACGCCGCGCGCGCGGGTGCCCTCCGCACCGGCGACGCCGTCACCGGGCGGGTGCCCGACGGCGAGCGATGCCCATCGGGGAGCGTGGCGGCAGCCTTCGCGGACGGAGGAGCCGGCGAGGGCGTCTCGATGACGGACACAAGTGCGGACGACGACGGCGACGACGACGACGACGACGGCGACGGCGACGACGAGCCGATGACGGGGTCGACGACCGAGGACGAAGCGACGGTCGGCGGAGGCGTGCGACGAAACGTGACGAAGCTCCACGACGCGACGCCGACCGCCACCGCCGCAACGCCGAACGCGACGTATGTGAGCGCGCTCGATCTCGACGGCGAAGAAGGGAGCGGCGCGACCATGGTGGCCGTCGGTGCCGACGAGACGCGCTCGACGGGCGGTGCGCTCGACGGCGGCGCGGCCGCGGCGTCCGTGTCGCCGAGCGACCGCTGACTCTCGATGTCGGCGACCATGCGCGCACGCCGGCGAAGGACCTCGCCCGACGTGCGCTCGACCCATTCGCCGACGGCGTGCGGCGTCGCGGGAGGGATGATGCTCTCCAGCTCGATCGCCATCTCTCGTGCCGTCGGAAAGCGCTTGCACGCATCACGCGAGAGGCCGCGAAGGACGAGCGCGTCGAGAGCCGAAGGCACCTCGGCGTTGAGCTTGCTCGGTGGAGAAGCGTCGCGCTCGAGCACCATGTTCATGATCGCTTCGGGCGAGTCGCCCGCGAAGAGACGCTGCCCGGTGAGGAGCTCCCAGAGCACGACCGACGCCGCATAGACGTCCGTGCGAGCATCGACGGCGAGAGCGCGAAGCTGCTCGGGCGCCATGTACGCGGCCTTCCCCTTCACCTCGCCGTCGCGTGTAGTATGCAACCTTCCCATCGCCTTCGCGATGCCGAAATCGAGCACGCGCACGACGCCGTCGGATCCGACGAGGATGTTGTGTGGGGAGACGTCGCGATGAACGATACCGAGCCGCTCTCCGGTCTCGGTCGTAGCTTCGTGGGCGGCGTGCAGTCCGTGCAGCGTCGATACGAGGACGGCGCTCGCGATGCCCAGCGGGATGCTCTCGTTCGCCGCCTTCGCGACGCGCTGGAGCTTGTTGAGCGATTCCCCGTGGACGTAATCCATCACGAGGAAGAGCTCCTGCTCGACCGTGACGACGTCGAGCGTCGGAACGACGTTCGGGTGGCGAATGCGCGCCGCGAGACGTGCCTCGTCGAGGAACATCGCGTGGAACGCCTCGTCGTTCGCGAGATGACGATGCAAGCGCTTGATGGCGACGGTACGCGAGAAGCCCACGGCGCCCATCAGGCGCGCCAGGTGAACGGACGCCATCCCTCCGGACGCGATCTCGTCGTGGAGGACGTATCGTCCTAGGACGATCCCGCTTTGCACTGTCGCGGCGGCCACCGCGCGATCGTATCAAGAATGAGGCGGTGACGCGCTAGCGCCACCCGCGCTCGCGCTCCGTCATTTCGTGCGTGCGCGGAGCCGCTGGAAGTGACGCCTGGCGACGCCGGCGGCAGCAGCAGCCTTCGTCACGTTGCCGCCATGGCGTGCTAGGACGCGCTCGAGATAGCGCTGCTCGAAGACGTCGGTGGCGTACCTTCTCGCCTGGACGAGCGGGAGATCCTTCTGGAGCAGCTCGTCGATCACGTCGCCGCTCGGCGCGCTGCTCGACTGCCTCTCGATCATCGCGAGATCG
>JAQBQJ010000002.1 GCA_028287065.1 Labilithrix sp. | reverse complement strand
CGAATCTTCGGCCGAAGGATCAGATCACCAACATGGAGTGGAAGCCGGAGATGGCCGCGGGTTGGACCGCGCCCGACGTGCATCCGCCGCAGCATTGCTCGGGGTGTCACCGATGAGTCGCCGCGATCCCCACGTATTCGCGCCGCGCGCACAGGAAGACGGCGCGAAGCTCTTCTGGAAGAGTCTCGAGGAGAAGGAACGTCCGGAGCTCGCGCAGGAGCGCGCGCTCGTGGAGACGGCCGCCGTCGCCGCGGCCGCCGACGCGAAGCTCGTGAAGCTGCGCCGTGGCAAGAACGGGGCGGCTCCGGCGGTCACGTCCAACGAGACGGACGCGTCGATCGGACGCCGCGGGTTCATGCTCTTCGCCGGCGCGAGCGCCGCGCTCGCCGCCGAGGGCTGCGCGCGCCGCCCCGTCGAGAAGATCCTGCCGTATTCCAAGGCTCCCGAGCACGTGCTGCCCGGCGTGCCCTCGCACTACGCGAGCGTCCGCCAGTTCCGTAGCGACGCGATCGGCATCGTCGTCGAGAGCCACGAAGGTCGTCCCACGAAGGTCGACGGCAACCCGAAGCATCCGTCGACCGGCGGTCGCGGAGGCAGCGATCTGTGGACCCAGGCCGCGGTCTACGAGCTCTACGATCCCGATCGCTCCGCCACGCCGATGCGCGGCGGCCGCGTTCCCGCCACGCAGGGCGTCACCTCGCATCAGCCCGCCACGTGGCAAGAGATCGACGCCGCGATCGCCGACATCGCGCGCGCCGCGCAGCTGGACGGCGGCGCGAAGCTCCGCATCCTCGTCGAGCCGACGAACTCGCCGACGTTCATCCGCATCCGCGACGCGCTGCAGGCGAAGCTCCCGCAGGTCAAGGTGCACACGTGGGCGTCCGTCAACGAGGCGAACGCGCGCGAGGGCGCACGCATCGCGTTCGGTCAGCCCGTCACGGCGCTGCCCGACTACGCGCGCGCGTCCGTCATCGTCTCGCTCGACTGCGACTTCCTCGGCACCGAGCCGGGCAACGTCCGCGCGAACCACGGGTTCGCGCAGGGGCGCAAGCTCGAGAAGGGCCCCGACAGCCCGATGAACCGGCTCTACGTCGTCGAGCCGACCTACACGATCACGGGCATGAACGCCGATCATCGCCTGCGCCTCGCCGCGCAGGACGTCGAGCGTTACCTCCTCGCGCTCGCGAAGGAGCTCACCGACAAGCACGCGATCGACGTCGGCGGAGTCGGCAAGGCCGACGCCGCCATTCCGGGCGTCGACGCCAAGTGGATCCAGGTCGTCGCGAAGGAGCTCGCCGGCGCACGCGCCAAGAGCATCCTCGTCGCCGGCACGCGGCAGCCGGCGCGCGTCCATGCGCTCGTGCACACGCTGAACGCTGCGCTCGGCAACGCGGGTCACACGATCAACTTCTACCCGCCCGCCGATCGCTTCGAGACGGATCCCGCGGCCAGCCTGAAGGCCCTCGTCGACGACATGGCGTCGACCAAGGTCGGCACGCTCGTCATCCTCGGCGGCAACCCCGTCTACGACGCGCCCGCGGACCTGAAGTTCGGCGAGCGTCTCCGCGCGCTCGGCTCGACGGTGCACTTCTCGTCGCACATGAACGAGACGAGCGAAGCGTGCATGTGGCACGCGCCGCGCGCGCACGAGCTCGAGTGCTGGGGCGACCAGACCTCGCTCGACGGCACCGTCGCGATCCAGCAGCCGCTCATCGCGCCGCTCTTCGGCGGACGCAGCGACATCGAGGTCCTCGCGAAGCTCGCCGGCGACATCTCGCCGAAGGGCTACGACCTCGTGCAGCAGACGGTCCGCGGCTCGCTCTCGAGCGCCGGCCAGATGAACCGCGTGTGGAACGAGGCGCTCAAGACGGGCGTGCTCGGTCCGAGCGCCAAGACGTACGGCGCGATGGACGCACGCAAGACGGAGGTCGCTGCGGCCTTCGCCGCGCCGCCTGCGAAGCCCGCGACCACGCTCGGTCCGGACAACCTCGAGATCACGTTCGCGCCGTGTCCGAAGCTCTTCGACGGCCGCTTCGCGAACAACCCGCTCCTCCTCGAGCTGCCCGACCCGGTCAACAAGATCAGCTGGGACAACGTCGCCACCGTCTCGAAGGCGACGGCGCAGGCGCTCGGCGTCGAGAACGGAACGCTCGTCCGCCTCACGCGGGCCGGCGCGCCGGGCCCCGTCGAAATCGCGATGTGGATCACGCCCGGCCAGGCCGACAACTCGATCGGCCTGACGCTCGGCTGGGGTCGCCAGAAGGCCGGACGCTACGGCAACAAGCACGGCTTCGACGTCAGCGGCCTCCGCACGACGGACGCCATGGGGACGGCCTCCGGCGTGAAGGTCGCGAAGCTGAGCGGCGGCGAGGTCGACGCGATCAAGGATCGTTTCCGCAAGGTCGGTATGGCCGCCGCGGAGAGCCCGGTCGCCGGCCGCATCCGCCCCGACGATCCGATCGACGTCGAGACCGGCCACTACAAGATCTCGCAGACGCAGGAGCACGAGTCGATGGAGGGCCGCCCGCTCGCCATCGACGCGACCCTCGCCGAGTACAAGAAGCAGCCGTTCTTCCCGTTCTTCCCCGACGAGGACCGCAAGGACGTCGACCTCCACGGCAAGGTGATCGGCGTGCGCGAGTCCGGCTCGCCCGATCCCGAGGTCCTGCCGCTCTGGAAGAAGGTCGACTACTCGAAGGTCCACAAGTGGGGCATGGGCATCGACCTCTCGTCGTGCACCGGCTGCAACGCGTGTGTCGTCGCCTGCCAGGTCGAGAACAACGTCCCGACCGTCGGCAAGGAGCAGGTCTGGCGCGGTCGCGAGATGTACTGGCTGCGCATCGACCGCTACTTCGTCGGTCTCGATCACAACAACCCCGAGATCGCGTTCCAGCCCGTCGCGTGCGTGCACTGCGAAGAGGCGCCCTGCGAGAACGTGTGTCCCGTCAACGCGACGGAGCACTCGCCCGAGGGTCTGAACGACATGGCCTACAACCGATGCATCGGCACGCGGTACTGCGCGAACAACTGTCCGTACAAGGTCCGTCGCTTCAACTTCCTCAACTACCACACGAGCGGCGGCAGCTACGACGACGTGCCCGAGACCGAGAAGATGCGTTACAACCCCAACGTCACCGTGCGCATGCGCGGCGTCATGGAGAAGTGCACGTACTGCGTGCAGCGCATCCAAGAGGGCAAGATCAGCAGCAAGCGCACCGGCAAGCCGATCAAGGACGGCGAGGTCGTGTCCGCGTGCTCGCAGGCCTGCCCGGCCGATGCGATTGTCTTCGGTGATCTGAACGATCCCGAGAGCCGCGTCGCGAAGTGGCGCCAGAAGGATCGCTCGTACCGACTCCTCTCCGAGCTCGGGACGCACCCGCGCACGAGCTACCTCGGCAAGATCCGCAACCCGAACCCCGAAATGGGAGCAGCGTAGTCATGGGCTCCTGGAATCTGCCCATCCGCGAGATCGGCGAGACGCCCCTCGTCGCCGAGGGCACCACGTTCCGTTCGATCACCGAGACCGTCGCGCGCGTCACGGAGAACAAGGCGCCGCGCGGCTGGTGGATCGCCTTCCTGATCGCGTCGTCGTTCCTCGGCGTCATGACGATCGCCATCGGCTACCTCTTCTGGACGGGCATCGGCGTCTGGGGAAACAACGCGCCGGTCTTCTGGGCCTGGGACATCACGAACTTCGTCTGGTGGATCGGTATCGGTCACGCCGGAACCCTCATCAGCGCCGTTCTGTTCCTGTTCCGTCAGAAGTGGCGCACGGCGATCAACCGCTTCTCCGAAGCGATGACGATCTTCGCCGTCATCTGCGCGCTCATCTTCCCCGGCATCCACGTCGGACGCGCTTGGTACGCGTACTACATGCTGCCGCTGCCGAACGAGATGAGCATCTGGCCGCAGTTCAAGAGCCCGCTCATCTGGGACGTCTTCGCGGTCAGCACGTACTTCACGGTCTCGACGCTGTTCTGGCTCGTCGGCCTCATCCCCGACTTCGCCACGCTGCGTGACCGCGCGAAGACCAAGGTCCGCCGCCTCGTGTACGGCGCGCTCGCCTTCGGCTGGCGCGGCTCGAACCGTCACTGGCAGAACTACGAGCGCGCGTACCTCATCCTCGCCGCGCTCTCCACGCCGCTCGTCCTCTCGGTTCACAGCGTCGTCTCGTTCGACTTCGCGACGTCGCTCATGCCGGGCTGGCACACGACGATCTTCCCGCCGTACTTCGTCGCCGGCGCCGTCTTCTCCGGCTTCGCGATGGTCATGACGCTCATGCTCATCACCCGCGCGGTGTACGGCATGCGCAGCATCGTGCTGATGAAGCACCTCGAGCTGATGAACAAGATCATCCTCGTGACCGGATCCCTCGTTGGATACGCGTACGCGATGGAGTTCTTCATCGCCTGGTACGGCGGCAACG
>JAQBQJ010000083.1 GCA_028287065.1 Labilithrix sp. | reverse complement strand
CGGCGACAGCGCCCGCGGCGCCCATCGGCAAGCTCCCCGGTCACGCCGCCGGCGACCTCGCTCTCCAGTGCGCGCTGCGCCCGATCGCGGACGGTCTCGAGATCACCTACACGGCCAAGAACGCCGGCTCGGACGACGCCTACCTCCTCGACCTGAGCTCGACCCCGCGCGCCGATCGCTCCGACGTCGACGTGGAGGTCCGACCGATCTATCTCACGTGGCTCGGTGGCACTGCCGCGCACCTCGGCCAGGGGGTCGCTCCGCTGCCGGCCGACCGTCAGGTCGCCGTTCGCGTCATTCCGCTCGCGAATCGGCTTGCGCGTGGCGCCTCGATCACGCGCACGGTCCGGCTGCTCTCACCGCTCGCGGAGCTCGGTCCCTATGACCCCGCGGCGGCGACGCCCGGCGGCCCGACGATCGATCGACTCGTCATCACGCTCTCCGCAATGCGAGCGTCCGCGCCCGGGTTCAACGCGGAGGAGATGCGCGGGCACGCGGGCGTCTTTCGCGTCAGCAGCAAGTACACCGTCGGCGATCTCGAGCGCGCCCGGTGCGAGGTCGCGTTGCCGGCGACCGTGTTGCGCATCTTCCGCTGGGAGGATGGGCACGTGCCCACGTTCGTGCGAGCCGAGTGACGCGATCTTCGCCTCGCAGCCACGAAGCGGACGCTTGGAGCCTCACCTCGGTAGCCAGTACCCCGGTCGAGCCGCTGGAGCGACGCGCGCTGACGCCCGATGGGGCCCTCAACCTCGCGCGACGACGAGCGGCTTCGCCTCGTCGCCTCGCAGAGAGAGCTGCTCCTCGTTGACGCCGCGATAACCGCCGGCGACCAGCACCTGCGTGCTCGCCAAAGTCCCGTACACCGCAACGCGCTCGCCGGCGCGCAGGAACGCCTCGGAGAACCGGTGCTCGCCCGCGATCCCCATGTGCAGCGTCGTCGGGATCCCCGTGCTGCGCATGAACGCGGCGAACGCGGGGTTCTCGTCGTTCACGTGCGGGTGGTCGTTCACGTTCGCGAGGACGAGCGTGATGCTCGTCGGGCCGTCGTCGACGCGGAGCCTTCCGCCACCGTCGACGTCGATCCAGAACGGAGCGCACGTGACCTGGAAGAGCTGCTCGCGGAAGTAGGGCTCGTCGGTCTCGTAGGAGACGCCGCCCCGGACCATGGTGGTCGACTTCTCCTCGACGCGCGCCATCCACGCGACGCACGGCGTGCGCGTGAACGGCGAGACGAGCGGCTCGACGTGGGCGTCGACGGCCGCGATGACCCCGGCGACCTTGACGGCCGCGCCTGCGCGCAGGCCGGCGAGAGGCACCGCGGGAGCTCGGCGGCCTTGCCAGAGCCAGCGGTTGAGGCGAAACGTCGAGAGGAGGTCGGCGAGCACGGCGTGCTCAGCTCAGATGCGCGCCCCGCGCCCGCCGCGGCGCGATCTCCGCCATCGCCAAGCACGCCACCACCACCTCCTCGACGGTCATCGTCTCCGACTTCCCCGTGAGCTCGTACTGATACGCTTTGCCGTCGCGCGTCCAGAAGTCGACGCGCGCGACGCCGTCCTGGCGGCGTCCACATGCGACGAGGCCGTGGCGCTCGAGCTTTTCGGAGGCGTCGCCGGCGAGGACGAGGAGATCGGTCGTGGACATGCGGAGCGTCTTACCTCGACTCCGCGCGCGGCGCTACGTGGCGGCTGAGCGCGGCGCGTCGTGCATCCGCCATTCGTGCACGAGCGTCATCGGCCGAGACGCTACAATCCGCCCATGAAGCTCCCTCTCCAAGGCAACTGTCGCTGCGACCGCGTGCGGATCCGCGTCACGAAGGCGCCGCTCGTCACGATGGCATGTCATTGCAGCGGCTGTCAGCGCATGTCGTCGAGCGCGTTCTCGTTGACCGCGATCTTTCCCGCGGACGCGTTCGAGGTCACCGATGGTGAGCCCGTGATCGGCGGCCTCCATGGCGCCGACACGCATCACTTCTTCTGCGCGCACTGCATGACCTGGATGTTCACGCGACCCGTACCGGCGCCGCACATCGTGAACGTGCGCCCGACGATGTTCGACGACCGTGCCTCGTTCTCGCCCTTCGTCGAGACCTTCACGAAAGCGAAGCTGCCGTGGGCAGTGACCGGTGCGGTGCATTCGTTCGAGGAGTTCCCGCCGATGGAGGCGTTCGGCTCGCTCATGCAGGAGTTCGCGGAGCGCAACGGATCGCGCGTGTTACCCCCGCGCGCATCCTGAAATGGTCCCTCGGCGTGCTCGCTTTGCGTAAACGGGCCCGCTAGCGCTTCGCGGCGCGGCCCGCGGGCCGGCGAGCAGTGTGCTTCTTTCGGGACGGGCGTTTGCGCGCCGGCGCCCGCGCTCCGGCGGCGGCCGGAAGGAGGCCCGCTTCTCGAAGCAGCTCGAGGTCGAGGAGATCCTTCGGCCGGCCACACGCTCGCTTCGTCTTCACGAATTCGGCGAGACCGAGGAACGCGATCTGGCGTCCGCCGATCGCGAGCATCCTTCGTCCTCGCCACGCTTCGCGAAAGTCGACGCCGGGCGTGCTGCTCAGGATGTCGATCGCCACCGGCGGGTGGCCGAGCGTCGCCATGCGCTCCGGCTCGGAAAAATGCGCCTCGGTCTGGAGGGCCAGCTCTGGATAGCCGAACGCGAGCAACGCCATGCCGAGCCGGCGCGCATTCGCCTTCGTCGGTTCGACGAGGACGTCGAGGGCGTCCGTGTATCGCGGTCTACCGAGCGTGGCGAGCACGTGTCCGCCGAGAACGACGAACCGCACGCGATGGTCCTCGAGACAGCACAAAAACTCTTTCAAGTCGGGGTGGAGCTTCGGGGTCGTCATAGGTCATCGCGCGATGCTCCTCGAGGATGCTCAGTCCTTCCTCGGGAGACAGCGCCTGCGCCCGTTCGCGAATGAAGCGCTCGTTGTCCTTTGCCGAGCCCAGCTTCCACATCGCTCCCTCGAGCGTACCACGCGTCCCACGAGGTCACCGCGGCGCGCGCACGCGCGCGCGGCGATACGCCCGTCGCGCGGCTCGCAGGCGCTGCGCCCGAGGGGCCGAAGCTCGACCTCGAGCAGCGCGGTATCGAGTGCGCCCGGCTCGACGGGACGATGACGCAGGGGGCGCGCGCCGAACAGGTCGACGCATTCCAGGGCGGCAAGGGTGACGTCTTCCTCGTCAGCCTGAAGGCCGGCGGCGTCGGAATGAACCTGACGGCGGCGGACGTCGTCATCCTGCTCGACCCCTGGTGGAACCCGGCCGTCGAGGATCAAGCCACGAGCCGCGCGCACCGCATGGGCCAGGAGCGGCCGGTGACCGTGGTGCGGATCGTCACCGAGGAGACCATCGAGGAGAAGGTGCTCGCTTTGCACGCGAAGAAGCGCCAGCTCTTCGACGACGTCGTGACGGACTCGGACGCCGGCGGCACGTTCGACCTGGAGATGCTGGCAACGCTGCTCGCGTGACGAGGGCTGGCCCGTGCCACCCCTCGCGCTGTCCGGGACAGCACTACATCGGCGCGAACTGCGCGAAATGCCCGTCGCGTGCCGCTCGTCGACGCAGACCACGATCGGCTGCTCGAGCTGCTGCTGCGACACGGCCTGTCGCATGACGGTTTTCCGCGATTCCCTGCGGCCCTATGGCCCGGGTATGTCTCGAAGCTCGCGAAAGGGGCCGGGGGGCATGACGAAGCGAGCAGGGGTGGTCGCCGTGTTCGTGATGGCGACCATCCAGTCGTTGCCTGCGTTCGCGCAGAGCCCGACGCAACGTGCGGTAGAAGCTCTGGACGCAGAAGTGCTGTTCGGAGTGAACCTCGGTGTCACGAGGACGTTCTGACGCCTTGCTTCGTGCGAGTACCGATCACTTCCGACCGAGCCCGATGATCATCAGCACGAGCCCGCTGAGAAATCCGCTCACGACGAGGCCGGCGAGCGCGCCGGCGAGCGCACCCACCGGCCATCCGCCGTAGATCAGCCCGACGATCGCCGCGATGACCGTCGTCCCGGCGACGGCGGCGGCTTGGTAGACGTTGTCCTTCCGTCGGACGTTCGGAACGAGGCCGACCTTGTCGGCGACCTTCTCGTAGTCGGAGCTCATGGCCGGATGCTAGCGAAAGACGCTCGCCGTCGCGTCACTCCGTGCTGCCCGCGTCGGGCCCTGCGAGGCACTGCTCCGCCGCGAGCTTCTCCGCATCGCAGCTCGCCGGCGTTGCGACGCCCGCCTCGTCGCAGCGGAAGTCGGAGGTACGCAGGCACGCAGCGTAGGCGTCGAACTCGGCTTTGCAGCCCGTCCACACCGACGCCGCCCAGCTGTCTCGGTACGTGCGCTCGCAGCTGCGGCACGCCGAGATCAACGGCTGCTGCTCCCAACAGCCGGCGCTCCCCGCGCGGACGCAGACCTCGGACGTGCAACCGGCAGCGCGGAGCGATTTTTCCTGCTTCACCTCCGGCGGGTCTTCGCTGCCCACCGCGGTGGAGCTGCAGCCGGTCGCGATCGCGAGAAGGACCGCCACGAGAAACGCTTGCGCCGCACGTGAGCTCGTCATCGTCGCGCCGCGCAAGCACTTCGTGTGCCGAGCGCGAATGCGCGTGCATTTCGAGTCACGACGCCTGCCTGCGAACGCTCGTTCACGCGTGCGGCGCGTTCCGCGAGATACCACTCGCGCGCCTCAGCGCGAATCCACACGCCACGCACGCGACCGCGCCAGCCGCCGTCCACATCGATCCGCGCAGCGTGCCCGCGAGCCTCGCGCACGCGCTCGCATCTCCCGCATGACACCCGCTCTCGAGCAGCATGCAGAAGCTGTAGAGATACGCAGCCACGAGCGCCGCGACTCCCGCCGCCACGAACATCACCACGGACGCCGTCTTCATCACCGCGCCCCCGCCGCAGCATTGCCCGGCCGCGTCGCCGCATCCGCTTCGAGGGCCTTCGCGATCGTCTCCTCGTGGCACTTGTCGATCACTGCCTTCACGACGGTATGGCAGTCGTTCACGACATCTCGTCCGCAGAACACCGGGATTTACGCTCGATCGTGGTCATGAGCGTCCGTTCGGCCGCCGCCGCCATGGGTTGCGCGAAGTCGCCTCGGAACGCGATGTTCCCCAGTCACCTCCCGGTGCCCCGCCCGCGATCTCGACTGCGATCCCGTTCACCTCCCGGTAACTCACCGCCCGAATCCACCGTCATCTCGCGATCGCCCACGCCGGCCACCCCCTTGCACAGGGCGCCGCGATCATGACGACCAAGAGCTTCCTCATCCTTCTCGCTTCGCTGCCTTTCACCCTCACCAGCGCGGCGTGCACCCACGCGCCGGGCGACGACGACTCCACCGTCGCAGCCACCGACGACTCCGCCCTCACCACCGCCGCCCCCAGCGGCTACCCCGAGTGCACCGGCACCGGATGGACCACCACCATCGCCGAGTGGCGCGGCGTTCGCGGCAGCTACATGCGCAGCGGCTTCGGGCTGGCTGCGCCCGGCGTCATCGCGTCGCTCACCGTCTCCGCCGATCCCGCCACCACCAACCAGGGCATGCCGAGCTACGTCCGCACCGTCGACAACCACGCCCAGACCGGGCGCGTCGAGCTCGGTGTCGACAATCCTGCGATCGGTCCCGCCATTCGCTTCCTCGACGAGGCCTCGCAGCCGCGCGACATCTTCTTCGTGCTCGCGAAGAAGAAGACCACCACCGGCAAGGTCGGCGCGATCTGTCTGGTCAAAGCCGGCGGCGCGCCCGGGGAGGTGCTCGGCCCGCAGCGGCCCTTCATGCTCTCGCGCGTCGGACTCTGACGACGCTCAGGTTCACGAAGTCTCGCAGGCGACCACGTACAAGGATGGGATCTGGCGAAAAGGAAGGATCGCGCGCGATTCATAGCAGATGAACGTGTCAGCTCGTGTCAGTTGGGAACGCACGGCCGCGTGGCCAGGCTGTCGTTCGGAGGGAAATCCGAATGCACCGCACGTCGCTTGCCGCTTTGCTTGCCCTGACCGTCCTCACGTTCGCCCCGAGCGCATGGTGCGACGAAGAAGACTCGCCGCCCACGGAGTCCCGCTGGTACGGCTGGCAAGTCCTGCTCGTCGACGGCGCGGCGGTCGTCGCCGGCGCCGCGACCCAGGAGCTTCCGATCTTCTTGACGATGTACGCGGTCGGCGCGCCGATCGTGCACGCCGGACACGGGAGGGGAGGCGCGGCGCTGGGCAGCCTCGGCCTGCGCGTCGGGTTGCCGCTGGTCGCAGGCGGGGTCAGCTACGCGCTCCTCGCTCAATCGTGCGGCAAAGACTCCGGAGACTATTGCGGGCTCGGTGCCGTCGCCGTCGGGATCCTGGCGGCGGGCGCCGGCATGGTGACGGCGAGCTTGATCGACGTCTTCGCGATCTCGCACGAGTCGGTCGCGGCCACGCCGCGCCGCCCCAAGGCCTTCACGGTCACGCCTTCAGCGCACGTCGATCCGCGCGGTGACTTCTCCGTCGGAGCGTTCGGAACCTTTTGAGCGATGCACTACCATCCGTGCATGCAAGCGCGCTGGCTCCTCACCCTCGCGTTCGCGCCCATCGCCGTGCTCCACGCGTGCTCGACCGAGCCTTCCGCGGGAAACGGAACCGGGAACGGCGCGAGCGGCGGTTCTCCCACCGACGGCGGCGGTACCATGACCGATGCGAAAGCTCGGCCCGACGGCGGAACGGACCCCACGAGCGACGGCGGCCCCGACGTCGACGCCGCGACCGCTGGCGAGCTCTTCGCGTTCGTCGGCGGGCCCGGCGGGAAGATCCGCGTCTACCTCGTCGACGCCGCGAGCGGCGCATGGACCTTCAAGAAGGACTCGCCCGCCGGCACGAACCCATCCTTCCTCGCCTTCGATCCCGCGCGTCGTCGCGTGGTCGCCGTCGACGAGGTCGACGTCAACCCGACCGTCCGCTCCTTCTCCTTCGATCCGCAGACCGCCGCGCTCACCGAGCGCAACACGCAGCCGTCCGGCGGCGCGGGACCCACGCACGTCTCGCTCGATCCCACCGGCGCATGGGTGTTCGTCGCCAACTACACCGCCGGCTCGGCGTCGGTCCTCCCGATCGACGCCACCGGAATGCTCGGCGCCGCCACCGACACCAAGTCGTCGGGCGCGATGTCCCACTGGGCAGGCACCGATCCCTCCGGCGCGCACGTGTTCGTGCCCGCGCTCGGCGCGAATGTGGTTGCACAATACACGTTCGACAAAGGCAACGGGACCCTCGTTGCCAACGGCACCGCTGCGCTGCCCGCGAGCGCCGGGCCGCGCCATCTCGGCTTCCACCCGAGCGAGAAGTGGGCCTACGTCGTCAACGAGACCGCCATCTCGCTCACCACGTTCGACTACGACAAGACGACCGGGAAGCTCACCGCCAAGCAGACCGTGTCCGCCTTGCCCCCCGCGCAGAGCGCCGCGGGCGTGTCCGGCGCGGAGATCTACGTGCACCCGTCCGGCAAGCACGTCTACGCATCGACGCGCGCCTACGACAGCATCGCGCACTTCACCGTGAACGCCGCCGACGGCACCCTCACGCGCGTCGCGAACGCGCTCACCGGAGCCGACCGCCCGCGGAGCTTCGGCGTCGATCCCGCCGGTACGCTGCTCTACGCAGCAAACCAGGACGCCGGGCAGGTGGTCGGATTCCGGATCGACGCCGCGACCGGCGCGCTCACGTCGCTCGGCAAGACCGTCGACGTGGCGAGCCCCGCATTCGTGGGCCTCGCGCGCATGCCCTGACGCGCGAGCTCTCAGGAGCTACGGCCTGCAGTCGACCGCGCACGTGCTCGCGGTCTCGCCGCCCGCGCAGGTTCCATCGCCGCATCCGGGCGCGCAATCGACCGGGCACGTCGAGGCGTTCTCCACATGCGTGACCGTCGTGTTGCACGAGCCGTCGCCGCAGAACGGCTCGGGGAGGGGACCGCCCGGCGTCGCGGACGACGAGTTCGGCCACCGCCCCGGCGCGAGCGCGCTCGGCCAGTACGTGAGCACGAGGTACGTATTGGTCACCGCCGGCGCGATGCGCGCGAGGGGAACGCGATCGAGGAGCGGATCGAGCACGTCCTGCGCGGCGAGCGCGCCGAGCGTCGCGACGAAGTACGGCGTCGGATTTCCCGGCGGCGCTTCGACCTTCGCTCCGATCGTCACCTCCGCGACCACGCCCTCGGCCTCGCTCCACAAGAGATGCGCCTGCGCGAGCGTGCCGCGCTGACACGCCTCGTCGCGCGATTGATGCGCCCAGCGCTGCGCCAGGAACGCACGCGGATTCCACCCCGGCGTGGTCACGCGCCAGCGCGTGATCTTGATCGCGTAATCCTCGGGGACCTCGCGGAACTTCGCCGCGCCGATCACCTCGTAGGCATGGCCCTCGAAGCTTCCGTGGAACTCCGGGCGCGCCGCGAACGCCGTGCCGTCGAGGCGATACTGGCCGACCACGTCCGTGAGGTAGCGCTGGCAATCGGCGAGCGTCGCACACTGGTAGAAGCCGCCGGAATCGACCCGTACGACGTTGCCGGTCGCGTCGAACGTGACGTACGCGGGGACGTGCTTGTCGCGGATCGCGAGCCCCGCGTCGCTCGCCATGCGCAGCATGTGGATCTGATCGTTCGCGAGCACCTTTCCGACCTGCCACATCGGCAGGATCGCCGTGTCGACCGCGAGCGTGTTGAACAGCGCGCCGCCCACGCCGGGGATCTCGTACGCCGCGCTGTTCGCGCAGCCTGGCGCGGTCACCGCTGCCGATGCGCTTGCAACGTGCGCTTCACCGGCGCGCTCCTCGCCGCTCGGCGCCTCGCAGCCCGCAGCCGCGACGAACGAACCTGCCGCCAACGCACCGAGAACGATCTGCTTGGTCTTCATGCATGCCTCCTCGCGCCATCGTGACGACGGCGTGCTCCGGCGGCGTCCCCCGAAAGGGTGATTTCGAGATCCCCCTTTTCGGGGATATCGGTCGATTCCTGCGCTCGCTACTCTCTTCGATATGCGGGCTGCGACAGGGAACGCGCTCGAGTCGGCGCTCACCGCGACCGCGTCTGCAACGAGCCTTCGTGACGTCGGCGAGCACGTGCTCCCGCACCTGGCGCGGGCGGTCGGCGCCTCCGCGGCGCTCCTCTATCGCTACGACGACGAAGGGCGGCTCACGCCGATCGCCGGTGCGCTCGCCGGCGAGATTCACCATTACGCAAGCCACTATTTGGATATCGATCCGATTCAGCAATTCCCGCGCCGGCTCGACGCGCGACCGCGCGTGGTGCACGCGACACGGCACGTCGACAAGCGCTCCTATCGCCGCAGCGCCGCATACGGCGAGTTCTACGCGCCGTTCGAGCTCGAGCACCTCGTATGCGCGTGGCTCACGCACGTGCCGTACGGCTCGCCCGGGATGACCGGGCTGCTCTTCGCGCGACCGCCGAGCGGCGAGGACTTCGCGTCGTCGCACCACGCGCTCCTCGCACGTGCGCTTCCGGCGCTCGCCGCGACCGCCGCGCGCGCGGAACGTCTCCGCGATCTCGATCTGCAGAAGGAGGCGCTCGAGGCGCTCGTCGGGGCGACCGACGGGCCCGCACGTCTCGTGCTCTCACCGGCGGGGAAGGTGATCTGGGCGTCGCCGGCGTGCGAGCGGCTCCTCGGCGCGGCGCGAGGGCCTTCGCTCGAGACGATCCGCAACGCGGTGACGCGCGCGAACGAACAGGCATGCACGCTCACGGTTCGCCTCGGGTCCGATACCGTGCGCATCCATCTCGCGCACGTGCGGGCCGCGTCGGGCGCTCCGCTCCTGCTCGTCGAGCTCGAGCGCGACCGCACCGAAAAAAGCGCGCCGGGCGGCGAGATCGCGCAGCGCTTCGGGCTGACGCGCGCCGAGGCCGCCGTCCTCGCGATCATGTGCGAGGGACTCGGCAACGCCGCCATCGCCGCGCGGCTGTTCGTGTCGGTCGAGACGGTGCGCACCCACGTCGGTCGTGTGCTCTCGAAGCTCGGCGCACGATCCCGCACCGAGGCCGTGGTCCTCGCGCGTGGCGCGCCGATCCGGCACGTGTGATAATTCGCGTGTGAAGGGTTTCGTACGGACGGAGCGCGCCCGGGAAGCGGCGCTTCTCGTGCGCGAGGTCGCGGAGATCGGCGCGCGCACGGCCGCGGCGCGGCGCCACTTCAAGGAGCGGCTCCAGTCTCTCGTCGGCGCCGTGATCTCCGGGGCGGTCGACGATCTCGGAGCGGCGCTCCACTTGCCGAAGCGCGCAGACGTGCTCACGGTCGATACGCCGTACCACGCCGCGGTGTTCGCGCGCGTCGATGCGAGCGCGGGGTGCGAGCCGTTCACGGCGACCAGCGCCGAGCTCGTGCCACAGCGCGAATGGCGACGATCGTTCTGGGTGAACGAATACGTGCGGCCCGCGGGGCTCGATCACTTCCTCGGCAGCCATTGGCGCTTTCCGGACGGAACGATCGAAGGCCTCGGCTTCATGCGCGCCGCGAACGATGCTCCCTTCGACGAGGACGACCGCGCCACGCTCCACCTCGCGCATCTCGGCGTCGGACGCCTGTTCGAGCCACGCGCGAGCGACGCGCCCAAGCTCGCTCCGCGCGTACGCGAGACGCTCGATGCCGTCCTCGTCGGCGCCACCGACAAGGAGATCGCGGCGCGCCTCGGCATCAGCGGCCACACGGTCCGCGATTACATGAAGGTCCTGTTTCGCGCCTACGGAGTCTCGAGCCGCGCGCAGCTGATCGCGAAGCTCACGAGAGCCGCACGCTGACGCCGTGAAAGAGGATGCGTGGCCCGCGCGCTGACGCCGCGCTCGCGCCCGCCGACAACCCAGGGCACACTCTCGCCGTGCTTCGTGCGCGACTCATCCAGAGAGCTCTCTTGACCGTTGCCGGCGCATTCGCCGGCGCGTTCTTGGTGGCGCTCCTCGAGTCGCGCATGGTCTCGCAAGGGTCTTCGGCCGCGAGCGACCGCACGCCGTCGATGGGCTCGATCCTCGCGACGGAGAGCGGTCTTCTCTTTCCGATCGCGCTCCTCCTCGCGAGCGGTGTGTTCGTGCTCGCGCTCGTCGTCGAGCCGGAAGGTCGCTCGACCGTCGCCGAAGACATCGCCGTCCTGCGCGGGCGGAGGTCGGTGCGCATCCGCGCGGCCGCCCTGGCGCCTCTGCTGGTGATGGTGCTGTTCGTGATGACCGTGGGAGCCGCGCAGTTCGCGCGCGGCGCGCTCTTCGCGCGCGCGGCCGTCGAGAGCGGCTTCACGATGGGCCTCGGCACCGTCGCGCTCGCGCTGTTCGCCACGATGGCCGCGCTCGCGATCCTGCCGACCGCATGGCGCTTCGTCGCCAGGCTCCCGACCGCTTCACGCATGAACGATCCGCTCGTGACCGGCGCTGCGGCGCTGCTCGTCGTCGCGATCTTCCTCGGCGCAGGGATCGCGACCGGCGATCCGGGCGGCGCAGGAGGGATCGTGGGTGTCGGAATCTTCGGCGTGCTCACGCGCCCCGAGCTCGACCTCCGTCCGGTCGCGTACGCGATGCTGATCTCGGCGGCCGCGTATGGCGGCGGGACCGTCGTGCGCACGCGTCACGCGCGAATCGCGACGCCCGCCGGCGCTGCCGTGTTCCTGCTCTTCGCCGTCCTGTTCCTTCGCGTCTCGTCGGCGCTCGGCGATGCGCCCGCGCTCGGCGCGGGCATCGACGTGCATGCGCCGCTCGCGCATCTCTCGCTGTCCGCGATGCGCCGCGCGACCGATCGCGATCACGACGGTCACTCGGCGCGCTTCGGCGGCGCCGATTGCAACGACGCCGATCCGCGCATCAATCCGACCGCGATCGACATCCCCGGCAACGGCATCGACGAGGACTGCTCGGGCGAGGACACGCCCGCGCCGCCGCCGCCGCGCGACGAGGCTGC
>JAQBQJ010000545.1 GCA_028287065.1 Labilithrix sp. | reverse complement strand
CGATCGGCGCGCGCATGAGGCCGAGCCCGCTCGCGGTCGTGCCGGCGCCGCCGGACTTCACCGGGAGCGCGTTCGGCACCGTGGTCGCGAAGTACAGGCTGTCCTCGTCGGCGGCGATCGCGCACGCGCTGAACGCGCCCGACGCGACCGTCGCGACCTGACCACCGTCGAGCGAGATGCGGCGGACCTCGCCCTTGGCGACCTTCGACGGCTCGGTCTCCGTCGCCGGTGCGAGGCTCGTCCAGAACAGGCTTCGTCCGTCGCGGATCATCGCGCACGGCTCCGCGCCGGACGTGAGGACCTTCACGGCGCTGCCGTCGAGCGGCACGCGCACGATGCCCGCGGGGGTCTCCTCCGCCGCGCCGGTCGCGACGTACGCCGCGACGTCGTCGGCCTCGAGACCACGAATCGCGCCGGTGATCGTCGCGAGAGGCTCGGCCTCTCCGCCCGTCTTCGCGATGCGCGCGAGCGCGCCGTTGTTCGATGCGAAGTACACGTATTTGCCCGACGTCGCGAGGACCACGGCCGGCGCCGCGAGGGTAGCGAGCGTCTTCGTCTCGCCGCCGGAGACGGGGGTGACGAGCAGCCGGCCGTCGCTCGTGGCGACGAACGCCGTCGTGCCGTCGGTCGTGAGCGCATCGAACGACGCGCCCTGACGATCGACCGAGAGCATGAGCGCGGGCCCCACGTGCTTGTCTTTGACGAACAGACCGCCGGCCTGCACCTGTTCGCTCGCGACCGTCGTGGTGCGCGTCGTGAAGACGACGCGCTCGTCCGTCATCGCGATCGCGCTCGGCGTTCCCACGCCTTCGGCCACCTGCTCCGGGCCGCCCTTCTCGGGTCCGAGATACAGTCCTTGGTCGGGGTCGCGCTGCGCTTCCGGCAGGTTCGCGCGCGAGGCGGGATCGTGGTCGACGCCGCCTCCGCATGCGGCGACGACGAACAGTAGGCCCCCGAAGCAGACGTGCTTGCCCATGTGGTCCGGGTATCGGCTCCGGAGCGGAAAGGCCAAGTTCTCGGCCTCGCGGAGCCCTTCTCACGCGTGAGGCGATGCGCTCGTTCGCCGACGTATATGCTGGCGAACGATGTCGTCGATCGGCGGAACGTCGGAGCGAGCGATCGTCTTCTGCGTGGGCGCCGTCCAGTTCGTCAACATCCTCGATTTCATGATCGTGTTGCCGCTCGGGCCGGATTTCGCGACGGCGCTCGACATCCCGCTCTCGCACATCGGCTACGTCGGAGGCAGCTACACGGCGGCCGCGAGCATCTCGGGCCTCGCCGGCGCGTTCTTCCTGGATCGCTTCGATCGCAAGAAGGCGCTCTCCGTCGCGATGGCCGGCCTCGTGCTCGGGACGTTCTCGGGCGCCTTCGCGACGGGGCTCGGCACGCTGATGCTCGCGCGCGTCGTGGCAGGCGCCTTCGGAGGTCCGGCGACGTCGCTCTCCTACTCGATCATCGCGGACGTGATCCCGCCGGAGCGCCGCGGTCGAGCGATGGGCGCGGTGATGGGTGCGTTCTCGATCGCGTCGATCCTCGGCGTGCCCGCGGGTCTCGAGCTCGCGCGGCGCGGCGGGTGGCGTCTTCCGTTCATCGCGGTCGGCGTCCTCGGCGCCGTGCTCGGCACGTACGCGCACGCGGTGCTCCCGCCCATGTTCGGTCACCTCGCGCTCGCGCGACAGCGTCGCTTCGGGCGCGATCTCCTCGAGCTCGTGCGCGCCGACGTGTTCTTGTCGCTGCTCATGACGACGTTCGTGATGGCCGCGAGCTTCATCGTGATCCCGAACATCGCGCCGTACCTCCTCTACAACCTCGGCTATCCGCGAGCGCGCCTCGGCCTCCTCTACCTCGTCGGCGGTGCGGTGAGCTTCGTGGCGATGCGCGGCGTCGGGGTGCTCGTCGATCGATTCGGCTCGGCGCGCGTCGCCACGTTCGGCACGGTGTTCGTATCGGTCATCATGTATCTGGGCTTCGCGCGCGTGCCGCCGGTGTTCCCGGTGATGCTGATCTTCGTGCTGTTCATGCTCGCGATGGCCTTCCGGAACGTCGCGTACAACACCCTGACGTCGAAGGTGCCGCTCCCGGCCGAGCGCGCGCGCTTCTCGTCGATCCAGTCGTCGGTCCAGCACCTCGCCTCCGCGCTCGCGGCCTTCGCGTCGACGCAGTTCCTGAGCGAGCTGCCCGATCACTCCCTCGTGGGCGTGAACACCACGGCGTACGTGTCGATCGTGCTCGGAGCGTGCGCTCTCCCGCTCATGTGGACGGTCGAGCACCGGGTGCTCGCGCGCCGCCTCCCTCGCTGAGCGTCAGAACACCTCGGACTTGTCGAGGCGCCGCGCGGCCTTCTCGGCAGGCGCGGCGACCGCTGCGGCTGCAGGCTCGGCGGCGGCGGCGATCCCGACGGGCGCGACGTTCGCGGGCGCGCGACGTCCGGCGTGGACGATCGGCGGCGTGGCGGCCGTCGGAAGACCGTCGGTCGAGATCACGAGCGGCCCGTCGGACTTGGCGGGAACCTCGGGTGGCGCAGTGACGGTGTTGGCGGTGGTCGCGACGAGGCCCGTCACGCTCGGAGATGCCGGAAGCGCAGAAGCACGCGTCGGTTCGCGCTCGAAGTACACGCTGAGCAACGCCGCGGTCAGGCCGAGCACCGCGACGCCGAGCACGCCCGTGACGAGCCTCGGCATCCACGGCCTCTTGCGCGGAACGCCGGCGACGAAGAGCGACTCGTCGAGCCCCGCGTTCGCGTAGTCGCCGTCGATCATCGACAGCGCCGGAGGCGGCGGCAGCGAGAGCATCGTTCCGCCCGCGAGCGGCTCGAGCTGCTCGAACGCGCTCGCGAGCGAGAGGGCGGATTGAAAGCGATCTTCGATGCGCCGAGCGAACGCCCGCGTGAAGAAATCGCCCACGATTTGCGGCAGATCGGGGCGCCGGTCGCGGATGGCGATCGGCTCGATCCGGCAGATGCGCGCGAAGAGCTCCGGGCCGGATCCGCCGTCGAACGGGAACTCGTTCGTGAGCATGTGGTAGGCGATGACGGCGAGCGCCCACACGTCCGCGCGGTGATCGATCGGCTTCCCGCGCGCTTGCTCGGGGCTCATGTACGCGGGCGTGCCGAGGAGGAACCCGCGCTGCGTCGCATGTGCCGCCTTCCGATCGAGGCCGCGACGGAGCTTCGCGATGCCGAAGTCGAGGACCTTCGCGACCGCATTGCCGTCCTCGTCGAGCGTGACGAACACGTTCGACGGCTTGAGATCGCGATGCACGACGCCTTCGGCATGCGCGATGGAGAGGCCGCGCGCGAGCTGCGTGATCATCGGCGCGACCTTGGCGACGGGGAGCGCGCCGGTGCGTGCGATGCGCTGGTCGAGCGACTCGCCGGCGAGGAGCTCCATGACGAGATAGCCGAGCGCGCCGTCCTGACCGTGATCGGTGACGGCCACGATGTGTCGCGTCTTGCGCGACAGCGCGGCGGCGACGCGCGCCTCGAGGAGGAAGCGGCTGTCCGCGGACGTTCCGTCCTCGTGATCGACGCCGCGCATGACGAGCTTGATCGCGACCTCTTCGTCGAGGGTCTTGTGACGCGCGGCCCAGACCTCGCCCATGGCACCGGTCCCGAGCTTGCGAACGAGCTCGTACTTGTTCGCGACGATCATGCCGGGCGAGAGCCCCGGCGGCACCGACGGGCTTCGCATCTCGGGAGGGGGCGCGCTCGGAAACGGGTCCGCCACGTTGGCTTCCATGTGCTCATTATACCGACCGGTATGGTTCGCGCACTCGGAAAAACCGCCTCCGTTCGCGGCGGGCGGGCCCTGTGCTATCTGCCCGGCATCATGTCGCGTTTGGACCAGACCACGCACCCGCGAGCAGCGCGCGACGGCGAGCACGCCCTCCGCACCGTGCGCGCGATCCGAGAGGCGCTGGCGAACGTGCCGTTCTATTCGAAGCAGGCGCTCTCCGCGCCGACCGAGGCGGCGCCTCTCGACGGAGCGCTTGCCGCACTTCCCCTCCTCACAGCAGCGAAGATCCGGCCCACGCTCCCGAAGGCATGGCTGCCCGAAGGGCGCGACGCCAAGGCCGAGCTCGCGTCCGGCAAGCTCGCCGTCGTCGAGACGGGCCTCGCCGAGGCGCGCGTCCGTCTGCTCTGGGACGGTGCGTGGTGGCGATCGCAGGAGGCGCGCGCGCTCGGCGTGAACACGCGCGCCGCAGCGGCGCTCGCCGGCGAGCTCGGAGCGTACCGCGATGCGGTGCTCTGGGTGCCGGAGCGCGGGACGGGATCGTGCGGCTCCGGCGATCCCGAGTACGAGGACCGGCTCGAGGGCAACCGCCTCCACCTCAACTCGCGACAGGATCCCACGTTCTGGTCCGAGTCCGTGATGACGCGCATGCTCGACGAGCTCGCCCGTCACGAGACGATCGGGCTCCTCGCCGATCCGTTCTACCTCGACGTGCTCGCGCGTCATGCGGCGGTCCTCGGACGCAGGCTCGACGTCCGCGGCTTCGTCGGTCTCACGCGCGGCCTCACGACGACCGCGCATCGCGAGGCGCTCGCACGCGTCACGAACCCGGCGAACGTCGTGCAGATCTACGGCGCTCGCGAGGCGGGCATCCTGTTCGTGCAGGACGACGACGGTCTCCTCCACCATGCGCCCTTCACCACGCACGTCGAGCTGCTGCGCGCGAAGGTGCCCACGCCGGGGGCGAAGGACGTCGCGCTCGTCGTCGTCACGACGCTCGATCGCGAGGTGCAGCCGCTCGTGCGGTACGTGCTCGGCGATCTCGTCCAGGTCGCCGATGCGCCGTCGCGCTTCACGACGGTCTCGCCGCTCGTGAGCGTCGAAGGGAAGCTCGATGATGCGATCCTCCGGCCCGACGGCGCGATCGTCACGCCGGGCGCGATCGATCGTGCCATCGCCGTTGCATCGCCGCGCGCCTACCAGGTGGTGCAGCGCGACGCGACGAACGTCGACGTCGAGGTCGTCGGGGGGTCGGCAGACGCCGCGCGGGCCGCGCTCGCTCCGCTGCTCGAGGGCATGACCATCTCTGCTCGCGCCGCCACCGCCATTGCCGTCGAGCCGAATGGCAAGTACCGGATCTCGCGGCGTGTCGCGCCGAACGCAACGTACGATCTCTTCGAGGGAGTAGAACGATGAAGGAGACGATCGATGGCCACGCACGCAGCGTGCGCTCGCAGATCCCGCTGCTCACGCGTGAGCTGTGCGGCCGGCCGCTCGTCTTCCTCGACAACGCATCGACCACGCCGAAGCCGCGCAGCGTCATCGACGCGGTCGTGAACTACTACGAGCGCTCGACCGCGAACGTGCATCGCGGCGTCCACTCGCTCGGCGAAGAGGCGACGCGCCTCTTCGACGACGCACGGCGCGAGGTCGCTGCGCTCATCGGCGCGAGCCCCGGCGAGGTCGTCCTCGTGCGCGGCACGACCGAGGCGATCAACTTCGTCGCGAACGGCCTCGAGCTCGGCCCCGAAGACGAGGTGGTGTTCCCCGCGAGCGAGCACCACGCGAACTGGATCCCGTGGCGCGTCCACGGCAAGCCGGTCCCCGTCCCGATCGACGAGGACGGCGTGCCGCGCTGGGAGACAATCGAGAAGCTCATCACGTCGAAGACGAAGCTGGTCTCGATCGGCCACGTCTCGAACGTGACCGGCGCGATCGCGCCCGTCGAAGAGGTCGTCCGCATCGCGAAGGCGCGCGGCGTACCCGTGCTGCTCGACGCCGCGCAGTCGCTCTCGCATCTCCCGCTCGACGTCGCGAAGCTCGGCGTCGACTTCCTCGCCGCCTCGAGCCACAAGGCGTTTGGTCCCTCTGGCGTCGGCATCCTGTGGTCGCGCAAGGAGTTCCTCGCGAAGTGCCCGCTCTACCAGGTGGGCGGCGGCATGATCTCGCTGAACAACGACATCGACGTCGGCGGCTTCGTCCCGCGCGATGCTCCGTTCAAGTTCGAGGCCGGGACGCCCGCGATCGAGGCCACGATCGGCTTCGGCGCGGCGGTGAAGTGGATGCGCGCCATCGGCATGGACGCGATCCGCCAGCACGACCTCGCGATGAGCAAGTACCTGTTCGAAGGGCTCTCCGACATCCCGGGCGTCCGCATCCTCGCGAAGAAGCTGCCGTACGAGCAGCGCATCGCGCTCGCGACGTTCGTCGTCGATGCGCCCGCGATGACGCAGGAGAGCGTGGCGCGCGCGCTGTGCGACATGTTCGGCGTGTGCGTCTCGGCCGGCTTCCACTGCACGCACGTCCTTCATGCACGCGCGCATCTGCCGGGGACGGTCCGCGCGAGCCCGCACGTGTACAACACGACCGAAGAGATCGACGTCCTGCTCGAGGGCGTTCGCGAGATCGCGAGCTGACCGCGTGCCACCGTCATAGGACGGTGCGGCGCTCCACTCTGGTTTCTGCGTTCGTGAGCGCCGCGCTCGGTGCGCCCGGTGGGGGCGCTGGCTGCTCCGATCTGCGCCTCGCGGACGTCCCGAACGACGCAGGCATCGTCGATCCCGACGAAACGGGCACGAGCGATCCCGACGCGGGCGTCGACGACCTCGGGCGCCGCGCTGCGCATCTACCGCAACAACCACGACGACGCCGCGTCGCGCTTCGAGCTCGGCGACGACCTCGCGAACCGCGCCGACTACTTCGCAGACGCGCCGAAGCTGGAGCACAAATTCCTCACGCGCATCGCGACCTGGGAGAAGCGCGTGCTCTACGCCAGCGCGTACGGCATCTGGTCGTACGATCTCGTGAGCGGCGCGCTCGCGCCCGTGCAGCTCGCGTCCGGCAAGCAGGCCGCGGTGCCCGACGTGATGTGCGTGCTGCGCGACTCCGGCGTGCTCGTGTACCGGATGTCGGGCGACACGCTGGGCCAGATCTGGGCGGTGGCGCTGGGCGCCGTCCTCCAGTGTTGCCGGCGCAGCGCGCGAACCCGGCTGGGCATGCGCAGAGGCCGTTCGGTGCAGCGGCTGTCGCGCACGTTCGAGTGGTGGAGATCGCTCAGTCGCGGACAGAGCCGCGCGGCATCTGCTTCCAGATCTCGGTCGGGAGCGGCGTGCGCGCGGGGTGCCGGCGGGGGCGGTCCTGGTCTTGCTTCGCCTCCGGCGGGGGCGCTCTGCCCTTCGCCTTGGCGTCCGCGACCGACCCGAGCCGATCGCGTTCGTCGGAGGTCGCGGGAGCGCGCGCTGCGCTCAGGACCGCGACGGTGAGCGCGATGAAGAGGAGAGCGACGAGGCCCTTCCACGAACGTCGATGCGTCATCGCGAACATGCGAGAGCATGCGAGGGCATGCGGGGGGCGGGCGCTCCTCGAGAGCGCGCCCGCGCGTCGGGGCGATTACCAGCGCGGGAGCTCGTCGAGGCGAAGGAGGCCGCGGCGTTTCCAGCCTTTGCGCGCGAGCCACGTGTGGGGCGGGACGACCAGCGGTCGCGCCGAAGCGCGTGATGGATCGGCGGGTGGTCGCGCGGAGGCAGGCGACCAGTCGTGGAACCACGACGTCGACGAGCACATGTCGAGGCCGGCGAGCGCGGCTTCGCTCGGGTTGCCGCTCGCGAGCTCGTGCTTGCGATGGTTGAAGAGGACGTAGACGAGCGCGTTGCGGACCTGGCTCGGCGTCGCCAGCGGCTGTCGATCGTGACGATCGCGCCATAGCTTCCCAGAACGGCGCGCCAGCGCGTTCACCGCCATGGCCATGCGCGAGAGGAGGCGCTGCACGCCACGCGCGAACGCGAGGCCGTCGTCCGCCTCGACGATGAGGTGCACGTGATTGCCTTGCACCGAGAAGTGAATCAGTCGGAATCCCTTCTCCGACGCCCTGGCGAAGATCGCGCAGAGCGCGGCGAACACGCTCTGGCTACGCAGGTTCGGCGCCGACCGCACCGTCCGCGCGGTCACGTGCACCGGCTCGTACCGCCGATGCCGCGGCCGCGTCAAATGGGGCAGGAACCCCGCGCGGTCGGCGCGCGGCTTCCGCCCAGCCCCACGCCGAGCGCCACCGCGCCCCCGAAACGCAAACGCCAGCTGCTCCCCCTCACCGCGCATTTGAATTAGCATAGCTATTTTTACCCGCTCCAGCAATGGATCGGCCGGTCGAGACCGCCGATTTCGGCTGGGCATGCCGTCGCAGTCCCCCCTCGGCGCGAGCCGTCCCGCTCTCGCGTCCGTTCTCGCTCTCGCTCTCGCGCCCGCCCGCGCCCGCTCGCGCCCTCGCCCTCGTCCTCACGCTTCGCTCGCGTGCCCCCTGCCGGCCTGCCCGCGTCGCTTCAGCACACGTCGTCGCTTCCGACGCTCACGGATCGCAGTCGCCCGTCGCGCCGCCCGATGACGGCGTCGCGCCCGAGCCGCCGCTGCCGCCCGGCGTCGGTTTGCCGTCCGCGTCAATCAACCCGAAGAATGCGGCGGCTTTCGTCGTCGAGCACACGCCCTCGTCGAGCAGGTACGCGCCGGCCTTCCCGCAGCCGTCCTTCGGCGCGAGCGCGACGCCGTGGCCCATGCCCTTGATGAGCCAGCTCTCGACACGCACCACGCCGGATGCGTCCTTGTATTGTGCATGCGTCGCGCCCGCGAGGGTCTCACTCGACGAAGGCTCGGCGGCGATGCCGGAAGCGCCGGTCCACTGCTTCACGAGCTGCTCTTCGTTCATCGGGCGCACGATCCAGTCGGAATCGCCGTGCCAGATCGACACGCGCGGCGGCTTGCTGCGCGCGGCCGAAGGCACGAGCTCCGCCCAGGCCTCCGCGCTCTTGTCACGGCCGGGGCTCATGCACGAGTACGCGTCGGTCTGCGAGGTGGCGCACGCATACGGAAGGCCGGCCATGATCGCGCCGGCCTCGAACACGTCGGGGTACGTCGCGAGCATGACCGCCGTCATCGCCGCGCCGGCCGAGAGGCCCGTCACGAAAGCCTTCGTCGCTCCGTACTGCGACTTCGCGTAGGCCGTCATCGCCGCGATCGACGCGGCCTCGCCGCCCTCGCGCGCGATCTGCGCTTCTTCGAACCAGCGGAAGCATCGCTGGTAGTTGTTCGCGGTCGTCTGCTCCGGATACACGACGGCGAAGCCCGCGGCGTCGGCGAGGTCGTTCCATCCCGCACCGACGTAGTCGCTCGCGCCCTGCGTGCAGCCGTGCAGCGCGACGACGATCGCCGAAGCCTTCCCGCCCTTCGGCGCATGCACGAACATCTTGAGCGCGCCGGGGTTGTCGCCGAACGACGTGACCTCGACGATGCCGGCCGTCGCGCTGCCGCCCGTACCGGGGACGCCCGTGCCAGGCAGCGTCGCGGTCTTCGCCTTCGGCGGACACACCGATGCGTCCGAGGCCGACGGCCCCGACGAGCACGCCACGATCACCGAGCCGAGCACTGCGACCAAGACTCGATTCATCGGGCCCTGGTGCAGCAGGGAACGTGCCGCGATGATCCGCCTCGAAACCAGGCTCGCTGCGTCGTCCGAGACGCTCCGTAGCAGACGTGATCGCGCGTCAGGCGTGACGCGCCAGGAACCGCTCAGCCGTCCTCGTCGAGGTCCTGCGGATCGGCGCCGACGTCGCTCGCCTTGATGCCGAGACGCGCCGCGAGCCGCTGCAGGAAACGGCGGCTCACGCCCGCGAGCTCCGCGGCGTGCGTGACGTTGCCCTTCGCGCGCTCGAGCACCGCGCGCACGTAGACCTGCTCGAAGCTCTCGGTCCACGCCTGTCGCGCTTCCTTCAGCGGCAAGTGCAGCGGCGCGAGATCGGCGAGGTCCTTCGTCGCCGTGATGGGCGCACGCTTCGGCGACGGCGCGATCGTGCCGAGCAGCATCGCGCGCTCGACGAAGTTCTTCAGCTCGCGGACGTTTCCCGGGAAGCTGCGCTGCGCGAGCATCGCCAGGAACGCCTGCGGGAGCTCGCCCTGACCCCCGAGCGCGCGATGGAAATGCGCGGCGAGCATCGGGATGTCCTCGCGCCTCGCGCGGAGCGGCGGCAGCGCGACCTCGACGACGGCGAGCCGGTAATACAGGTCTTCGCGGAACGTGCCGTCGTTGACGGCGCGGCCGAGCGGACGGTTCGTGGCCGCCACGATGCGGACGTCGACCGGACGCGCCATGTTCGCACCGACGCGACGAACCGAGCGCGTCTCGATCGCGCGGAGCAGCTTGGCTTGCATGCCGAGCGGAAGCTCACCGATCTCGTCGAGGAACAGTGTTCCGCCGTCGGCCTCTTCGATGACGCCCTTCCGATCGCCGACGGCGCCGCTGAACGCGCCGCGCACGTGACCGAACAGCTCGCTCTCGAAAAGGTTCTCGGGAACCGCGCCGCAATCGAGCGGAACGAACGGCGCGTCGCGACGCTTCGATGCGCCGTGGATCGAGCGTGCGACGACGTCCTTGCCGGTGCCCGTCTCGCCTTGCACGAGCACGGTGGCATCGCCGGCCGCGATGCGCTCGAGCATCGCGTAGACGCGGCGCATCTCGAAGCTCGTGCCGACGAGCTCGCCGAAGCGCTCGCTCGAAGACACCTCGACGAACGCCGGCTCGTCGCCGACCTCGATGCGGATCGAAGAGCTTCCGATGCGGATGATCGCGCCCGCGGCGACCTCTCCGTCGTGGATGCGGACGCCTTCGCACGACGTACCGTTGGTGCTCCCGGCGTCGCGCACGATGATCGAGGACGGCTTCACGCGGAGCTCGCAATGCACACGCGATGCCATGCGATCGGTGAGCCGGAGGTCGTTGCCCTCCGACGTGCCGATGCGAGCGACGCCGCCGTGCACCGGCGCGCGGAGTCCCTTGTCCGGCCCGTCGATCACGACGAGCTCGACGGAGAGGATGCGGACGCCGCGCGCTTCGGCGGGAACTCGGGTGGTCTCGTCGTCGACGAAATCGTTCACGGTCCGGACATTAGAGCGCGAATCATGATTCGGCCAGGCGTCCGAATTGTGTCGGGTCGATGTCGGACGCTTCGTCGTTCATCGCGGAGGCGACGGAGACGCGTACGGATTGGGCCGCGGAGGCTTTTTTCCAGGCTCGTCGGAGATCGGGTGCGACGCGGGAGGCCGCGGCGCGGCGTGCACGCCGCGGGACGTCGCGGTCGTGCTCGCGGGCCCCGACGAGGACGGAGGCGACGTGGAGGAATCCGCCGCCCTCGCCGGAACATCGCGCGTCCGCGGTTCCCCAGCGAGCGGACGCGGCTCGCTCGCGACGGCATGCGGCGCGGCCATGCGTGACGCAGCGCTCTCCTTATTGTCGATCGCGAGGACAGAGACGACGCCGAGCACCGCGACGATGCCGAGGCCGACCACGGCGAGCACACCTCCGCGCGAGCGCGTCGTAACCGCCGACTGCGCCGTGATGGACTGCGACGCCCACGGCGCATTCCCGGCGACCGGATCGTTGCTCGACACCGGCGAGAACGAGGGAGGAGGCTGCGACGGGATCACCGGCGGCGGAGGCGCTGACGGGATGGGCGCGCCGGGAGCTGGCGGCGTGGCGCTCTGCACGCGGCGGCGGCGATCGTCGAGCTGGGCGCGCAGCGAAGGCGCGAACGCGTCGCGCACGTCGCCGTGCGATGCACCGAGGTCGTGCGCGCGCGCCACCTTCTCGAGCTCGGCGGAGAACGCGGCCATCGTCGGAAGGCGCTGCTCGGGATCCTTCGCGAGCGCGCGCGCGATGACGCCGTCGAGCGCGAACGCCGCGGCGCCGAGGTGCGGCGCGAGGTCTGCAAGGAGCGGCGGCGCGAGCGTCTGCACGCGATCGAGCGTGTCGCCGTCGTTCTCGCCGCGGAACAGGCGCTTCTTCGCGAGCGACTCCCACAGCACGATGCCGAGCGCGAAGACGTCGATGCGATGATCGATCGACTTTCCGCGGATGTACTCCGGCGCCATGTACCCGAGCTTGCCGCGCAGCGCGCCTTCGCTCGTGGTGCGCTCGACGGCGAGCAGAGGCTTCGCGAGCCCGAAATCCGCGATGCGCGCGACGCCGTCGAGCCCGACGAGCACGTTGGCCGGCGACACGTCGCGATGGACGAGGCCGAGCGGCGCGCCGTCGTCGCCCGTGAGCTCGTGGAGCGCGCGGAGGCCTTCGCACGCGTCGAGCACGATGCGCACCGCGACGGCCTCGCCACGCGCGGGCGGCTCCTTCGACCAGCTGCGAATGAGCTCGCTGAGCGATGCGCCTTCGACGTAGTCCATCACGAGCTGGATGCCGTGCTCGTCGACCTCGACGTCGCGCACGTCGACCACGTTCGCGTGATGGATCCGCGAGGCAATGCGGGCCTCCTCGACGAGCGCAGCGCAGAACGCGGGATCGTCGGTGAGGTGCGCATGCGGCCTCTTGATCGCGACGAGCTGGCGGAAGCCGAGCGCGCCGACGGCGCTTCCGACGTAGACCGCCGCGGTGCCGCCCGACGCGATCTTGAGGAGCGGCTCGTAGCGACGCGGGGTCAGGGGCGGCGCGCTCGGAACGGGAACGGACACCGGGCCGGTCATGGCGTGACGACCTCGAGGCCGGCGGTCGCGCTCGCGTGCGACGTCCCGAAGGTGAGCCGCGCCTGCGTTCCGTTGCGCCAGCGCACCGCGAAGATCCCGATCGCCGCCGTCGTGACGGCGAGCACCGCCGTCGCGCCGACCAAGACGTTCGTGCGCGTCTGCGCGCGCTTTCCCGCGTCGCTCATCTCTCCGCAGTCGACGGGGAGCTCACCCGTGCCGCCGCTCGCGCAGTTGCCGGTCTTGAAGCGATCGTGCTTCGACACGGCATCGAGCCCGCTCACGACCGTCACTCCGCCCACCACCGCGGTGAGACCGAGCCCGACGAAGAACCAGCCGCGCGGAATGCCGTGCGCCTCTTCGTTTGGAGGCGTCGGAGGCGTCGGAGACGTCGCCGGCTGCGGTCCAGAGCTCGGGCCGCTCGACGGCGGCGGCAAGGCCGTGCCCGCCCGTGCAATCGTCACCGTCGATACGACGACGATGACATCGGCCTTCACCTCGACGAGCCTCTCGATGCGCTCTTCGCCGCGCTGCACGACGACGGCATGCGGACCGGCCGCGACGTAGATCGGCTTTCGTGCATCGGCTGCTGCGCCGTCGACGGCCGCGAGGCATCGCGCTTCGCCGTGGCAGTCGATCTTGATCTTGCCGGTCCGCTTCGCGAATCGTTTGCGAGCGGCCTCGAGCGTGAGCCGCAGCCCGGCGTCGGGGGCGCGACCGTCCGCGCGATCGACGAGCTCGGCGCCGAGCAGCGCGTCGTCGGCCTTCATCGCAGACTCGAGCGCGGCCTCGAGCGAGGCAGGTTGAGGAGCAAGCGCATCGGCCTCGGCGAAGGCGCGTGCGGCGTTCGCGTAATCGCCGGCGGCGTTGGCGCGGACTCCGCGATCGTAGGCGGCGCGCGCGCGATCGACGTCCGGGAGCCCGTTGACCGTCGTGGTGCCGTTCTCGCCCGCGTGGGCCGTCGCCGGCGCCGCGACGGCCGCGACGACCGCGATGCAGGCCACGCCGACCGCTCGAAAAAGGCGCTTTCGGGCGCGATTCTCGGGACGAGGGGCAGCTGAACACGACGGGCCCATGGGCGCTGGGATGCTAGCATCCCGGAGCCGTGTCGCCCGCGAGCCCCGTCGATCGTCAGCCCCGTCGCGCGCATCGGGGCCGTCGCGGCCGGGCCCTCCTGGTTGCGGCCCTGGCGGGCACGTTCGCCGCATCCGCCATGACGGCATGCTCGCTGGACTGGGACGTCCGGACCGATCCGGGCGTAACGCCGGTGCCCGAGACCGGGACGGACGTGGTCGACGAGCCGCCGATCGGCGTGGACGCTGCGGACGCCGAGGCTGAAGCGACGGACGCGCCGATCTCGCCCGAGGCCGCCGCGTGCAAGGCGCTCGAGGACGATGTCGCGCTCAAGAAGAAGAAGGCACGCGAGTGCGTGCTCGCGTCCGGTCAGTGCCAGGCGACCGTGAACGACCAGTGCGACTGCCCCGTCGTCGTGAAGATGGCGGGCTCGACGCAAGCAACGGCGTACGCTGCCGCCGTCGCGAAGCTGATCAACGACTGCGGGAAGCCTCCGTGCGTCCCCTCCTGTCCGACGATCGGAACGATGGTCAATTGGTTCTGCGCACAGACGGGCCCCGAGGCCCTATGCAGCCCCTGACGCACGTCCCGCGTCCCCTCTGACGCGCGTCGCCTAGGACGCGCCCGCGTCCATCCTGACGCGCGCTTTCCCAGACCGGGCCGCGTCACGCGCGACGCATCACGGGACCCCGAAAAAGACGGCTTGATCCGTTATCCCACATGGAACGCGGGGGATCGTTCGACGCGCGCGCCACGCGCGACGCGGTGACGTCCGTGGCACGTCCCCTGCTGATGCGGCGAACGCGATGCGCCGAATCCCGAACCTCCTCCCGGTCACGTTCCTTGCGCTTGCCGCGTGCGCCGTCGCGACGTCGGCAGACGAGACGACGGCGTCGACGTCGAGCGCGCTCACGCCGGCGATCACCGAGGTCACGGGCTTCGGCTCGAACCCCGGCGCGCTCAAGATGTACGAGCACGTTCCCGCCGGTCTCGCCGCAGGCGCGCCGCTCGTCCTCGTGTTGCACGGCTGCGACGAGACCGCCGCGAGCTCCGCGACGACCGGCTGGACCGAGCTCGCCGACAGCTTGAAGCTCACCGTCGTCTATCCCGAGCAGCAGACGTCGAACAACCCGCTCAAGTGCTTCAACTGGGCCGGCGAGTACGGCGATCCGGCGAACCTCGAGCGCGGCAAGGGCGAGAACCTCTCGATCAAGCAGATGGTCGACAAGGCCATCGCCGATCACGGCTCGGATCCGAAGCGCGTGTTCGTCGTCGGCTTCTCGGCCGGCGGAGGCACCGCGGCGATCATGGCCGCGACGTACCCCGAGGTGTTCGCGGGGGCCGCGACCATCGGCGGCCTCCCGTACAACTGCACGACCACGCTCGCCGAGGTCAACGGCTGCATGAAGCCGGGCAAGACCAAGACGGCCGCCGACTGGGCCGCGCTCGTCAAGGCCGCCGACCCGGGCTTCGCGGGTCCCTGGCCGCGGTTCTCGATCTGGCAGGGCGCCGCCGACACGACCGTCGCTCCCGCCAACCGCATGGAGCTCGTGAAGCAGTGGACCGGCGTGCACGGCATCGACGCCGTGGCCCCCGTCGCCGACACGGTCGACGGCCAATCGCATGCAGTCTACAAGAATGCCGCCGGCAAGGTCCTCGTCGAGACCTACGAGGTCGCCGGCATGACCCACGGCGTCCCCGTCGCGCCCGCCGCGGGCTGCGGCACCGCCGCGACGTACGCGTTCGACAAGGGCATCTGCGCCGCGTCGCGCATCGCTTCGTACTTCGGCCTCACCTCGTCGTCTTCCCCTGCGGATGCGGGCGCAGACGCGAAGAAGCCGGGCACGAGCTCGGGCGCCGTCTCGTCGTCGTCGAGCACGGGCGGCACCACGTCCGGCGCGGCCACGACGAGCGGCGGCGCCGCGACGAGCAGCGGCGGCGCAGCGAGCAGCAGCGGCGACGGCGCATCGAGCGGCTCTGCCGCGGCGCCGTCCGCATCCGGCGATCCCAACACCACTCCACCCAGCACCTGCACGATCGCCTCTCCGATCGGCAGCTCCACGTCGAGGACGCATCTCGCGCTCTTCGCTTTTCTCCTCACCCTCACAGTCGCTCTCGCTCGCACGCGCACGCGTTCGCGCTCCGACAAAGCAGTTTCCCGATGAGCTCCAAGATCATTCGTTCGAGCATCGTGTTCGGCTGTGCGCTCGCAGCGGCGACGCTCGGCATCGGCTGTCTCACGTCCACGCCTCTCGAGCCCTGCGGCGACGGCGGGACCAGCGCGACCCCGGGCCCCACGCCCTCGGGCGGCGAAGGCGGCGTCGCGGGCGATGACCCGACCAAGAACGAGGCGAACAAGGACGGCATCACGTACCGCGCGCTCGACGGCCACCCGGGCTGCTCGACGGTGGGCCTCGATGTCCGCAAGGCGAGCGCGTACGTGCCCGCCACGATCCCCGGCTACAAGTGCGCCGCGAAGGCGTACCCGCTCGTCGCCGAGGACACGACGAAGCCGATCGTGCTGCTCATGCACGGCAACTCGTCGACGCCCGCCGACTGGGAGAAGTTCCCAGTCGACGCGGCCGACGCGCTCCCGATGCTTGCCGATCGCCTCTCCGCGCAGCACTTCCGCGTCCTCGCGATCGACGTCCGCTACGACCTCACCGACGATCCGAAGGGCGACAACAAGACCGAGAACGCCGGACAGAACTTCGATCACGGCTGGGCCGTTCCGATCCTCGAGCACTTCATCGAGTCCGTGATGAAGGCGTTCCCCGATCGTCAGCTCGCGCTCGTGGGCTTCTCGGTCGGACCGACGATGGCGCGCGACGCGCTCCGCCGCCTGCACCGCGCCGGCAAGAAGCCGTTCGAGCACTTCTCGAACCTCGTCTTCGCGGCCGGCGCTCATCACGGCGTCTCCTCGTTCCGCACGCTGTGCGGCTCGAACCCGACGATGCGCGGTAAGGTCGCCTGCGAGCTCGGCGATCGCACGACGTACATGCCGACGGCGCTCACGGGCCCGATCAACGGACCCGACGGCGCGTGGGAGACCCCATGCCTCGACGGTGACGGCGCGTTCGGCCAGCACGGCGTCTGCGGCGGTCACAAGGTCGCGTACACGACGGTCGTCATGAAGGACGTCATGCAGGGCACCTACCAGGACGAGTTCGTCTCGGAGGGCAGCTCGGCGCTGAAGGGCGCGAACAACCAGACGGTGAGCCTCACCGACAACGACCTCTCCAACTATTTCTACAACGGCATCTTCAAGAACCACATGGGTTCGATCCGCAGCGAAGCGGCCCTGAAGATCATCGTCAAGGCACTCGGCGGAGCTCAGTGATGAAGACGCCGTTGTTTGCCGCGGTCGCGTCCTTCGCGATCGCAGGCCTCGCCATGCCCGCGTTCGCGGCGCCCCCGAACGCAGACGCCGCGCGCAAGGCACGCCTCGCCCCAGCGGCCGCTCCCGCCGCCGCTGCCGCTGCCGCGCAACCCGCGG
>JAQBQJ010000538.1 GCA_028287065.1 Labilithrix sp. | reverse complement strand
CGTCACGCTCGCGGAGGCGAAGTGGTCGAGCTACGAGGGCAACAACGGCACCGTCACCACGACGGGCAATCTCGACAACTGCGGCGGCGTCCGCGGCTGCTGCGATCCGACGAAGTGCTTGAGCGATCCGGAGAACTGCACGTTCACGAACCCCGGCACGGCGGGGCAGTACACGTGGCTGACCAACACCAACGTGAATCCGTCGCCCGCCGCGCCGCTCGGTGACGGACTGCCGGCGTCGTCGACGCTCAAGCCCTCAACCTGTCCGAAGGACATCGAAGATCAGTTCAAGCGGGTAATTGGCTCGGTTCCCTTCGACGGCCTCGATCCGGGACCCGGCGCGATCGCTGCGCGCAATCCGTACTTGCGGCTTCGCATGACGCTGCGGCCCACACCCGACAACACGCTTCCGACTCTGAAGGATTGGAGTCTCAGCTTCCAGTGCGTCGCCAGCGAGTGATCGCCGGCAGCCTGGGCGCCTTGCTCGGGCTGCTGTTCGCGGCGGCGTGCTCGTCCGCTCACGACGCGGGTAGCGCGACGCCCGTCGCGGATGCGGACGTCGCGGACGCGAACGCCGCCGAGGTGTCGCCGCGCGAGGCCGCTCCTCCGCCGCCGGACGGCTACGACGGTGGCGTTGGGCTCGGGCTCGCGGACGTCGCGGACACGCCGTGCGCGGCGCGCGGCGGCGCGCTCTCCGTCCTGCGCGCGGCGCCCGCCGACTTCATGCAGCCGGAGCCGATCTCCCTGCGCCGTCTCGCGGCCATCGGCGCGCGGCGCGTCGCGGAGAACACCGACGGCTCGGGGTTCATGGTGTTCGACGCCGACGGAAAGAACGCGACGAGCGTCTCGAGCCTGCTCGCGAACCCCACGTCGGCGGTCTCGAACGGTCGCATCCTCTACGCCGGACACAACGACGAGGATCTCGAGATCGACATCCAGCCGCACGACGCGAACGGCGCGCCGGTCGGCGCCGCCATCGATCTCGCGGACGAGGACCCCGAAGGCCTCGCCGCCGGCGCGGACAGCGCCGCGACGCTCTTCGTGTGGGCGAGCAACTTCTCGCAGACGATCCGCGCGCGCGGGTTCGGCGCAGCACCCGCCGGAACGGAGCCCTACGTCCTCGCGTTCGGCGCGCTCGTCGGCGAGCCGAGCCTCGCGGTCTCGACCGTCAAGGACGGCCTCTTCGCCGTCGTGTTCTCGGGCGAAGGCCCCGGCGGATCGCAGACGGCGTTCGGGCGCGGCACCCTCACGTCGCGCGTCGGCGATCCGACCGAGCTCTTCAGCGGCGAGGCACGGCGGCGGATCGCCGGCTTCGCACGCACGCCCGCCGGGTTCGCGCTGCTCGTGACGGTCCTCGACGACGCGAACACGTACGCGATGCTCGTCCTCATGGATCAGGGCGGCAGGCGGACGAGCGCGGGCCTCAAGCTCGTCGGCACCGTCGGCGCGGCGGCGCTCGCCGTGCAAGGCTCGGACATCGGCGTCCTCGCCGAGCGCCGCGCCGAGAATGGCACGACGACGATCGAGTTCCGGCCGTTCGACGTCGCGGGCGCACCGATCGGACCGTGGGTGTGTCTCGACACGCCGGGCCCGCTCGGCGATCTCGGCGGCGGGCTCACGACCGACGGCGCGGGCTACTCGGCGGTGTTCCGCGCCAAGGACGGCAGCATCTCGCTCGCGCGCTTCGATCGCCTGGGGACAGGCGCTCTTTGACGTCGGGCGGGACCGACGATCGCGCGCGCGATCGCGAGGTCGAGGAGATCCTCCGCTCCTACGACGAGGTCCGGTACCCGAGCGTCGCGTACCGGCAGACCGATCCCGATCGCCTCGCGTCGATCGCGCGGCTGCACGGCATCGCCGCGCCTGCGGTCGAGCGGTGCCGGGTCCTCGAGATCGGCTGCGCCGTCGGCGGCAACCTCGCGTCGATGGCGATGATGCTGCCGCAGGCGCGTCTCGTGGGGATCGACCTGTCGCAGCCGCAGATCGAGCAAGGACGTGCGGCGATGAGCGCGGCCGGCGTCGAGAACGTGCAGCTCGCGGCGCTCGACCTGATGGACATCGGGACGAGCCTCGGGACCTTCGACTACATCGTCGCGCACGGCGTGTTCTCGTGGATCTCGAGCGATGCGCAAGACGAGCTCCTCGCGATCATCGCGCGCTGCCTCGCGCCGAACGGCGTCGCCTACGTGAGCTACAACACGCGGCCGGGCTGGCAGCAGCTGTCGGTCCTGCGCGACGCGATGCTCTTCGAGCTGCGCGGCGTGAAGGAGTCGCGCGAGCGGATCCGGCGCGGGCGCGAGTACCTGGCGTGGCTCCGTGCGTCGCTCCCCGACGGTGGTGCGTACGGCCCGCGCTTCCTCGACGACGTCGCGACGATCGAGGCGGCGAACGACGAGGAGCTCCTCCACGACTACCTCGCCCCTTTCAACCTGCCCATCCACTTCCACAAGATGATCGCGCGCGCCGCGCGCCACGGCCTGTCGTATCTCTGCGACGCCGAGCCTTCGCTGTCGGCCGATCATTCCCTGAGCGAGCACGCGGAGCGCGCACGCGAGCGGTCGCCGACCGAGCTCGTGTTCGCGGAGCAGCACTTCGATTTCCTGAGCAACCGTCGCTTCCGCCGAACGCTGTTCTGCCGTCGCGGGGCAACACTCACGCGCACCATCGATCCGCGCCTCGTCGACGGGATGTTCGTCTCGCTCGACGGACGCGTCGAGGCGACCGAGCTGTCTCCGGGCGGCGCCGTGACGTTCCGCAACGCCGACAACGAGCTCACGACGGATCACCCGTGGATGAAGGCTGCGCTCCTCCATCTCGGCTCGGTGTCGCCGCGCGCGCTCCCGTTCGCGGAGCTGCTCGACGCGGTCCGCGCGCAGCTCGGCGCGACGTCCGCGACGCAGCACGACGCCGACGAGCTACGCGAGAACCTCGTGGCCGCGTTCCTCTCCACGAGCGGAATCGTGACGCTGCGCACGCACCCGCTGCCGTGCGTGAGCGAGCCGAGCGAACGGCCCGTGGCGAGCCGATGGGCGCGCTACCTCGCGAGCCATGCCGGCAAGGTGCCGAACGTCGAGCACGGGATGGTGCGCGTCGATCCGCTGATCGCGCGGCTTCTGCCGCTGCTCGACGGCACGCGCGATCGACCGGCGCTCGAGCGGGAGCTCGCGGCGATGATCGAGCGCGGCGACGTCGTCATGCGAACGCCCGACGGCCGACCCGGAAAGCCCGCGCCGGGGGCGATGGACGGCGCGCTGCGTGGGCTCGCGCGGAGCGCGCTGCTCGTGGGTTGAGGCGATCGATCAGCCGGTGGGCGCGACGCGGCGCGACTCGTCCCACGCCGCCTGCGCGTCGATGCCGACGGCGCCGAAGCGCGGGAGCCAGTCGCGCGTGAGCGTTCGCTCGACGATGGCGTGGTACTCGGCGGGAGGCATGAGACCCCACGCGCGATCCTGCGCGGGCATGGTCGCGAGGTGCTTCAGCGCCGCGCCGTACGACATCTGGATCTTGTAGAAGAAGCGAGGCAGCGCCTGCGCCGCGACGACGCGGAGCTCCGCTGCCATCGGGCCTTCGAGGAGCCACTCGAGCGTCGTCCATCCGAAGGCGCGGTGGCGGACCTCGTCGCGCAGGATGCGATCGAGCGCGCGGCGCGCGACGGGGATCGTGCAGCTCTCGCGCAACGTCTTGAACAGCGGCACCGCGACGGTCTCGCCGATGCAGTACGTGTTGAGCGTGACGCGCATCACCTCGATCTCGAGGGGCTCGGCCTCGTTCCTCCGCAGCGCGAGCCTCTCTCGGAGGAGCTCGGGCGCCTTGTTGCCGCCCGCCGCCACGTAGGTCTTGTGACTCAGTCGCGCATGGACCATCTCGTCCCACGCGATGCGCAGGCCGCTCCGGATCAAGTCCGGTGAAGCGGCGATCTGCATCAGCCACAGCGTGAAGTTCTGGGTCATCGCCGCCGACGTGTACTCGGCCTGCACGCGACGCAGCCACTCGTCGCGGACCGCCTCCGAGGCGACGAGCTCGGGCTTCGCCATGAAGCCAATCATGCCATTTCCGCGGTGACGTACCTACACTTGCCCGTCGTTTCGGCGCGTTTCCCGCGGCCGTCCTTTACGCCTTTCCGCGCCGCGCGCGATACGCTGTGCACATGCTTGATGAACCTAGAGCTCTCCGGCTGAAGCGCTTGCAGTGGCTCGCGGCGATCACTGCGGGCGTCGTGCAGGCGTGCGTCGTCGTCGCGTGCAGCAGCTCGGACAAACCGGCGGTGACCGGCGGAACGACGACGTTGCCCGACGGCTCCGAGGTCGACGCCCGCGCGGGCGGCGACGGCGGAGTGGACGGCGGCGGCGACGGCGGGATCGTCATGAGCACCGAGCCGATCGGCGATCTCCCGACCGTCGACGAGGCCGACGTTCCGTGCGTGAAGCCCGGCGGCACGCGCACGGTGCTGTTCCCTGCGGGCTCGGGCGGCAGTGGAGGTCCGGCGGTCCGCACCGCGCAGCTGCTCGGCGCACGCCGCTTCGGCGCAGGTCCGAACATCGAGGGCTTCGTCACGTTCGACGCGACCGGCTCGGCTCCTCAGCTCTTCCCGGTGACGCTCGGGACGAAGCAGACGTCGTTCTCCTCGGAGGGGACCACGATCGGCGCGCTCGTGCTCGACGACGCGACCGTCGAGTACCAGCGCTACGACGCGATGGGCGTGGCGTCCGGTGCACGCGTGACGCTTGCGACCAATCTCGCACCGGCGCCGGACCAGGGCTTCATCACCTCCGGCGGCGGAGGCTCGCTCGCCGTATGGACGACCGGTGACAAGCTGTCGGCCGCGGGCATCACGACTGCCGGAGCGTCCGCGGGCGCCGCATGGACGCTCGAGACGGCAGCAACGAGCGCGAAGGTCGCTCTGACGTACGCAGGCGGCAAGTACGCCATCGCGTACTCGTTCCTAGGAGCCGATCAGAAGAAGGTCGCTCGCTTCCAGCTCGCCGACGCGACGGGTGCGTCGGGCGCGGCGATCACGCTCACGTCCGGCACGGGCACGATCGACGTCGTGGCGATCACGGCCACGCCGAACGGCTTCCTCCTCGTGTTCGACGGCGGCGGCGACGACAAGGTGTACGCCGTTCCTCTCGACGCGACCGGTAAGGTCGCGGGCGTTGCGCGCCGCCTGCTCGGAGGCGACTCCCCATGGGCGGTGGCGTCGCTCGGCAACCAGGTCGCCCTCGTGACCATGAGCAACGACACGAAGGTCAGCGGCAACGAGGGACCTCGCAAGCCGCAGTTCCGCGCGCTCGATGCGACGGGCAAACCGCTCGCTCCGTGGGTGTGCCTCGACGACCGCGTTCCGGCCGGCCAGTACCAGGACATGGGCGTCGTGGCAGAATCCAACGGCTTCGCCGTCGTCTTCAAATCCGTCGCCGATGAAACGGTGCTCCAGCGCTTCGACAATCTGGGGACAGGCAATCCGTAGCTGGTACGGTTGTGGGAGTGATGCGTTCGTCGAAGCAGCGCTACACGTGGCCGCTCTGCCTCGTGCTCGGCGTCGCTGGAGCCGGCGGCGCAGGCTGCAGCGCGAAGGATTCGAACGACGCGCGCAGCGGCGGCGATGAGCCGAGCGCGGATGCGGGACTCGCGTCGACGCTGCTCAACGCGAAGGACGTTCCGATCGACGGCGTGACGAAGGAGATGGCGCGCAGCTTCGCCGTCGGCGACGGTCGCTTCGATCTTCCGTTTCGCGAGGCCGACGGGCTCGGGCCTCTCTACATCCGCGCGGCGTGCAGCGCGTGCCACGACGGCGGCGGTCGTGGTCCTGGTCTCGTGCAGAAGATGACGCTCGTCGACGCGGACGGCACCACGCCGTCCGCCGATCAGTCGCTGCTCGCGTTCGGTCATACGTTGCGGCCGCTGCTCACCGCGGGCGCGACGACGCCGATCGCTCCGCCGCCCGGCGCGCGCGTGAAGGTCACGACGCGGCTCGGCCCGCCGGTGCTCGGTCGCGGCTACATCGAGGCCGTCGCCGACAGCGAGATCGAGCGCGTCGCCGCCGAGCAGCAGGCGCGCACCGACGGCATCCATGGCCGCATCAACCGCGTCACGTTCACGTCCGAGGCGAACACGGACAAGAGCTTCCACGCGCACGCGAAAGGCGAGACGAACCTCATCGGCCGCTTCGGCGTGAAGGGCCGCATCGCGACGATCGACGACTTCACGGCCGATGCCTTCCAGGGCGACATGGGGATGACGAGCCCGATGCGCCCGGTCGAGCTGCCGAACCCCGACGGCCTGCAGGACGACAAGCGTCCCGGTGTCGACGTCCCGCTCGAATACGTGAACGACATCTCGCTCTATCTGCGGCTCATCGCGATCCCGAAGCGCGCGGATCTCGACGAGGTGGGCCGCGCGGCCTTCGACACCGCGCTCTGCAGCACGTGCCACGTGCCCTCGATGAAGACGCGCGCGGACTACCCGATCGCGCTGCTCGCCGGGATCGACGCGCCGATCTACACCGACCTGCTGCTCCACGACATGGGGCCGGCGCTCGCCGACGGGATCGCCGACGGCAACGCGGGCCCCGCAGATTGGAAGACGGCGCCGCTCATCGGCCTGCGCTTCGAGAAGACCTTTCTCCACGACGGGCGCGCGCACACCATCGAGGACGCGATCCTCCTCCACGACGGCGAGGCGCGCGTCTCGCTCGATCGCTTCCGCGCTCTCTCCCCTGCGGATGGGAGCGCGCTCGTCCGATTCGTCAATGCGCTCTGAGCTTCCTTCATTCACTCGCGACCCGAGGTTCACGATGAAGACCTTTCTTGCGATTGCCTCCTTCGGTGCGCTCACGTCGCTCGCGCTCGCAGGTTGCTCGAGCGACGACACGACGCCTGCTGCCGAGCCGTCGCCGCAGACCGACGCCGACTACAAGGCGCTGGTGACGAAGGGCATGCACGACACCGTCGCCCTCGACATCACCGCGTGGAAGAAGGCAGCGAAGGACCTCCAGAACGCAGCACCCACGCCCGCGGGCCGCGGGTGGGATCCGGCCCTTGACGCGGCGGCCATCGCGGCGATGCGCGACGCGTGGAAGCAGGCGCGCATCGCGTACGAGCACTTCGAGGGGGTCGTCGCGCCGCTCTTCCCGGAGATCGACGGCGCCGTCGACGCGCGTTACGACGACTTCCTCTCCGAGCTCGGAGGCAACGGCGATCCGGATCCGTTCGACGATCAGGGCGTGACGGGCATGCACGCGATGGAGCGCATCCTGTGGTCCGACGCGATCCCCGCGAAGGTCGTCGAGTTCGAGAAGTCGCTGCCTGGCTACAAGCCCGCGGCGTTCCCCGCGAACGAAGCGGAGGCCGCGTCGTTCAAGAACAAGCTCGCGGCGCGGCTCGTGGCCGATATCGAGAAGCTCGAGTCGCAGTGGCTTCCCGCGAACATCGATCTCGGCGGCGCGTTCCAGGGCCTCATCGCCCTGATGAACGAGCAACGCGAGAAGGTCGACAAGGCGTCGCTCGGCGAAGAGGAGTCGCGGTACGCGCGCGTCACGCTGTTCGATCTCCGCAACAACCTCGAAGGCACCGTGAAGGTCTACGCGCTGTTCAAGCCGTGGGTGCTCACGAAGAAGGGCGCCGATCCCACGAAGGACGGCGCGGCGCGGAACGACGCCATCGAGAAGGGCTTCGCGAGCCTCACGTCGCTCTACGCGAGCTATCCGGGCGATGACCTCCCCGCGCCGCCGGCCACGTGGAGCGCGGATCGGCCTGCGCCCGGCGACCTCGACAGCCCCTTCGGCAAGCTGTTCACGACGGTGCGCGCAGCCGTCGATCCGACGACGGACGGCACGATCGTCGACGAGATGAACGACGTCGCCGTCCTGCTCGGATTCCCCGAGTTCAAGGTCACCGATTGAAGCTCGCGTCTCTCCTCGCACTGTCGCTCGTGGTCGGTGTCGCGTCCTGCGGAGACGACGGCGGCGCACAGGCCGATCCTCCGCCCGCGACGTTCCTCGCGTTCGCGAGCACGTTCTCGACGTTCCGCGGCTGGACGTCGTTCCACAGCGACGGCCCCGCACCCGGCACGCAGCCGCCCGACGTCCTCGGCCCGCGCACGCAGTACATCAACGTGCTGCCGCCGAAGGACGCGAAGGCGTTTCCGGTCGGCACGGTGATCGTCGAGGCGCGCGAGAGCGGCAAGAAGCCGATCTTCGCGATGGTGAAGCGAGGCGGCGGCTACAACGCCGGCGGCGCGCTCGACTGGGAGTGGTTCGAGCTGACGGAGACGCCCGGCAGCGGCGCGGTCACGATCGTGTGGCGCGGCCTCGGCCCACCCACCGCGACCGACAGCTACGGCGGCGATCCGCTGGGCGGATGCAATCCGTGCCACTCCGGGTATCGCGACAACGACTACGTCGGCTCGGCGAAGTTGAAGCTGGGTTCGTTCTGACTCTTTCCACGATCCCCTGAGCCGCTTCGGCGGCTCGAGGGTACTTCGCCCCGGAGGTTTCTTTCATGCGCTTGCGCCACCCGCTCATCCTTCTCGCGTTCGTCATCGGCGCGTGCGGGGGCTCCGACCTCGCGGACGGGTCGGGCGATCTCGACGGCGACGGGATCTCCGACGCGGACGAGGGGAGAGCCGACGCGGTCGACACCGACATGGACGGGATCCCCGACTACCGCGACCTCGACTCCGACGCCGACGGCATCCCGGACGCGACGGAGGCCGGCGACCACGATGTCGGGACACCTCCCGTCGACACCGACGGTGACGGCACGCCCGACTTCCGCGACAAGGACGCGGACGGCGACGGTATCCCGGACTCCGACGAGCTCGGCGTCGCGTTCGAGATCGTCGACACCGACAACGACGGCATTCCCGACTACCTCGATCGCGACAGCGACGGCGACACCATCGACGACGCGGACGAGAAGTTCGCCGACACCGACAAGGACGGCATCCCCGACTTCCGCGACCTCGACTCCGACAGCGACGGCATCCCCGACGCGTGCGAGGCCGGGGACGCCGACATCAAGACGTCTCCGCGCGACACCGACGGCGATCGCATTCCCGACTTCCGCGAGCTCGACTCCGACAACGACGGCATCGGTGACGGCGAAGAGGACGCCAACCACAACTGCGGCGTCGACCCCGGCGAGAGCTCGCCCTCGTCTGCCGACACCGACGGCGACGGCGTGCCGGACCTGGTGGAGAAGGTCGCCGGCACCGATCCGAACAACGCAGGCTCGGTGATCCCGAAGACGGACTTCTACTTCGTGCTGCCGTTCTTGGCGAACCGC
>JAQBQJ010000480.1 GCA_028287065.1 Labilithrix sp. | reverse complement strand
GAGACCGGTACCGACTCCGATGGGCTTGGTGGTGAAGAAGGGATCGAAGATCCTCTCCATCAGGCTCGGCGACATGCCGACGCCCGTGTCCTCGACCTCGATCCACACGTTCCTTCCGTCGCTGCTCGCGCCCGCGCGGACACGAATTTCGTTCGCTGCGATGTCGCCCACGACGATTGCCTGCGCCGCGTTCACGAGCAGATTGAGCAAGACCTGGGCGAGCCGAGACGCATTGGCCAGCGCCGGCGGCAGCGCCGCCCCGATCTCCGTGACGACCCGCGCCCGATGACGCATCTCGTTGTGCGCTATCTTCAGACAGGAATCGACGACGGCACGGATATCGACCGGGCCGCTCGCCTCGTCGTCCGCGCGCGAGAGCGAGAGCAGATCGCGGACGATCCCGCTGACGCGCGCAGCGCCTTCCTGCGAGTCGCGGACGAGTCGCTCGACGTCGCCGCTCGACAAGCGACCGCCGGTCCCGTCGGGACGCAGGTGCGGGACCTCGGCCGCGAGGAGGGCGAGATTGGAGATCACGTACGCGAGCGGGTTGTTGATCTCGTGCGCCACGCCGGCAGCAAGGGTCCCGACCGAGCGCATCCGGTCGGCGGCAGCGACCCGCGCGAACATCTCACGACGTTCGGTGACGTCGCGGGCGAGCACGACGCTGGAAGGCTCACCGCCGAAGTCGAGCAGCACGGCCTCCGCCTCGGCTGCCACGCTGCCGCCGTCGCGCCGCAGGAGCCGTGCTTCCATCGGAGGGCTTGCGCCCTCTCGTATCGTCCTTCCCATGCGCAGCCCGATCGCGTCGCGGTCCTCCGCGTGCACGAGATCGATGATGGGGCGTCCAACGAGCTCCGAAGCGTCGTCGTAGCCGAGCATCTTCACGGCGGCGGAGTTCACGTAGACGAGCGGGCCGGCGCGGTGCACGAAGATGGCGCCGGGCGCCTTCTCGATGAGCATGCGGAAGTTCGCCTCCGATCCGCGCAGCATGTACTCGGCCTGGATGCGCTCCGTGACGTCGATCCAGTAGCCGACGATCTCGGCAGGACGACCCTCGGCATCGAAGACGACGCGCGGCACGTCCTGCATCCAGCGAAACCGACCGTCCGCGTGACGGAAGCGATACTGGAACGAGTGCTCGCCCTTCTCGAGCAGCAGCCGGAGTGCCTCGTCGACGCCGGCCCGATCGTCGGGATGGATGTGATCGAGCCAGAACGTCGGCGTGTCGATGAATTCACTCGAGTCGTACCCGGTGACGGCCTTGGCGTTCGCGCTGATGAACGTCGCCCCGAAGTCATCGCTCGCTCGCGCGGCGTACGTGATCGCCGAGGTCGCCGAGAGCACGTACTCGAGCCGATGTTGCGCTTCGAGGACCGCCTGCTCGCTCGCCTTCCGCTCGGTGACGTCACGGAACCTCGTGACGATTCCGCGTACCGCGGGCTCGTGGATGAGGTTCGTCGTCAGCGCTTCGATCGATCGCCACGTCCCGTCTGCATGACGGTTGCGAAAGATGGAGACCGTGCTCTCGCCCTCTGCGGGACGCGTCCAGGCGACGATGCTCGCAGGATCGACGTCGCGTTCGGCCGGGACGCCGGTGAGCTCATCGGCGCTGAACCCTAGGATCGCTGCCGCGCTCGGGCTCACGTATTCGAGCGCGCGTGTCTCGGCATTCGTGATCGTGATGCCGTCGCCGCTGCGCTCCACGAGGAGCCGGAAGCGCCGGTGCGCCGCCTCCGCGTCGGTCAGCTCGGTGATCGCGGCGTGCCCGATGCGTCGTCCGGCGGAGAGCAGCGCCGTGATCTGGACATCGAGGAGGACCATCGCGCCGGTCTTCCCGCGCTGCCAGATCTCGCACCGGCCTGACGGCGCCGCTCCCGCCGGTCGCCTGAGCTGCTCGACCAAGCGCCCGAGCGCGTCCGCGGCCATGCCGGCGCACAGGTCGGTGACGTTCATCGACAGTAACTCTTCGCGCGCTCGCCCGTAGAGCACACACGCAGCGTCGTTGACCGCGATCAACGCGAGCGTGTCTTGCTCGTAGAGCCACATCGGACGCGCGCTCGCGTCGAACACCGCTCGATAGAGCCCTTCGTCGAAGCCCTTCTCCCCGCGCCCCACCATCGCGCGCCGACGATACCGCAACAGCGGAGCCCTTCTGACATCGGAGCGACGGGAGCTGCGCCGCGAAAACCCCCGCGGCTAAGGCGACGGCGACACGGCGCGCGACCTGTACCGAGCCATTTTGCGGCGGACCGGTTGACGGAATGGTGAACGAACTTAGTTTTTATTCATTGCTCACCCCTCCGCCCCCATTCCGAGACCTCTCGACCTCCCCCCGCACCTCCCCTCGAAGCCCTGAAGCACTGGAGATAGCCCTCAGATGACCAAGCTCCGCGACGGCGCTCCCGTCCCCAACAACCCCGCCAGCGTGCTGCCTTTGCGCACCGGCGTCCTCTTTCCCGGCGCGACGCTGACCTTCGCGGTCGGTCGTCCCCGCTCGGTCGCGCTCGTTCGCGACCTCCATCCCGGTGACGTCATCGTCACCCTCACGCAGAAAGATCCGCGCGTCGCCGAGCTCGCCGCGGAGGACCTCTATTCGTTCGGCACGTTCGCTCGCGTCGCGTCGGTCAACCGTCGCGGCGAGCGCGAGTACGAGCTCTCCCTCGAGGGCCTCGGCCGTGCGCGGCTCGACAAGCTCGACGGGTCCGGTCCGTTCTTCCGTGCCGACCTCACGCATCTCGAAGAGAAGGGCGTCGACTCCGTCGAGGCCCAGGAGCTCGCGCGGGCCCTCGCCGCCGAGGTCCGCGAGCTCGTTCGCGATGCCGGCGGAGCCCTCGCTCAGCTCGATCTCGACGAAGAGCATCCCAGCGCCTTCGCCGACCGCGTCGCCGCTCTCCTC
>JAQBQJ010000472.1 GCA_028287065.1 Labilithrix sp. | reverse complement strand
GATGGGCCTCGGCATCGCCGTCATCTGTATGATCGCCCACCTCGTCCTGCACCAGCGCGCGAAGAACATCACGCACGACTTGGACGCGACGCAGGAGCGAGTCTTCAACCTGCTCACGATCCAGACGCGTCCGGGCGGCTACTAGTCCTTCGCAGCGAGGAGACACGTGGCAGCCGAGGAAAAACTCAGCGCAGCACAGCGGAGCAAGATCCGTCGGCTTTCGCAGCCGAGGGAGCTTGCGCCCGATGAAGAGGGCGGCGAGCTCAACATCGTCCCGTTCCTCGACATCGTCACGAACGTCCTCATGTTCGTGCTCGCGACGGTCACCGTCACGTTCACCGCGACGATCGACACGTTCCCGCCGCGCGCCGGAAGCGGCGCGCGCGCGCCGACCACGCCGACGCTCGGCCTCACCGTCCTCGTCGTCCCCGACGGCTTCAGCCTCAAGGCGCGCGGCGGCAACGTCGCGCCGGGCTGCAGCGATACCGGCCCCGGCATCGCGATCCCGCGCAAGGACAACGACTACGACTACGACGCGCTGAAGGCGTGCGCGATCAAGCTCAAAGGCGCGGCCGTCGAGTTCAAGGACGAGATGGGCGTGACGATCAGCGGTAACCCGTCGATCCCGTACCAGGTCATCATCGGCGCCATGGACGCCGTCCGGAAGAACGACGCGGGCGAAGATCTCTTCCCCGAAGTCTCCTTCGGTATCGCGAGGTAGCCATGGCGAATCTTCCTCCGCAAGGGCCTCCCCAGGGCCACCCGGCCGGTGCGCCGCCTCCCGGCGGTCAGAAGCCTCTCGCACGGCAGAAGCCCGCGAGCATGGCGATGTACAAGCGCATGCTCCGCAAGGAGATCAAGCGCCGGGCAGGCGATCCCGAGATCAACTTCCTGAACATCACCGCCATGCTCGACATGATGACGATCATCCTCGTCTTCTTGTTGAAGAGCATGAGCGCGTCGTCGGCGTCGCTCCCGCAGAACTCCGACCTCACGATGCCGAAGAGCGTCCTCACGACGGAGGCCTCGCAGGAGGGCGTCGCGGTGCTCATCTCGCGCAGCCAGATCGTCGTCGACGACAACACCGTGTGCACGGTGCCGACCGACGCGACCCACGGCGTCGAGGCGAAGTACAAGCGCAGCGGCCCGACCGATCTCTACATCGTGCCGCTCGCGAACGCCCTGCAGGGATGGCGCGAGCGCGATCGCCAGGTTCGCCTCGCGACGGGCAAGGACCCGAGCGCCAGCGAAGCGATCGTCATCGCGGATGCGAACACGCCGTATCGTCTGCTCGTCGAAGTGCTCTTCACGCTCGGCCAGTCCGAGTTCGCGAAGTTCCACTTGATGGTTCTGCAGACCGCGAAAAAATAGAGATTTCTACAGGGAAGCCCGGAAGCTCGGAGAGATTTTCATGTCTCCGGCCTGGGACCTCGACCCGAGACCTCCGCAGTCTCGAATCGAGTGCGGCAGGTCGCGAACGAACAATCTCTCCCTCTTGCTTCCGAGGCTTCGAGCTTCCGTGTAAATCGCTCGGATCAGGGGTCGATGCAGGTCAAGCCCAGGTAGCAGCACTTCGTCGCTGCGCAGGGGCACGGGACCGGGCTCGCCTGGTTCGAGACTTCGACCTGGTAGATGATCAGCTTGAGCGGGTCGCTCACGTTGCACGACGGGCCCACGCCGCCGCTGCTCGAGCCGCCGGAGCTGGTCGAGCCGGAGCTGCTCGCGGAGCTGGTCGAGCCGGAGCTGCTGCTCGTGGAGCCGGAGCTGCTCGCGCTGCTGGTCGAGCCGGAGCTGCTCGCGCTGCTGGTCGAGCCCGAGCTCGAGCCGGTGTCGGGCGCGGCCGAGTCTTCGGCGCCGGCCTCTGCGCTCGCGACCGACTTCGGCGGAAGCTTCACGCTGTTCTCGTCCGGCGGCGGCTCGGCGGACTTGGTCTCTTCGATGGCGGCGCCGAGCCCTTCGTCGGGCGACGTGGCGCACGCGGAGAGGAGGGCGAGGACCGAGAGAGCACCGACGGCGATGAGGCTGGAGCGACGCATGGCCGGTACGGTAGCAGCGGAGCTTTGTATGCTGCTCGGACGACCCTCGCGCGAGACGCGCTAGTGACTCCTACGTGTACACCACTCTCGTAGAACGCTTTCCTCCTGCTCTTTCCGCGTCTTACAGCCGTCGCTGGCGGGCGCGCAATACAGCGTAAAATGCGGGCTCGCGTCGACTTCTCACTCGCCGAAGCACGGCGTATCGCGCTCGCGGCGCAGGCGCTCGACGCGCCGCGTCGTGCCTCCGCGAAGGGCGCAGCGCTGCTCGAGACCGTCGATCGACTCGGCGTGCTCCAGATCGACGCCGTGAACGTGCTCGCGCGCGCCCACTACGTGCCGCTCTACAGCCGTCTCGGCCCCTACGACCAAGCGCGGCTCGACGACGCCGCCTACGGGCGATCGCGCTCGCTCTTCGAGTACTGGGGTCATCAAGCTTCGCTGCTGCCGGTGTCTCTGCAGCCGCTCTTTCGCTGGCGGATGGAGCGGGCCCGTTCGCTCGAGCAGATCTACGGCGGGCTCGCGCGCTTCGTCCGCGAGCGACGTGCGTACGTCGACAGCGTTCTCGAGGAGGTCCGCGAGCGCGGTGCACTGCGCGCGGGCGAGCTCACGTCGTCCGTCCCGAGGACCGGTGGATGGTGGGGCTGGAGCGACGCGAAGCGCGCGCTCGAGTTCCTGTTCTGGGCGGGCCTCGTGACCACGCGGTCGCGAAAGAACTTCGAGCGCATCTACGACCTCACGGAGCGCGTCCTGCCTCCGGAGATCGTCGCTGCGAAGACGCCGTCCGTCGTCGACGCGCATCGCGAGCTCGTGAAGATCTCCGCGCGCGCGCTCGGGATCGCGACCGACGACGATCTCGCGGACTACTTCCGGCTGCGGCTCGGCGACGTTCGTCCCCGCATCGCGGAGCTCGTCGAAGAGCGCGCGCTCGCGCCCGTCCGCATCGACGGCGTCGCGAAGCCGGCGTACCTCGCCGCGGGCGCGAAGGTCCCGCGGTCCGTGACGGGTCGAGCGCTCCTCTCGCCGTTCGATCCGCTCGTGTGGCATCGCGCGCGCACGCATCGCCTGTTCGATTTCCACTACCGCATTGCCATCTACACGCCGGAGCATCTGCGCGAGCACGGCTACTACGTGCTCCCGTTCCTCGACGGCGACGCGCTCGCCGCGCGCGTGGATCTCAAAGCGGCGCGCGAGGAGAGCACGCTGCTGGTCCAGGCGGCGCACCTCGAGCCGGGCTCGAACATGACGAAGACCGCGGCGTCGCTCGCGGAGGAGCTACGCGAGGTGGCCACGTGGCTCGGGCTCGAACGCATCAAGGTGACCAAGCGCGGCACGCTCGCGAAAGCGCTGGCGAGCGAGATCCGCAAGTAGCGTCTACTGAGGCGCTCGCGGTTTCGCCGTCGCATGCGGCATTCGCCCGTACATCCTCGATCGTTCGCGCACCGCGCGGATTTCCCGGCGCATCCGAGTGTGTGACCGTCATTACGGTGTCACGCTGAGCGAAAGCGCTTTCTCGTCCCGGTACTTCACCGTGTACTTCCTCCTCTTGTCCGACGTGAAGAAGCGCTCGAGTCGTTTCTTCAATCCGCTTTCGCCGTCACGGTTGGTCAGCCAGATTGTGAATTTCTCGCCCGGGCGCGCCTCGGAGAGCATCTCCAGCGTCGCAGTGTCGGGGTTGCCGAATTTCCCATTCGCCGAGATCACGTAGTTGTCGGCGCGAATCGTCCGGAAGAAGTCGGTTGCGACGTTCCGATCGCTGCCGTGATGAGGGAGCTTCAGGACGTCGATGTCGATGACGCCTTTCTTCAGGAGCCCAGCAGAATCCAGACCGGCTATCACGTCATCTCCGCGAGCGTCGCCCGTCAGGAGCATACGTTTCGCGCCGACCGCCGCGAGGACCACGATGCTCGACAGGTTGTAGACCGTCTTGTCGACGTATGCCGCCGCAACGGCGAGCTCGGCTGCGGACGCCTTCTTCGCCCGGCCCTTCGGAAGGTGCTTCTTCCAGTCGCTCTTCAGCATGCCGAGACGCGCAGCATTCGGCGCAACGATGGTGAGCGTGAGTCCTCCCGGCAGCTTGACCGTCTTGGCGCCCTTCGCGGGCGCCTCCACCAGCTTCACGAACGGTTCGTTCGGCGTGATGTTCAGACCCTTCGCAAGGTCTCGCAGCGTGCGTCCTTGGGTGACGCTCACCTCGAACGCACGCATGAAGCCGCTTGGTAACTTTCCCGCCGCGTGCCATTCGTCGAGTGATGCCGCACCAGCGTTGCCGAGCTTGTCGGCGAAGGTGTTGATCCAGAACTTGTCGACGGAGTAGGGCGCCGATTTGTCGTCGTCCTTCGCGTCCTTCATCTCTCGCAGGAGATCGATGACGCCGGAGATGTGGTCCTCGTCGATGTGACTGACCATGAGGAGGTCGATCGAGAGCGGCGCCGTGCGGTTGCCGCGCAGCTCCGCGAGGCGCTTCTTGACCGTCTTCGCGAACGTGCCTTTCGGCCCACCGTCGATGACCGCAAGCCGAGGTGAGTCTGCGGTTCCGTAGTGGAGGAGGAGTGCGTCACCGTGCTGCGCTTCGAGAGCTTCGAGTGTGAAAGTCATACGGATTGTAGGGCGCGCAAGATGTCCACCATGCCGGCACCCTGGAAGTAGCGCTCTCTTCCGAGGTCGGTCGCGGTCGCGCAGAGAATCTGCTTGATCCGCCGTGGCTCGGCGACGACCTCGCGGTGCCTTGCCATGAGGAGCGCCGCCGCTCCGCTGACATGGGGCGCAGCCATGCTCGTGCCGTCTTTCGAATCGACACCGCCGTCGGTGATCGGTGACTTGATCTTCTCACCCGGCGCAACGAGGTCTGGTTTCACTCGGCCGTCGCCCGTCGGGCCGCGGCTCGAGAAATAGCTGACACCGTAGCTGTGCGGCCGGTAACGGTGCGTCGAGCCGACGGTGAGGACATCCTCGGCGTTACCGGGATCGGTGATGCTGATGTACGCGAAGCCGTCCGACTCACCGCTCGGAGTTACGTAGCGGATGTGCCCCTCGTTGCCGGCGGCGGCGACGACGACCACGCCGGAGTCGACCAAGCGCTCCGCCTCCTCGCACACCGGCGTGCGCCCGCACGCGTAGTTGACGACGTCGTGCAGGATCGACAGGCTCATGTTCGCGCCCTGGACGGCCATGGCGTCGGCGTGAGCGTTCTTGAAGCGGAGGAACTGCAGCGCGGCGATGATGGAGAACTCGTCGCCCTCTCCCTTGTCGTTCAGGACGCGCACATCCCACAGGCGGATGTCGGGACAGACGCCGATGAGGTCCATGTCGAGATTGCTGCCGCGATCGCTGACCCGCCAGTCACCTCCAAGGATGCCGGCGACGTGCGTTCCGTGGTCGTCTTTCGGCGCCTTGTACTTGGCGTCGTGAGGCACGGTGATCAGCTTCTCGATGAGGCTCCAGTCGACGTCGCGACCGTTGAGGATCGCTTCACGGAGCTCCTTCGTGTCGCCCGGAGCCGTTCCCTTCGCACCCTTGGCGTTTGCGAGCCTTCGGTGGTGTGGGCTGTGGGGGTCGAGCAGAGAGCGAATCCGCGTGAAGTCGTAGGTTGCCGTAACACGGCTGTTGGCGAGACCTGCGCGCAGAGGCTTGCCGCGCTCGTCGCGTCGCACGAAGGCGGGGTGTCGTGCATCGATGCCACTGTCGATCACGGCAAACGTCAGATCGGAACAGCGGATGTTGAAGAGGCGAGTCGCGGCATCGGCCTTCACGGCGGGCGCCGAGCGCCAGAGCTGCGTCCTAGCCGAGCGATTGCGGTTCACCGACCAGAGCACGCCGGCGTCCAGCTTCGTCGCCGGGCGAGCGCGCCCGATCAGAGCCTTGCCACGCTTCTCGAGAATCGGTCGCGGCGGTAGCGCACCGTCGCGCGTCCGAACTTCGGGCGCGGACGCGATCAGTCCCAACACACGCGTCAGCCACTCGCGATCGCGACTGTTCCGACTTGCGTGAGTCTTCCACCACCCAGAGAGCGGAAGCACGAGCGTCACGAGCTCCTCGAACGTGAGCCGCGCGACGACGGTCGTGGCGTTGCAGGCGATGTCAGCCGCCCTTGTCGCAGTCTCGTCGAGCCGACTTCGAATGGCTTCCGCAAGACGCGCAGGCGTCGAGTCGCGGTGCGGGGAGAAGAGCAGATCGCGCCGTTCGGTGGCCGCGCCGAACGCGATCCATACATCCGGCATGATGGGGGAGTCTTGCGTGAAGCGGCGCTCCTCGGGCCCACCGAAAATGTGTTTTTCGACGATCTCACGTGCAATAGGCACTCGAATCCCCCCTTCACTTCCGGTTGCGTCAGGTGGCGCATACTCCACGCGCGTACGGATACGACGCTGGAGCGCCGTTCCCCGGTCCAACGAAGCTGCGGACGGCTGCGTCCGCTGCGGCATAGCCCCAATCGATCAGCGCCTCTTGCTGCGAGGCCGAGAGGGTCGAGAGGCGCGTTGGCGTCGCGGCGAGCGCGAGACAGTCTCGGTGCGGCGCGTCGAGGCGGCCGGTCGCGGGATAGGTCCTTACGTCCGAGCGAACGCTCCAGTATGCGATTTTCCGGCGACGGTCGTGCTTCGCGAGATCGAGGACGGCCCGCATTCGCAGCGCACGCACCTGCGAGTCGATGGTCTGCAGAACCCGATACGTGTGCCGGGGCCAATCGGCGGCGGACACTGCTTCAGCCTCGATGTGGCCCCCGCCGTCGCTGATGAGCACGGTGTCGTAACGCTTCAGCACCGCTTCGAGAGCGAGATTGTCGTAAACGCCGCCGTCCGTGAGCCGCGGCTTCGATGTGAACGGCTCGCGCTGGAGATCGTGACCGGAGCCCACCGTGAACGAGCCTGGATCGAGCGCGAGATCGAGGGGGGATAGGAATGGCGGGAACGCGGACGATGCTGCGACGACCGTTGCGAGTTGGAGCTTCGGCAGCTTCACTTCGCCGACGCGGTAGTCGCGCATGTACGGTTGCATGAAGCGCCACAACACGCCCGACTGCGCGTTCGTCGCGTTGATGACGAAGCGAGGACCTTCGCCGCTCGCGGGCAAGTCCTGCAGTGTTGCGTTGCCGAAGACGTGCTTTTCGTAGGCGCGAGCGATCCAGCTCGCCGCGGTCGTCCACGGCACGAAGGCACCGGCAACGACAGCCCATACGTCGATGGTCCGCGACGCAAGCTTTCGTAGCGGCGTGACGAAGAGCTCGCCGAGCTTGGTGGCGATGTCGTCCTCGAACGCGAGCTCCTTCCAAACGAGCCCCAGGCGCGCGGCAGCGATCGAACCCCCCGACGCGCTCGAGATTCGGCGCAGCTGCGGGAGCAGCCCGAGCTCGTTGAGGCGAACGATCGAGCCGACATGGAAGAGCATCGCGCGGTAGCCACCGCCCGAAAGACAGAGCGCAAGTCCGTCCTCGAGCGGCGCAAGCTCGTTGGAGCCGACCGCGTTTCCCCCCGCGTCCACACGACGAGTCTAGACACATGCTGCCACGACGGAGTCGACAGAATCGTCGTGCGCACTTCGAATCGGCGCATACCCCTCAGGGGGGATGACGAACGACTCGAAACTCGATGTGCTGGAGGGTCGCCGAACGCATCGAGGACAAGAGCGCCGATAAGCTCTCAAATGTTCGTGAGCAGCCCCGTCGTCCTCGCCGGCGACACGTAATACCGGCGCATCGACACGTTCATCAAGAGGCCGATGCCCATCATCACCGTGAGCACGCTCGAGCCGCCCGCCGAGAACAGCGGCAGCGTCACGCCCACGACGGGGAGGATGCCGGTGACCATGCCCAGGTTGAAGAACGCGTGCCAGAAGATGAGCGAGCCCACGCCCACCGCGAGCACCGCGCCGAAGCGGTCCTTCGCGGTCGCCGCGATGCGCACCGCCCACAGCACGAGGAACGCGTAGAGCCCCACGAGCACCGCGCAGCCCAGGAATCCCCAGTCCTCCGCGAAGACCGCGAACGGGAAGTCCGAGTGCTGGTCGGGAAGGAAGAGGAACTGGTTCTGCGTCCCGCGCATGAAGCCCTGACCGGTCCAGCCGCCCGCGCCGATCGCGACGCGCGCATGGTGCGCGTGCCATCCCGAGCCGAGGATGTTCGCCTCGGGGTTCAAGAACACGAGGATGCGCTGCTTTTGGTAGTCGCGCAGCACGTACGTCCAGATCAGCGGCAGCGCGATGCCGCCGCTCACGAGCAGCGTGACGAGGCTCTGCCAGCGGATCTTCGTGAGGAGACAGATCGTCGCGAACATCAGGCTGAGGATCAGCGCGGTCCCGAGATCGGGCTGCTTCAGGATGAGGACCATCGGCACGGCGGTGAGCGCGGCCGGGATCAGCAGGTCCTTGAGCGACCGCTCTTCGGTCTTCGGATCGTCGTGCAGGTACTTCGCGAGCGCGATGATCATGAACAGCTTCATGAACTCGCTCGGCTGGAAGCTGAAGCTGCCGATCGATATCCATCGTGAGCTGCCGCGGATGTCCTTGCCGAGGATGAACACGAGGACGAGCAACACGATGCCCACGCCGTAGAGCACGTAGCCGAGACGCTCGTAGTGCCGGTAGTCGATGACCGTGACCACCGCCGCGAGGATGCCGCCGAGCACCAGCCAGTACACCTGCTGGATGTAGATCTCGGAGAGCGCGGCGCGCGACACGCTCGTTGCAGAATACAAGTTGATGACGCCGACGACGGCGAGCGCGGACGCCGTGAGGAACAGCGCCCAGTCGAAGTTGTCGCGCGGCATCCCGAAGAAGCGGGCTTGATCGCGGCGTCTCACGGCGCACCCGAAGGCGGAGGCGGATCCTCGGGGCGCCCCTGAGGAGGCATCGCGAGCGGATCGTCGACCGCCGGCAACCCGTCGGGCCCGAGTGCATGCCCGGCCCCGGGTCCCGCTGCCTTCGGAGCCGGCGCATCCTTTGCGTCCTTCGCCTCCTTCGCGTCCTTGCCGGCGGCTGCTGCCGGCCGCTTCTGGCGAGCCGCCGCGAGCCGGTTGTACTCCTTCACGATCTGCATCGCGATCGGAGCCGCGACCGTTGGACCCGAGCCGCCGTGCTCGACGAGCACGACGACCGCGATCTCCGGCGCCTTCGCGGGCGAGTAGGCGGCGAACCACGCGTGGTCGCGCGCGAGATACCAGGCCTTCTTCGGATCGTCGCCGCCCGTGTTCACGTAGCCGGTCTGCGCGGTGCCGGTCTTGCCGGCGACCTCGAGCCCGGCCTCGCGCACGGGGAACGCCGTGCCCTTGAGGTCGTTCACCACAGCGAAGAGCGCATCGTTCACGCGCGCGAGGTTCTCCGGCGCGACCTTCGCCTTCTGACGAACGCGGGGAGGGAAATCCTGCACCACGGAGCCGTCCGTGGTCTCGACGGCGCGCACGAGCTGCGGCGAGTACACGGTTCCGCCGTTCGCGATCGCGGCGTAGGCGAGCGCGAGCTGCAGCGGCGTCACCGTGGTCGCGCCCTGACCGATCGACGTGTTCAGCGTGAAGCCGATCCGGAACTGGCCCTTGTAGCGGAGCGCGTACCACGAGCGCGTGGGGATGCGCCCGGGCGACTCGGGGTTCACGCCGATGCCGGTCTTCTGGCCGAGACCGAACTCGGTCGCGACGCGCGCGATGCGGTCCATGCCGACCGACTCGGCGAGCTTGAAGAAGTAGATGTTGCACGACTCGGCGATCGCGTCGCGCATGTCGACCTTCCCGTGCACGTGGGTGCAATGGAAGATGCGGCGGCCGAACGAGAGATAGCCGTCGCAGCGCTCGTGCTCGCTCGGATCGATGATCTTGTCCTCGAGGGCGGCGAGCGCGCTGAACGGCTTGAACGTCGAGCCAGGCTGGAAGGCGCCGCTCGTCGTCTTGTCGAGCATCGGGCGCAGCGAGTCCGTGTAGAGCTTGTTGAAGCTCTCGCGTATGCGATCGCGGCCGGCGCCGCCGGAGAGATCGTTCGGATCGAAGTCCGGCTTGCTGTACATCGCGAGCAACCGGCCCGTGCGGACGTCGACGACGACCGCGGAGCCTGCTGCATGCGGGCGCATCGCGCGCTCGATGCTCTGCACGAGATCGATGTCGACGGTGAGCCGGAGATCGCGGCCCGAGAGCGGTTCCTGACGCGAAGGCGCATCGAGCAGGCGGTCGGCCTCGGGCCCCGTGCGATAGCGACCGCGGGCGTCGACGACGCGCTTCTCCCAGCCGCGCTGCCCGCGCAGGTAGCTCTCCCACGCGCGCTCGACGCCGGTCGCGCCGATCACGTCGCCGGGGTCGTAGCCGAGCGGGTTCGTCTTCTGGCGCTCTTCGGCGCTCATCGTCTCCCAGCCCTGCGGGCGGAAGTGCGCGAGCGTCTCGGCGTCGATCTCGGCGGTGTAGCCGATCGAGTGCGATGCGAGGTGCTTGTACGGGTAGTAGCGGATCGGCTGGCTGATCACCTCGCAGCCGGGGATCTCGCTCGTGTGCTGCTTCAGCTCGGCGACGATGTCGCGCGAGAGATCCTCGCGCACGAGGATGGGGCGCCAGCACGGCGAGCGATCCTCGTCGGTGGCGCATGCGTCCTTGATTCGGGCCGTGAGGCGCGTGCGCTCGTCGGGGTTGAGGCGCAGCGTGTCCGCGATGCGGTTCCACGAATCGAGCTCGCGCGTGTCGCTGTTGATGACGACGCCGGCGCGATTCGCCTTCGGCGGTCGCGCGCTCGGCATCACGCGACCGGGGACGATGAGCACGTTGAACGACGGACGGCTCGACGCGAGCACGCGGCCGTGCGCGTCGCGGACGATGCCGCGCGTCGTAGGGATCGTCACGCGACGGATGACGTTCTCGTGCGCGGTCTGCGCGTACTCGGCGCCCTTCACGACCTGGAGCTGGAAGAGACGAACGCCGACCACGCCGAAGGCGAGGAACGCGACGAGCGCCATCCAGCGATAGCGCTTCCGGAACTCGCTGACGTCCGAGCGCGGGACGAGGAAGGCGCTCACGCGCGCCCTCCTGTCTCCTTCGGCGACCCCGACATCGTCGCCTGGTGGATGCGCTGCGCGAGCCGGAAGATGATCGGTGCGACCGCACCGGTGGCGAGCACGTGCGGAAGCGTCATCGTGTAGATCGCGCGCGGGACGTACGTGTCACGCCCGAAGATCGCGAGCAGCACGAGGATCATGATGCTGTGCACGAGCGTGAACGCGAGCGCGAGGCCGACCTGCGTGAGCATCGTCTGCGCAACGAGCCGGACACCGGCGGCGCGGGCGAGGATGTAGAGGGCGACGTAGGTGCTCGTGTAGAGCCCGATCGGCGCCACGCCGACGAGATCGGTCAAGTAGCCGAGCGCGAACGCGACGCAGGCGCCGCGCACGAGCGAGTACTCGTGCACGCCCATGAACAAGATGAGCGGGAGGACGAGCGAAGGCACGAGCCCGGGCACGGTGAGGTCGTGGTTCGACCGCACGATCCAGGACACCGCGCGCAGCGCGAGCCCGAGCACGCGAAAGAGATTCGACTGCACGAGGAGCAGGAGAACCCCCGCGATGAAGAACGCGGTGTTCCTCATGCAGCCCTCGGGAGATCGAGAAGTCTGAGAGAAACGCGAAAGCGCGAAGGCCTCTCCGCTTTCGCGTTTTTCTCGGACTTCTCGGTCTCGCGTTCGAGGCTCATTTCGAGCCGCCTTGTTTTGCGTTCGCGGTGGTCTTCGGGGCAGGGGTGTCGTCTTCGGTCGGGGGCGCGACGAGGATCAGCACCGCGTCGAGGCGCGAGAAATTCACCGTGGGGCTCGCTTCGATCTCCTGATCGCGGCCGGGCTCGCGCTTGACGACCTTCGTCACGCGCGCGACCGGCAGGCCCTTCGGGAACCACTTGCCCTTGCCGCTCGTGACGAGGAGATCGCCGATCTCGACCTCGTCGCGCGAGTCGACGTTCTCGACCTTGCACGCGTACCGCGAAGGATCGCCGGTCCCGCGGACGAAGCCGCGCGAGTGGGTGCGCTCGTCCTCGACGTCGATGCCGAACGCGGCGTCGACCGAGAGCTGGACGTCGACGGCGTCTCCCGCGACGCGGAGCACCGCGCCGACCACGCCGTCCGGGCTGACGACCGGCATGTGCGGCCGGATGTTGCGCGAGCCGCGATCGAGCACGACGCGCGTGACGCGGAAGAACTCGGTGAAGTCCTTCCCGACCACCTGGGCGCTGACGAGATCGCCGGGCAGCGATTCGCGGAGCTGCAGCAGCCGCTTCAGCTCGCGGTTCTCGGTCTCCCTCTGCTCGAGGCGGTGGACCTGCTCGCGGAGGCGCGCGTTCTCGTACGCGAGGCGCTCGTTGTCGGCCTTCACGTCGACGAGATAGACGTAGCTCTCCCACAGGCTCGAGACGCCGCGCGCGAGGCTCGACGCGGCGAACTCGATCGGCGCGCTGATGCGGAGCACGGCCCGATCGAGGCCGTTCAGGTTCTCCGGGCGCCTCATGTTCGCGCGGAGGAAGAAGAACGGCACGGCGAGGAGGATGATGACGATCCCCACGTCGCGGTACCGCTTGTACGCAGTCACTGGGTACTACTCCGAAAGTCGCGAGTCGGCTCGCTAGCCGATCGTGACCTCCTTCAAAAGCTCCATGTGATCGAGCGCCTTGCCGCTACCGAGGACGACCGCGCTGATGGGATCGTCGCAGACCATGACCGGCAGGCCGGTCTCCTCGCGGAGGAGGACGTCGATGTTCTTGAGGAGCGCGCCGCCGCCCGTGAGGACGATGCCCTTGTCGACGATGTCGGCCGCGAGCTCGGGCGGGGTCTTCTCGAGGGCGAGGAGGACGGCCTCGACGATCGCGTTGGTGGGCTCGCTGAGCGCCTCGCGGATCTCGTCCGAGTTCACGACCACGGTCTTCGGGATGCCGGCGACGAGGTCGCGGCCCTTCACCTCGGTCGTGAGCTGGCGCTCGAGGGGGTAGGCATTGCCGACCTCCATCTTGATGCGCTCGGCGGTCTGCTCGCCGATGGCGAGGTTGTACTTCCTCTTCAGGTAGGCCTGGATGGCCTCGTCCATCTTGTCGCCGCCGACGCGGACGGACTGCGAGTAGACGATGCCGGCGAGGGAGATGACGGCGACCTCGCTCGTGCCGCCGCCGATGTCGACGACCATGTTGCCGGACGGCTCGGTGATGGGAAGGCCGGCGCCGATGGCCGCGGCCATGGGCTCTTCGATGAGATAGACCTCGCGGGCGCCGGCGCCTTCGGCCGACTCCTTCACCGCGCGCTTCTCGACCTCGGTGATCCCGAAGGGCACGCAGATGATGATGCGCGGCTTCACGAGCGTGCGGCGGTTGTGCGCGCGCGCGATGAAGTACCGCAGCATGGCCTCGGTGATCTCGAAGTCGGCGATGACGCCGTCGCGGAGGGGACGGACCGCCTTGATGTTGCCGGGCGTGCGCCCGAGCATCTCCTTGGCTTCGCGTCCGACGGCGAGGACCTTGTTGCCGCCGCGCGCATCGCGCTGGACGGCGACGACGGAAGGCTCGCAGGACACGATGCCCTTGCCCTTCACGTAGATGAGCGTGTTGGCCGTCCCGAGATCGATGGCGAGATCGTTCGAGAACAGGCCGTGGAGCCAGTCGAAGATCATCGGGCGCTCGTGGGGTGGGGGGTCAAGGGTGGGCCTGGGTTCAGGGGTCGAGCTACCCCCCGGGAACGCGGCGGTCATAGCACAGGAGGGGGGTGTGTCTATGCCGGGGGGCTCGAAGCCTGTCCCGAGAGAACGGGTGATGGAAATGGAAATGGAAATGGAAATGCCGGGAGGGGGGGCCCGTTTCCATTTCCGTTTCCATTTCCATCACCTGTTTCTCGTCTCGCTCTCCCC
>JAQBQJ010000446.1 GCA_028287065.1 Labilithrix sp. | reverse complement strand
AGCGCGCCAGCCCGGGGGAACGGGTCCGATCTGGAATGCGACCGGACCGTGGCGGAACGTCGTTCCGTCGAACGATCGGCCGCCTCCGCCTCCGCACGCCGCGAGCAGCACGCCGAACGCTGCCGATGCGGCGCGGCCGGCGTACGCGATCAGAGCTCCGCTCGTGCGCGTCATTCGGAGGCGATTTGATAGCACGGCCCACCCTCCGATCGCGCTATATCCTCGGGGGAAATGCCCGTTCGCCTCTACAACACGCTCACGCAGAAGGTCGAAGACTTCGTCCCCGCCGAACCCGGCAAGGTGAAGATGTACGTCTGCGGGCTGACCACGTACGACCTCGCGCACGCAGGTCACGCCCGCACGAACACGACCTTCGACGTGCTGTCGCGCTTCCTCCGCGCACGCGGCTTCGACGTGACCTACTGCCGCAACGTCACGGATGTCGACGACAACATCGTGAAGCGCGCGCGTGAGAACGGCGAAGAGCCGCTCGCGCTCTCGAAGCGCATGAGCGAGCAGGCGGACCGCGACCTCACCGCGATCGGCTGCATGAAGCCCGAGGTCGAGCCGCGCGTGTCGACGAGCATGGATGACATCATCCAGTTCATCGAGCGGCTCATCGCGAAGGACCACGCGTACGTCGCGCAGACGCCGGAGGGCAACGACGTGTACTTCGCGGTCCGGAGCTTCGCCGCGTACGGCAAGCTCTCGCGGCGCAACCTCGAGGAGCTCCGCACGGGCGCGAGCGAGCGGCTCGCCGCCGGCGCGAACGACGTGAAGCGCGACCCGCTCGACTTCGCGCTGTGGAAGGCCGCCGGCGCCGAGCCGTTCGGCTTCGACAGCCCGTGGGGCAAGGGCCGTCCCGGCTGGCACATCGAGTGCTCGGCGATGGCGCGTCGTCACCTCGGCGACCATCTCGACATCCATGCCGGCGGCATGGACCTGATCTTCCCGCACCACGAGAACGAGATCGCGCAGAGCGAAGCGCTCACCGGCCCCGAATTCTCGCGCGTGTGGATGCACGGCGGATTCCTCGAGATCGACAAGGAGAAGATGAGCAAGTCGCTCGGAAACTTCGTGACGATCAAGGACCTGCTCGAGCGCAACGATCCCGAGGGCTTCCGCTACTACGTGCTCGGCACGCACTACCGCGGCCCGCTGTCGTTCGACGTCGAGAAGAAGGACGACGGACGCGTCGTCTTTCCGGGGGTCGACGAGGCCGAGCGCCGTATGGACTACCTGTATTCTACACGCGACACGCTCGCCACGATCGCCAACGGGACCGGTCCGGCCGACTCGAACGTGCTCCAGGGTCAGGCGAAGGTCGTCGACGAGGCGCGGGAAGGCGTGCTCAGCGCGCTCGATCGCGATCTCAACACGCCCCAGGCCCTCTCCGTGCTCGCCGAGCTCGGAAAGGCCGCGAACGAGATCGTGATGCAGTACCCGAAGCTGAAGAAGGACCCCGCGAAGCTCGCGGCGGTCCAGGGCCTCGCGGCGAAGGCGGTCCGCGCGATCGCGGCAGCATGCGCTCCGCTCGGTCTCATGCAGGCCGAGTCCGAGGAGTACTGGGTACGCACGCGCGCTCGCCGGCTCCGCCTCCGCGGGCTCGAAGCCGCGGCCGTCGACGCGAAGGTCGTCGCTCGCACCGAGGCGCGCAAGTCGAAGGACTTCGCGCATGCGGACGCGCTCCGCAAGCAGCTCGCGGAGTGGGGCGTCGAGGTGTTCGACGCCGGCGACACGAGCACCTGGAAGATCACGATCTGACCGTCGGTCACTCCATCGTGATCAGGCCGAGCGCGGTGAGGCGCTCGAGCGTCGCCACCACGTCACGTGCGGCGAGGCCCGTGAGGTCGGCGAGGTCGGCGGCATCGAGTCGACCTTCGATGCGCGACAGGATGAACGCATCTCGCGGGTCGAGCGCGAGACCCTGCAGCTTCGCCGCTTTCGCGGTGAGCTTCGGCGTACCCGAAGCGAAGCGCGCTGCTGCGCCGGAGGCGACGTCGATCTTCACGTCGTCGGCGCTGGAGGTGCTCTGCCGGATCGTGCCTCTGCGCGAGGCGAGCGGACGCTTCGCTCCGATGTCTTCGATCTGTGGAACGCGCGGCGCCGGACACGTGAGCGGCGGCGCCCTGCGCGATGCGCGCGCAGGCTTCTGCGTCGTCCGCACGGCCCCCAAGCCTTGCGTCGTCGTCGTTCGTTTGCCCCCCATCGATGATCCCCCACGCGAGTAGGCGAGACCTCCGGACGAACGTCAAGACACGGCGTGGGTAGCGTTTTTCCCGAATGGAAACGCGAGATGCGCGGCGCTGTGGCGCTAACGGCTCGCGTCGATCAACCGTCACTCCGAGGCGGCGACGATCTCCTCGGCGGCTCGCGGGTGGACGCCGCGGAGGCTGATCTCGGCGTCGTCGATGCGCTTCACGGGCAAGACGCGCGGCCGGATGAAGACGTAGGCGAGCGCGACGAACGCGGCGACGAGCGCGAAGAGGCCGCCCAGCTCGGCGCGACCGGCGCCTGTGGAGCGCACCGCGATGAGCGCAGCGACGAGGACGACGATGCCGGCGATGCCGGCGTTGCGTGCGGCCGACCAGCGCTCGTTGCAGCTCGCGCAGAGCGGGATCTCGAGGTTCGCGCGGCGGGTGGTCACGACGAGGATGACGAGCCCGATGATGCAGAAGACGAGAAAGCGCGCCCAGACGGGGCGCCACCGGAACTGCACCTTGCGCCGAAGGATCCCTTCGTGGGCGCCGCACTTCATGCAGACCTCGGGGAAGAGGGGCGCGTGCTTGGCGTTGGCGACGACGAGCGCGTCGCCGTCGAGGCGCGCGCTGTAGCGGCCCTTTTTCTTTTTCTTTCTGGGGCCGTCGTCCGTCGCAGGCGCGGGCGCGGCGTAAGGGTTCGAGGGGTCGGGCGGCGGCATCGGGGCGGAGGATGGGAGCGTAGCCGACCGTCCTCACGTCCCCTCAATGCTTCCCGTACTCCAACGCCACCCCCCTCCGCTGCGCATAGATATACGCCTCCATCGCCTTCAGCTTCGGGTCGTCATCCGGCAACGGCTTCCCGCGCGCGGGGTTCTCGATGCACCAGTTGATCATGTCGCGCAGCATCGCCACCCGGCCGAGCTGCACTTGGTACTTCGGGTACGTCTCCGGATGCGTGTTCGCGGCGTTCGGATGGCACATGTCGCACGACACCGCGATCGTTCCGCCCACCGCCTTCGCGTCGTGGAAGATCCGGTTGCCCTCGTCGACGAACGCTTGCGTCGACGCTCGCCAGATCTGCTCGTCCCTCGTCGTGAACGCGCCGTACGTATGGCCGTCCTGAGCCCGCTGCGTGGTCGTCGCCATGTTCGCCTTCGCCGTGCCCGTCGACGGCTGCGCGCCCGCCGGTCCCGGCGTTCCCGCGCCATGCGCCGCCGTGTCGGTCCGGTTGCCTCCCGGTTGCGGGGTGTTCTGCGCGACGAGCGTCTCGCGATCCCAGCTCGCGCCCGTCGCCGGATTCTTCCGCTTCCACTCGGCCATCAGCTCGTCGGAGATCTTCTTCGCCTCCGCCGGCGTGAGCTGCTCGCCCGGCTTCTTTCCTCGCACCGTGGTCGACGTCGTTCCGTCGCACAGGCCGACGACGAGATCGCCGTTCGGCGACGTCGGCAGATTGTGCTTCGGCGCAGCCTTGTCGTCCGCGAGCGCGACGCTGCCGCCGGCCAGCACGGCGATCGCCACGATCGAGAGTCTTGCGTGGATTCGCATGGTCCTACTCCTTCAGTACGAGACGAGCTTGGTGGCGGGCGGAACGTCCTTCGTGCCGTTCGAGACGAGGTAGCTCGCCTTCACGGTCACCGGGTTCCGATCCCAGAGGTTGTAGATCGAGTCGACGAGACCGGCGCCCGACGCGCCGACGTCGAAGCGCCCGTCGCCGCAGCCGTCGGCGAGGCTGAAGGGATCGGCGCGGTTCATCTGCACCGTCAGCTTCGGCAGCCCCGTCGGCGCATACGGCCAGGGCCACGCCGTCGAGAGCATGCCGTGGAACGAGATGTTGCCGATGCGGTTCGACACGAGCTGGTGCGTGTGGCCGTGGATGACCGTCACGGTCTCGAACCGCGAGAGGATCTGCTGCACCTCCTCGGCGTCGTCGGTCCAGAAGTTCCAGTCGTGGTAGTACTTGTAGAGCGGCGAGTGCGAGAAGACGACGAGCGGCGTCTTCGTATCGACCTTCGCGAGGTCGTTCTTGAGCCAGTCGCGACCTGCCGGTCCGACCTCGAACCGCGACTGCGTGCCGTTGTCGAGCCCCGCGACGGTCTGCATCCGCTGCGCCGGCGTCATCTTCCGCGCGGTCCAGAAGTCCTTCTCCTGCACGCTCATCAGCGTGACGAAGTGCACCCCCTTGTGGTCCCACGAGTACTGCGTCGGGCCGAAGAGCGACTTCCACACGTCGCCCATGTCGAGGAACCAGTCGTGCTCGCCGACCATCATCTTCACCGGTGCCTTCACCGACTTCAGGATCTGCGCGCCGAGCTCGAGCTCCGCTCGCGCGCCGAGCTGCGCGAGGTCACCGCCGAAGATGACGAAATCCGGCTGCGGGCTGAGCGCATTGACGTCGTCCACCGACCTCAGGATCGCCCGCACGAACCGGTCGTTGAGCTGCCGCGTGTAGAGATGCGTGTCCGAGATGTACGCGAACGAGAACCTCGGCTTCGCCTCGTCGGCGTGCGCGACGTTCACGAGCTGGAACGACTGCGGCGGCAGGAGCCCCTTCGCGGCGGCCGCTCCCGCCGAGATCGCCGCGAGCTTCACGAAGTCACGACGTGAGACGTTCTTGAGCTTCCGGAAGAGCTCGTCGCGCTCCTCCATGTACTTCGTCTCGATGCTCTTGATGCCCATCAGCGACCTCCGTCGGCGGCGTGCTGGAACGTGCCGAACACGCCCTGGCTCGCCGGGTTCTTCACCTTGAGATCGGGCGGCGGCGCGATGTCGCCGAGATCGCCCTTCTTGCCCATCGCAGCCGCGACGTCGCGTTGCGGGCGCGTGTTCTTCATGCCGGTCATGCGCGCCATCTCGGCCTTGCCGAGGGCCGCGAACCTGTCACTGGTGAGCGTCGACATCCACGCGACCACGTCGTCGATCTCTCCTTCGCTGAGACCGAGACGCTGCATGCCGCCGTCGAGGAACGGGTTCTGGATCCCGCCCTTGTTGTAGTGGTCCATCACGTCCCAGAGCGTCGGCAGCGAGCCGTCGTGCATGTACGGCGCGGTGATGGCGATGTTCCGGAGCGTCATCGTCTTGAACGCGCCGATGTCGTTGACCTGCTTCGTCACGAGGAAGCGCCCCAGCTCGGAGAACTTCGTTTCGATGGCGAGCTCGTCGATCTGCTTCTGGTTCCCGGAGTCGACGATGCCCGCGGCCTCGCGTGCGAGCTGCGGGAAATCCTGCTTGTGCGCAGCGATGCCGATGTTGTGGAACTTCTGATCGCTGAACAGCGGAGAGACCGCGTTCCCGGCGTGGCACGTGTTGCAGCGGCCGCGACCGTTGAACGTCGCCCACCCGCGCTTTGCCGCGGCGTCGATCGCGTTCTCGTCGCCGTTGATGAAGCGATCGAACGGCGCATCGCCCGCGAATTGCGTGCGCTCGAAGGACGCGATCGCGAGCGCGAGATCGTCGAAGGTGGCTTCACGACCGAAGAGCTTGCGGAACGTGTCGGCGTACTCCGGGATGCCGCGGACCTTCGCCATGACGGCATCGCCGTCCTTCATGCCCATCTCGATCGGGTTCGTGATGGGCAGCTTCGCCTGCGCCTCGAGCGTGGCGGCGCGTCCGTCCCAGAACTGCGTCGCACCGAACATGGCGTTCAAGATCGTCGGAGCGTTGCGCTCGCCGCGCTGGTGGCGGATGCCCTCGGCGAGCGGCTTGTGGTCGACGAAGCCGGCCTTCGGGTCGTGGCACGTCGCGCACGAGGTGCTGTCGTCTACGCTCAGGCGCTTGTCGTTGAACAGCTTGTCGCCGAGCGCCACCAGCGCGGGAGTCGGGACGCGATCGGCAGGCACCGAGATCGCGTAGAGCGTCGGAGACACGCCGATCGGCAGATCTTTCGGCACGTGCGCGGTCGAAGGCATCTCCGGAGCGGCGTTCGATTCGCCCGCGCCGCGAGGCGGAGTGACGATCGTCGTCCCCGAGCCTGCGCCGGCCGCTCGTCCGTTCGCGGCGCTCTTGTTCGGCGACGCAGCTTCTTGCCTTCCGCATGCAACGGCCACGAGGAGCGCCGATGCGACTCCGAGCCCCGCATGCTTCGTGAGGGTTGTCATGCGCATGGGCGGAGAATCGGTCCGCTCAGCCCATAGTGCCAGTCAATTGTTTCAATGAGGCGTTAGTATGACGCTATCGAATGGACCTCTCGGCGTTGACCCTCACTCATCTGCGGTACCTCGTCGCGATCGACGGTGCTCGGTCCTTTCGAGCCGCAGCGGACGAGTGCCGCGTCTCGCAACCGACGCTGAGCACGCAGCTCCAGAAGGTCGAGGAGATCATCGGCGTGAGGCTCTTCGATCGCTCGCGTCAGCCGGTCGTGCCCACCGAGATCGGAGCGCGCGTCGTCGCCCAAGCGCGGATCATCCTGCGCGAGACGAAGCGGCTCGGCGACGTCGCGCAGCCGGGCGTGCTCGCGGGCTCGTTCCATCTCGGCGTCATTCCGACGCTCGCTTCGTCGCTCGTGCCTCTGCTGTTGCCGCGGTTCGCGAAGCAGCATCCACACGTCGATCTCGTGCTGGAGGAGGTGCAGACCGACCGCATGGTCGCGCGTCTCCACGACGATTCGCTCGACGGCGGATTCGCGGCGACGCCGCTCGGCGCGCCGATGGTGATCGAGCGGCCGATCTGCCGCGAGCCGCTGTGGGTCTATCTCTCGCCCGGCCACCACCTCACGAGGCGCGCGCGTATCCGGCAGAGCGAGCTCGCCGACGAGTGCGTATGGCTCATGCCCGAAGGGCACTGCTTCCGGACGCAGGTGCTGCACCTCTGCAAGCTGCAGCGGGGTGCGCATCGGCCCGGCGAGGGCGCGAGCGTTCGGTTCGAAAGCGGTTCGTTCGAGACGCTCACGCGCCTCGTGGACGCGGGGGTCGGCATCACCGTGCTGCCGGAGCTCGTCGTGCGGATGTTGCCGCCCGCGACGCGGCGCGCGCGCGTCCGGCCGTTCGAAGGCACGACCCCGGTTCGCGAGGTGAGCTTCGTACGCATCCGCGAGCACCTCCGCCGCGAAGTGGCCGACGCGATCATCGACGCCATCGTCGACGCGCTCCCCGCCGATCTGGTCACGACCGGTGCGAAGAGCGCGAAGTCGACGCGGCGGGCGCGCGAGAACGTCCTCGCGCCGGTTCGCGCGGTCTGATCAGTCCGCGGTAGTCCCGAGCTTTCGCTCGAGCGCCTCGAGATGCGCGCGCACCTCGGGGTCGCTCGAGCGCAGCGCCTCGACCTTGCGGACCGCGCTCATCACGGTGGTGTGATCGCGGTTGCCGAACGCGCGACCGAGCTCCGGGAAGCTGCACTTCAGGCGCTGCTTGCAGAGGTACATCGCCACGTGACGCGCGAACGCGATGCTCTTGTGACGATCCTTCGAGAGGAGGTCGCTCGTGCGGAGCTTGAAGTGGTGACACACGACGCGCTGGATGTCGTCGACGCCGGCCTCGCTGGCGCGGGGGTTCGACGTGAGCGCGAGCTCCTGGCGAGCGAAGTCGATGTCGATCTGCTTTCCGAGCAGCGACGACTTCGCGGCGAGACGAATGAGCGTGCCTTCGAGCTCGCGGACGTTCGAGCGGATCGTCTGCGCGAGGAAGAGCACCACCTCGTCGGCGAGGTCGATCTGTTCGAGCTGCGCCTTCTTCCGGAGGATCGCGACGCGCGTCTCGAGCTCGGGGCCCTGGATGTCGGCGACGAGACCCCACGAGAAGCGCGACACGAGCCGCTCTTCCATCTTCTCGAGCTGCTGGGGGTACTTGTCGCTCGTGACGATGATCTGCTTGTCGGCCTGATGGAGCGCGTTGAACGCGTGGAAGAACTCTTCCTGGGTCTGCGTCTTCGAGGCTAGAAATTGAATGTCGTCGACGAGGAGGAGATCGCAGCGCTCGCGATAGCGCGCGCGGAACTCGTTCATGCGGCCCTCCTGGAGGGACTGCACGAACTCGTTCACGAACTTTTCGGCCGAAACGTAGAGGATGCGCGACGACGGCCGCTCCGTGCGGAAGCGATGCGCGACGGCGTGAACGAGGTGCGTCTTGCCGAGGCCGGTGCCTCCGCACAGGAAGAGCGGGTTGTGCCGAGGACCGCCACCGCCGGCCGCGGCGATCGCCGCTGCATGCGCGAGCTGGTTCGACGGGCCGACGACGAAGTTCCCGAACGTGTACTTCGGGTTCAGGCCTTCGATGGGGGGCGCCGGACGTGCGTCGCGGCCGTCGAGCTTGATCGAGCCGTTCGCGTAGCCGTTCGAGCCGTTCCCGCGCTGCGAGCGGGGCGGCGCCTCGCCCTCGCCGTCGAAGTCGGCGTGAGCGCCCTCGGTCGGGCGCGGCGGCGTGATGGGCCGATCGGGCATCATGGCGCGCGGTCGTACGGGTAGCGCGGGTTGTCCATTCCCCAGTGCCACGGGACGATCGAGGTCACCGCCGACACACCACGCGACCTGGATGCTCCAGCCCGTCTGGCTGCGCAGGAAGTCGACGAGTGTCGGAAGAAAGTGCTGATCGACCCATTCCCGGACGAACTCGTCGCGCGCGCGCAGGCTCACGACACCGTCGGTCATGCCGTCGAACTGAACTCCCGAAAACCACTGTTCGAAGCTCGCGGGCGATTTCGCACGCGTGAAAGCTACGGCTTCGTTCCAGAGCGTGTCGTGCTGCATCTCCATCCGTTCCAGGCGAATGCGTATGGCCAAACCGCATCGCACAGGTTCTCCACAGGCTGTGGACTGGCGGTTCGTGAGAACACCCACCTCGCGCGCTTTCCAGCGCGAGCGTGAAGCAAGCCAGTCACGGCGCCGCCTCCAGACGTTCAGGCGAACGTGCAGGGGCGCGCATGCGAAATGTGAAATGTGGAAAACCGAGCGATTAGGACAAAAGAATCCCCCGCCTCGCCATGGCGAAGGCCGCCACCTCGAAGCTCTCGACCACCCCAATCCAACGGACGATCGCCGATGAGCACTCCAC
>JAQBQJ010000443.1 GCA_028287065.1 Labilithrix sp. | reverse complement strand
CGTTCCTGCGCGGCTGCTATCGCCTCGAAGGCGAGCGCGCGAAGAAGCCCCTCGCGACCGCCGCGACGGGCGTCGTCGTCGCGACGCTCCTCGGCGTGGTCGCCGTGATCGCAGCACTGTTCGCGCTGGTCTTCGCCTAGTCCGGAGAAGTCTACTCCACGATCGGGAACAGGCCGTCCATCGGGGCGTCGTCGTGGCAGCCGACGCACGAGTCGACCACGCCGTCCTTCACGAGCTGACCTCCCGCGCCGACGACGGTCCAGCGCCAGTCGCCGTGATCGGGAGAAAAGCCCTTCGCGCGCTTCTCCATCACCATCACCGGGCCCGCAGCGCCGGTGCCGCTCTTCTCGAAGTGCTCCTGCACGACGATCGCGCCCACCGGCACGTCACGCGAGCGCGTCGCGAGCGCTCGCACCGCCGGCTCGTTCGCGTACACGTCGACGTCCCATCGCCCGGATGCATGCCCCGAAGAGACGAAGCGCGCCTTGTTCACCTTCGTGAAGCTCGCGTGATAGTCGGCGGGCAGCGCCGATGCGCCGTCGAGCAGGCCTCCGTCGTTGATCCGGCTCGCGGTCGAGCCTCCCGACGCGCGATCGCTCACGCCGACGAGCGCTCCCGACGGCGCTCCGCAGGCCTCGGCCGCGCATGCGCTCGCGAGAGCGAACGTGACGCTCAGAAGAAGAGGCCGCCTTCGAATGACAGCGTCCACTGGCGGTTCCCGACGAGGAACGGGTTCTCGTCCTTCGGCTCCGTGATGTCGAACGCGATCTGGCTCCCGAGCCAGATCACCTCGTACCGATAGTTGAGCCCGAGGAGCGCGCGGTTGCGATGCACGCGCACTTTCTGGAACGTGAAGCTGTTCGCGAAGTCGACGTTGTTGTCGGTGCCGTTCGGCAGCTTGTTCCGGCAGCGCGGCGCTCCGGTGCTCGGGTCCGGCCCGTCCGAGCCGCACTGGTTCAGCGCATCGACGTTGGGCGTCGAGTCGACGACGTTCGAGTCACCGAAGATGACGATGCGCTGGTAGCCGATGGACGGAATGAGCTGCGCGCTGTCCTGCAGCGTGATCGGCTTCGACATCTTCACGTCGAGCCCGACGGTCGTGAGGTAGAACTTCGACGTGCCGGTGAGCGTGCGGACGCCGCCGCCGATCGACACGTCCGGGAGCAGGCCGAGCGCGCCCGTGCGGAAGCCCTCCATCAGCGACCAGCGAAGATCGCCGCCGCCCACCCAGAGCGACGTGTTCGCGATCGTCCCGAGGCTCCCGGCGATCTCGAAGCCGAGCGGCAGGCCCTTGCGCGCCTTGATCGCGTAGATCTGGATGAGCGAGTCCGGCGCGTTGTTCACGACGGAGAACTGCTTCGTGTTCGGATCTTGCGCGCCCTGCGTACCGAGATGCCAGTACGGCGCGCGTCCGCCGGTCTCCTCGGCGGTGCGATCGGGCGAGATCCGCGTGTAGCTCGCCTCGATGCTGACCGCGAAGCCGCCGATGCCCGTCGTCCGCGCGGGGTAGAACGCGTTCGGAGCGATCGCGAAGCCGAGCTCCGAGACCATGTTCTTGAACGACGCGTTGTCAGGCCGGCACGGGAAGTCCTGCGGACGGAGGCCCGCCGAGACGAGCGCGCCGGGATTCGCCGCAACCGACTGGCACGTCTGGCCGGGCGGCAGGTTCGCCGGCTGCGCGACGAGGCGCTCGGGCGTCGGATCCATCCCGCCGGCGTGAGCGACCGACTCCGTCATCGGCGGCGAGAGGATGCCGAGCGCGAGGACGGCAGCAAACGTGGCGCGGCGGTTGCGCACGGCCTCTGGAGGCTACGTGCCCACGCGAACGCACGTCAAGGACGCATCCGTTTCAATTGCAGCGCGAGTCCATGTAGAAAGGCTGCTCGTCGCGGATCGTCTTGCAGGGGCTGAAGCAGTCGGCGCTTCCGCCTCCACCGCACTGGGAAAATTGGCCTCCCCCGAGCGGGCAGACGAGCGGGAGCCCCCAGCACTTGCCGGTCACGGCGACGTTGCACTGGTTCGCGGAGGACACGCCCATGTTGCACGAACGCTTCCCGTCGCACTGTCCGTTGTTGCACGGCGCGTTGGTCGCGAGCGGGCATTGTGCTCCGGACGACGTGATGTTCATGCCGTAGTCCTGCGCCGCGACGCTCTCGTTCCAGTACGTGACGTTGTCGCAACCGCAGACCAGCTTCGCGAGCGGCTGGGCGACCGGCTTCGTCGTGCAGGTGCCTCCCGTCGTCGCGCAGTTCGTGACCTTGCAGTACTGGTTCACGCCGGGACAATCGGAGGGCACCGAAGGGCGACAGCCCGTCATGCCGGCGTCCTTGCCGCTGCTCCCGCTCGTGCCGCCGTCGCCGCTCGTGCCGGACGTCCCGCTCGTGCCGGACGTCCCGCTCGCGCCGGACGTCCCGCTCGCGCCGGACGTCCCGCTCGTCCCGGACGTTCCGCTCGTCCCGGAGGTCCCGCTCGTGCCGGAGGTCCCGCTCGTGCCGGAGGTTCCGGCGCTCCCGCTCGTACCGTCCGCGGCCGGCGGCGTGCCGAAGACATCGGTCTCCGCGGCACCGCCGCACGCCACGATCACGCAACCGACGATCGCCGTGCACGACACGAACAACGAAGCCGCCTTCAAGGTCGCCTCCCGAGGTGAGTCCGACTACAAAACGTATCCCGCCGCGACACGAGCCGCAAAACAATGCCCCGCACCTCCAACGCCACACCTCGGCTACGCGCGCCCACGCTCCCGCGCCCGCTTCACGTCGTGCTCGTCGAGCCCGAGATCCCGCCGAACACGGGCAATATCGCGAGGCTTTGCGCGGCCGCGGCGGCCCCCCTCCACCTCGTGGGGCCGCTCGGCTTCAAGATCGACGAGCACAGTGTGCGCAGAGCGGGCGTGGACTACTGGCACCTCGTCGACGTCCGCAGGCACCTCGATTTCGCGCATTTCGTCCATGCGTTCGCCAAGGAGACGGACCCCGAGCCGCCCGGCAAGCTCCATCTGTTCAGCGGCGTCGCCACGGCGAGCTACCTCGACGCGAAGATCGCGCCCGGCGATGCGCTCGTCTTCGGGAAGGAGAGCGTCGGCCTCCCGGACGAGCTACTTGCACAATACAAAGATCGCGTCGTCGGCATCCCTACCATCGGCGCCGTGCGCTCGCTGAACCTCGCGAACGCCGCCGGCATCGCGATGTGGGAAGCGCTGCGCCAGTGCGGCGCCTTCGAGAAGACGTTCACCGGATGAAGGCGGTCGCCGTCCGTGCGCCTCGCTCGCGCGACGACGAGCAGGAGCCGGCGAGCGACGTCAGCGCTGGCAGGCGGCGACGTTCGGAACGACGTCCCACGTCCCCGCGTCGTCCGGCAACGCGTACTTCGCGACGTTCACGCAGAGCTTCGTGCCGGGGCACTGCCCGTCGAGCGACCGATTGCACATCCGGATCTCGTCGTGCGCCGTTCCGCACGACGCGGCGAGCACGCATTTCGCGCTGCCCAAGTAGTACTGGCCGTTGAACGCGAGGAGCGTTCCGCAGCAGACGTTCCCGACCTTCCCAGCCGCGACGCAGTCGTCCGTGTCGTCGCAGGTGTACTCGGCGTCCATCTTCGTCGTGTCGCACGCGTCGTTCGGGTTCGCGCAGTGGAAGGCGACGGACGGATCGAGGAGGTGGTCGAAGCAGCAGCGCTGGTCGCCCGTGCACGGCGTCTGTCCGCAGCCGACCGCGTACGCGGCGTCGTGACCGGCTTCGCTCGAGCCATCGACCGTCGCGCCGTCGGGCGCGGGCGCGGACGCGTCAGGGGCCGCGCCTTCCGGAGCGACGACGGGCTCGTCGGACGCGTCGCCGAGCGCCGCGCCGTCGTCCTCGGTCGAGAACGACGAGCACGCCACGCCGGCGAGGACGACGACGGCAGCAAAGCCGCCGCCGATCATGCCGAGCCGAGCCGAGCCGCTCCCCACGCCACGGAGTATATCACTCGTACGCGGCGATCCCCGTGATGTCCTGGCCGAGGATCAGCGTGTGGATGTCGTGCGTGCCCTCGTAGGTGGAGACCGTCTCGAGGTTGCACATGTGGCGCATGACCGGATACTCGAGCGTGATCCCGTTGCCGCCGAGGATGTCGCGGCATGTGCGCGCGATCTCGAGGGCCGCGCGCACGTTGTGCCGCTTGATCATGCTGACCTGCGCGGGACGGAGCTTCTTCTCGTCCTTCAGGCGCGCGGCCTCGAGCGCCATGAGCTGGCTCGACGTGATCTGCGTGAGCATCTCCGCGAACTTCGCCTGCACGAGCTGGTGAGACGCGATCGGCTTACCTGCAAACTGCACGCGATGCTTCGCGTAGTCGAGCGCGCTGTCGAAGCACGCGCGCGCGGCGCCGATGACGCCCCAGGCGATACCGAAGCGCGCTGCGCTGAGGCACGAGAGCGGGCCCTTCATGCCCTTCACGTTCGGGAGCACGGCGTCCTTCGGGATGCGCACGTCCTCGAGGATCAGCTCGCTCGTGACGCTCGCGCGGAGGCTCATCTTCTTGTGGATGAGACGCGCCTCGAAGCCCTTCTTGTCGGTGGGGACGAGGAAGCCGCGGACCTCGCTCGCGTCCTGGTTCGCGCCGCCGACCTTCGCCCAGACGAGCGCGACCTGCGCGAGGTTGCCGTTCGTGATCCAGCGCTTCGTGCCGTTGAGCACCCACGAGTCGCCGTCGTCGATCGCGGTCGTGCGCATGCCGGACGGGTTCGACCCGTAATCGGGCTCGGTCAGGCCGAAGCAGCCGATGATCTCGCCCTTCGCCATCTTCGGCAGGTAGCGCTCCTTCTGGGCGTCCGAGCCGAACGCGTGGATCGGGTACATGACGAGGCCGCCCTGCACGCTCGCGAAGCTCCGGATCCCGGAGTCGCCGCGCTCGAGCTCCTGCATCGCGAGCCCGTAGCCGACCTCGCTGAGGCCGGCGCAGCCGTAGCCCTGGAGGTTGCAGCCGAGCAGACCGATCTTCGCGATCTCGGGGATGAGATCGGTCGGGAACGTGCCGTTCTCGAAGTGATCGCCGATGACGGGCATCACGCGGGCGTCGACGAACGCGCGGACGGTGCTCTGGATGGCGCGCTCTTCGGGGGTGAAGTGACGGGACAGATCGAAGAAGTCGGTCATGGCGTTCGCCGCCGACGTAGCACGGCACGGCGCGGGGGAAAAAGCAGCGCGTCGAGTGGCCAAAACCCTCCGAAAATCCTTCGCTTGCATCCCCTGCGTCGCTGGGACTAAAAGCGCCTCGAGCCCCCGTGTACGCGGGGCGAGGAGTCGCGGGAATGGCGAACAAGGTCGTGCACTTGCCGGTGATCAATGGCCTCGGCCACACGCTCCGGAAGGACAACTGGTGGGTCGGTCCGCTCGTCACGTTCATCGTGCTCGCGAGCTTCGTGGTCTATGCGACGTTCCGGGCGTTCGAGGGCCGGTTCTACGCGGTCGGCGCGTACCTCTCGCCGCTCGCGTCGCCGTACTTCGAGACGAAGGGCCTCGGCATCCCGTTCGTCACGCCGGCGATCCTGATCCTGCCCTTCCCCGGGCTCTTCCGCTTCACCTGTTACTACTACCGCAAGGCGTACTACCGCTCGTTCGCGATGTCGCCGCCGGCCTGCGCGGTCGGCGCGGCGAGGCCGGGCGCGTACAACGGTGAGCGCAAGCTGCTCATCTTCCAGAACCTGCATCGGTTCGCGCTCTACTTCGCGCTGCTGTTCCTCGTCTTCCTCTGGCACGACTTCGTCAAGTCGCTCTCCCTCGACGGGCACATGCACCTCGGCGTCGGCTCGCTCGTGATCCTTGCAAACTGCACGTTCCTGACGCTCTACACGATCTCGTGTCACTCGTTCCGCCACCTCATCGGCGGCAACGTGAACAGCTATTCGGAGGCGCCGCTCGGCATGCTGCGCCACAGGCTCTGGGCGTTCATCTCGAAGCTGAACGGCAACCACATGGGCTTCGCGTGGGTCAGCCTCTTCGGCGTCGCGCTCTGCGATTTCTACATCCGGTCGGTCGCCTCCGGCGCCATCACCGACATCCGTTTCCTCTGATTGTCATCCCTGAAAGCGTCCAAAGCGTCATGGCGGAAACCAAGTACGAGACCCATTCGCACGACGTGCTCGTGATCGGCGCCGGCGGCGCCGGCCTTCGCGCCGCGATCGAAGCGAGCTCGATGGGCGTGTCGGTCGGCCTCATCTGCAAGTCGCTCCTCGGCAAGGCGCACACCGTCATGGCCGAAGGCGGCGTGGCCGCTGCGCTCGGCAACGTCGAGTCGAAGGACAACTGGAAGGTCCACTTCCGGGACACGATGAAGGGCGGCCGCTACCTGAATCAGTGGCGCATGGCGCAGCTCCACGCGATGGAAGCGCCGGACCGCGTCAACGAGCTCGAGGAGTGGGGCGCCCTCTTCGATCGGACGAAGGACGGCCGCATCCTCCAGCGGAACTTCGGCGGTCACACGTACCCGCGCCTCGCGCACGTCGGCGATCGCACGGGCCTCGAGATGATCCGCACGCTGCAGCAGCACGGGATCCATCAAGGCATCACCGTCTACATGGAGTGCACGATCACGCGGTTGTTGGGCGACAAGGACCGAGTCAACGGCGCGTTCGGCTACTGGCGCGAGCACGGCAAGTTCGTGCAGTTCGAGTCGAAGAGCGTCGTCCTCGCGACGGGCGGCATCGGCCGCGCCTTCAAGATCAACTCGAACTCGTGGGAGTGCACGGGCGACGGCCAGGCGCTCGCGTACCTGCTCGGCGCGGAGCTCATGGACTCCGAGTTCATGCAGTTCCACCCCACGGGCATGGTGTGGCCGCCCAGCGTTCGCGGCACCTTGATCACGGAGGGCGTCCGCGGCGAAGGCGGCACGCTCCGGAACAAGGACGGCAAGCGGATCATGTTCGACTACATCCCGCCGCTCTACGCGAACGACACCGCGGACACCGAGGCGGAGGCCGATCGCTGGCTCGCCGAGTCGACCGTCGGTACGTCGACCGCGAAGCGCACGCCCGACCTCCTGCCGCGCGACATCGTCGCGCGCGCGATCCACAACGAAGTGAAGGCCGGCCGCGGCTCTCCGCACGGCGGCGTGTTCCTCGACATCGCGACGCGTCGCTCGGCCGAGGACATCAAGAAGAAGCTCCCGGCGATGTACCACCAGTTCAAGGAGCTCGGTGACGTCGACATCACCAAGGAGCCCATGGAGGTCGGACCGACCGCGC
>JAQBQJ010000421.1 GCA_028287065.1 Labilithrix sp. | reverse complement strand
GGCCGACCTCGCGCGCGTGCTCGAGGTCGAGCTCGAGGCGGTCAAGAGCGTCAAGGAGCGCATCCGCCGTCACCAGCAGATCGCCGCCATCTACGCGCAGCTCGGCGACGACGAGCACGCGATGGATCACTTCGTCCAGCTCGTGCTGCTCGAGCCCGAGATCGCCGCGCATCGCACCGAGCTCGCGCAGCTCGCTGCGCGCGTGGGTCGCTTCGAGCGGCTCGCCGACGTGCTCGTGTCCGCGGCCGACGACTGCAACGACGACGCGCTCAAGGTCGAGCTGCTCATGCACGCCGGCGTCGTGACCGCGGAGAAGATCGGCGACGTCTCACGCGCGATCGAGCTGTTTTTCCGGGTCCTCGCGATCTCTCCCATCTCGGACGAGGCGCTGCTCGCCGCATGCCGGCACGTCGAGCCGCTGCTCGAGCAGTCCGGCCGCAAGACCGATCGCCTCGACGTCCTCGAGCGCCTCGCAATCCTCGAAGGGGAGCACGAGGTCCGCTGGCGCGTCCTCGGCGAGGCCGCTCGTCTCGCCACCGAGTTGCAGGAAGACGACCGCGCCATCTGGGCGTGGGAAGGGCGCCTCGAGACGGCGCCGAACGATCCCGAGGCGCTCGACGGGCTGGTGGTGCTCTTCGAGAAGGCCGAACGCTGGCGTCCCCTCATCGAGGTGCTCGCGAAGCGCGGCAAGCTCGATCGCGCCGCCGACCAGCAGCGCGCCGATCGCGTGCGCGTGGCCACGATCCTGAGCGAGCGCCTCGACGCCACCGAAGAGGCGATCGAGACGTGGCGCGACGTCGAGGCCACCTTCGGCGACTCCGAAGACGGCACGCGCGCGCTCTCCGCGCTCTATCGCAGCACGCGCAAGTGGGTGGAGCTCGCCGCGCTCCTCGAAGGCGCCGCCGGACGCACCGAAGGCATCGGCGAGAAGGCCGAGGTCCTCCGCGAGCTCGGCGACGTGCAGCGCGAGCAGCTCGACGCGATCCCCGAAGCGATCGCGAGCTACGAGGCCGCGCTCGGCCACGATCCGCGCAGCGAAGGCTCGCGCGTCGGCCTGCGCGCGCTCCTCAAGCGCGCGGAGCACCGCGCCGACGTCGTTCGCGTCCTGCTCGTCGCGTACAACGCCGCGGACGACTGGCGGCTCGTGCTCGATCTCACCGAGCATCGCCTCAATACCGCCAAGGACACCCCCGCGCAGATCGCCATCCTCATGGAGGCGGCGACGATCTCGAAGACGCGCGCCACCGATCCGGACGCTGCGTTCGCCCTCGTGCGCCGCGCGCTCCTCCTCGACGCGAGCGACCCGACCGACTCGACGCTCGCGGAGCTCTTCAGCCTCGCCGACGTCACGCGCAACTACCGCTCTCTCGCCGAGGCGCTGCGCGAGGCCATCGAGTCGCCCGAGGCCGCGAGCGCCGCATGGGCGCGCAGCCTGCGCTTCAAGATGGGCGAGGTCCTGGAGGGTCGCCTCGACGAGCTGCGCGCCGCGCTCGACGCTTACGTGCAGGTTGCACACGACGATCCGAGCGATCTCGAAGCCGCACGCGCCGTCATCCGCGTCGCAGGCCGCACGATGCGCTGGGATGCAGCCGCGCGCGCGATCGTCGAGAGCACGCGCGCCCGCGAGTCGCTCGAGCCCGTCCTCGTGCAGGCCGTCGAGGAGTCCGCCGGTGCATCGAGCGGATGGGACGCGATCACGTTCGCGCTCGCGTCACTCGTCCACGACGGCGGCGGTCTCCCGCCGAACCTCGCGCGCGACATCGAGGCCGCGATCGCCGTTTGGCATCGCGATCGACGCGGCGATCCCGACGCCGCCGAGGCCGCATACGCGCGCGCGCTCGCGCACGACGCTGCCAACGCCGGCATGCTCGCCGAGCTCACGAAGCTGCAGCGCCGCGCGAAGGGCCGTCCGCTCGTCGACAGCCTGCTCCGCCTCTCGCAGGCGACGGGCGGCGATCTCGATCTCCTCACCGAGGCCTCCGAGGCCGCCATCGCGAGCGTCGGCGACCGCGCGCTGTCGAAGTCGATCCTCGATCGCCTGCTCCGCCTCGCGATCGAGCGCTGGATCAGCCCGAGCGCCGCGGCCCCCGAGTCCGTTTCGTCCGGATCGCCCGCCGCGCCGGAGACGTACGTCGATCGCGCCACGACCGAGCTCGTGAAGATCTACGAGGGTGACGGCGATCACGACAAGGTCGTGGCGCTGCTCGTCGAGACGTCCGCGCTGCCGTGGCCTCGCGAGAAGTCGCGCGCGCTCCGGCACGAGGCCGCGCGCATCGCGGTCGAGAAGCGCCATCCCGACACCCCGGTCGATCGCGCGACGGGGATCTACCTGCAGCTCATCGAAGAGGATCCGCACGACGAAGATGCCGTCGCGCGCCTCGTGAAGATCTACGAGTCCGCCGGTCGCAACAGCGAGCTGCTCGAGCTGAAGCGACGCCTCGTCGGTACTGCGCTCACGGAAGACGCGCGCCTCACGCTCCGCCTCGAGGCCGCGCGCCTCGAGGACGACCTTCGCGACGTCACGAAGGCGATCGCGACCCTCGAGGAGAACCTCGCGGAGTCGCCGCGCCACGAGGCAACGGTCAAGGACCTCTCGACGCTCTTCGCGCGCGACGGCAAGCACAGCGAGCTCGAGGCGCTCTACGCGGCACAAGCGGAGCTCGCGGAGAAGGAAGGCGAGACGAAGCTCGCCGCCGATCTGCATGCGCGCGCAGCGGACGTCGCCGAGACCAAGCTCGGCGACGTGCCTAGCGCGATCAAGCATCTCCGTCGGGTCGTCGCGCTCGAGGCGCGTGCGCCTTCGCTCGACGCGCTCGCGCGTCTCTCGACGACGGCGCGCGATCACGAGGGCGCCGCGGGCTACCTCGATCGCCTGCGCGAGATGGCCCAGGGGCCCACGCGCGCGGCCGTCACGCTGCGCCTGGCCGATGCGCTCGTCGCGGCCGGTCGAACGGCCGACGCGCAGAGCCGCCTCGAAGACGAGGTCTCCCACGATCCCGAGGCCGATCACGTCCGCATGCGCCTCGCCGAGATGTATCGCGCGGCGCAGTCGTGGCGACTCCTCGCCGAGCTCCTCACCGACGGCGCAACGCATGCGCCCGACAAGGCGACGCGCCTCGGTCGCCTGCGCGAGGCGGCGGAGCTGCATCGCAGCCGGACCGGCGAGCCCGATCGCGCGATCCCGCTGCTCGAGCAGGCCTCCGATCTCTCGCCGGACGACAACGCCGTGAAGCTCGCGCTCGCCGATGCCCTCGGCGCCGCCGGTCGCTTCGAAGAGGCACGCACGAACCTGCGCACGCTCGTCGAAGCGTTCGGCGGACGCAGGCCGAAGGAGCGCGCGCCGGTGCACTATCACCTCGCGCGTCTCGATCTCGCGGTCGGCGATCGCGCACGCGCCCTCGTCGAGCTCGACGCCGCCACGCGCATCGATCCCGCGAACCCCGAGATCCTGCGCACCCTCGCCGAGCTCGCACGCGACGACGGCCAGCTCGATCGCGCCGAGCGCTCCTACCGCGCGCTGCTCACCGTGCTCCGTCGCCAGGAGGACATCGCGGAGGACGCTCCCATCTCGCGCTCCGAGGTCATGTTCGAGCTGAGCAAGATCGCCGGACGCCAGGGCGAGCCGGATCGCGCGAAGGAGATCCTCGAGTCCGCGTTCGAGCTCTCGACCGAGAGCGTCGTCGAGGCACGTCGTCTCGAGGCCGCACTGCGCGCGGCCGACGATCACGGCAACCTCGTGCGCGCGCTCGAGGCGCGCATCACGCGCAGCGGCACCCCCGCCGACGCCGCGAACATCTACGGCGAGCTCGGGCGCCTCTACGAGGAGCACCTCGGTCGCGTCGAGGACGCCTACCAGATGCGCCTTCGTGCGCTCGATCTCGACCCCGGGTCCGACGTCGCGCACGACGCCGCGCAGCGCCTCGCGACGGCGCTCGGCAACGTCGAGGCCTACGAGCAGCGCGTGCGCGCGCTCGCCGAGTCCGCGAAGGGAAGCGCGGGCGGAGGACGTCGTGCCGGCACCGCGGCCGATCCCGAGCTCGCCGGCTCGCTCTACGTGCGTCTTGCACGCATTGCCGAGACCGAGCGCAGCGACGATCGCGAGGCCGCAGGGCTCTACGAGCGCGCGGTCGAAGTGCGCCAGCGCGATCGCGACCTGCTCGCATCGCTCGATCGCGTCTACGAGCGGCTCGGCGACGACGCCGGCCAGGCCCGCGTGCTCGGCATGCGCGTCGCGCTCGACGCCGAAGAAGGCGGCGCATCCAGCGATGCGCTCTATCGCCTCGCGCAGCTCCGGTTCAAGTCGAACGACGTCGACGCGGCGTGCGACGCATTCGAGCAGGCATTCGAGAGCGATCCGGACGCGGCGCGCGCCGAGAAGCTCCTCGAGGCGGCGGCGGCGGCGCATCCCACGAGCGCGCGCGTGGTCGACATCTACGAGCGGCTCGCCCGCGCACCCGGTCGCGAGCGCGTGCTCGTCGACGCGCTCGTCAAGCGCTGGACGCTCCTCAGCGCGTCCCCGTCGGTGGCGGCGACGCAGCCGATGCGCGAGGCCGTCGAGCTCGCGGAGACGCTCGAGGATCGCGAGCTCGAAGAGTCGCTGTTGCGCCGCTATCTCGAGGGCGGTCAGGACGACAAGGAGGGGCGCGTGTGGGCGCTCTCGAAGCTCGCGTGGATCAGCGAAGAAGGAGGCAACGTCCGCGAGGCGGTGCTCCTGAAGCGCGAGGCCGCCGAGCTCGCCGAGCCCGAAGCTGCGCGTCGCTTCCTGTACGAGGTCGCAGGCCTCGCCTCGGGTCCGCTCGGCGATCTCCGGCTCGCCGCGACGATCTACGAGGAGCTCCACGAGCGCGACCCGGTCGACCGCGACGCATGGGAGCTGCTCCTCGACGTCTATCGACGCACCAACGACTTCGACAAGCTCGTCGCGCTCATCCAGGAGATCGTCGGTTACGTCGACGATCGCGCCGAGCGCTCGAAGCTGCGGCTCGAGCGCGTTCGCGTGAGCATGGACAAGCTTCGCCTCTCCGACGAGGACGCGGCCGCCGAGCTGCGCGAGATCGTCGACGAGGATCCTGCGCAGGTCGACGGCGCGATCCTGCTCGGCAGCATCCTCGAGCGCAGCGGGCGCGAGGACGACCTCGTCGAGCTCCTCCGCAAGCAGCTCGATGCCGCGAAGGACCGGCAGGACGCCGACGCCGTCAGCTCGCTGTCGCGGCGCCTCGGCCAGCTCCTCGAGACCACCGATCGCGCGCAGGCCAGCGAGATCTACTACGCCGCGCTCGACTGGGATCCGCGCGCGAAGGAGATCCTCGTCGCGCTCGAGGCCCTGCACGAACAGGCGGGCGAGGCCGAGCAGAAGGCCGACGTGATGGAGAAGCGGCTCGCGATCGAGCAGGGCGAAGGCGCCGAGAAGCTCGCGCTGCTCCTCGCCGAGGTCCGCCAGAACGCCGGCGATGCCGAGGCCGCATTGCGCTCGCTCGAGGTCGGCTTCAAGGCCTCGCCGCAGAGCCGCGATCTGCGCGAGCGGCTCGAGGCCGTGTATCGCGAGCAACTCGAATACGACAAGCTCGCCGATCTCTACGTGACCGACGCGCGCGGACGTCACGACGCGCACTCCAAGGCGGCGCGCCTCCGCGAGGCCGCGAAGCTCTATCGCGAGGAGCTCTCCGATCCCGAGCAGGGCGCGAAGGTGCTTCGCGAGGCTCGCGATGCCGACCCGAGCGATCCCGAGCTGCTCGGCGAGCTCGTCGACATGCTCACCGCGTCCGGCGAGCTGAAGCTGGCCGTCGAAGAGCTCTCGGCCTCGATGCAGACGCTCGAAGAGGGCCCGGCGCGCACGCAGCTCCTCGGTCGTCGTGCCGTGCTCCGCGCACGCCTCGGCGAAGGCGAGGCCGCGCACGCCGACTTCGAAGAGGCGATCGCGCTCGGGCTCGTCGATCTGCGCGGACCGCTCGCGGAGCATCTCGGCAAGCTCGCGATGCAAGCCGCAGGTCGCGGCGACGCCGCGCTCTGGCGCCAGTACCGACTCCGCATCGCCCAGATGCGCCTCGACATGGGCGACATCGAGGACGCCCGCAACGTCCTCACCGAGCTGCTCAAGAGCGACAGCAAGGACAAGGCGACGCTCCGCGCGATCGCGCACGTCGACGAGCTCGAGGAGCGCTGGGACGCCGCGAGCGCGACGTACCGGAGGCTCGTCGGCCTCGAGGACGAGCACGGCATCGTGTCCGCGGCGCTGAAGCTCGCCGAGACCTGCGAGAAGGCCGGCCGTCTCGCAGACGCACGCGGCGGTCTCGAGCGCGCGCGCATGGCGGCTCCGACCGATGCGCCGCTCCGCCAGCGCCTCGCGTGGCTCTACGAGCAGCTCGGTGCCGTGAAGGAGCTCGCCGAGCTCGTGCTCGAAGAGGCGCGCACCGCAGGTGACGTCGCGCCGCGGTTCGAAGGCCTGATGCGCGCAGGGCAGCTCTTCCTGGAGCACGCCCAGGATCCGGCACAGACGCAGGAGGTCGGCGTCGCGAATGCGATCGCGCCTCTCGAAGAGGCCCACGCGCTCCGCCCGACGGACCTCGATTGCGCGGCGCTGCTCTCGGACGCGTACGTCGGCGCAGGTCGCTTCGACGAGGCGCAGGAGCTGCTCCAGCGCACGATCGGCACCTTCAAGGGCCGGCGCGCGCGCGAGCTGTCTGCGCTCTATCATCGCCTCGCACGCGTCGCCGAGATCCTCGGGGACAAGAACGCGGAGCTCCAGCACCTCACGACGGCGCTCGACATGGATGCGCAGAACGGCGTCGTCGCGTCGGAGCTCGCGTCGCTCGCGATGGAGGTGCAGAACCTCGACGTCGCGCAGCGTGCGCTCCGTGCGATCACGATGCTGAAGCAGGCGGCGCCGCTCCCGAAGGCGCTCGCCTATCAGTACCTCGGAGAGATCGCGCGCCAGCAAGGCGACGTGAAGCGCGCGATGATGCTGTTGAAGCGCGCGATCGACGACGATCCGTCGCTCCAGAGCGCGCGCGTACTGCTCGACGCTCTGCAGGCCGAGACATAAAACCAACGAGGGGGCCCGGGATGCGGATCGGGATCATCGGCGCGGGAAACGTGGGGATGACGCTCGGGAGCTCGTTCGTGCGCGCGGGGCACGACGTGGTCTATGGGTCACGCGACGAGGGCCGCACCGCGCCGCATGCGGGCGCGCTGCTCGGCAGCATCCGCGGAGCCGTGCTCGACGCGGAGGCGGTCGTCCTGGCGACGCCCTACGCTGCGATCGAGAGCGCGCTCGACGCAGCGGGCGACTTCGAAGGCAAGGTCTTGATCGACGCGACCAACCCGGTCGGGCCTGATTTCCGGCTCGTCGTGGGTCGTACGACCTCCGGTGCGGAGCGCGTGGCGGCGCTCGCGAAGAACGCGAAGGTGGTGAAGGCGTTCAACACGACCGGCTACGACGTCATGGCGAACCCCAAGTTCGGCGCTCATCGCGCGCTCATGCTCGTGTGCGGCGACGACACCGGGGCGACGGCGACCGTCGCGAAGCTCGCGACCGACATCGGCTTCGACGCCATTCCGCTGTCGGGGCTCGCGCGCGCGCGCGATCTCGAGCCGATGGCGCTCCTGTGGATCCAGCTCGCGCTGAAGCGAGGCCTCGGACGGAACATCGCGTTCGGCCTGTCGCGGCGGGACGCGGCGGGTGCGTCGGCCGATGCCACCGTGAACCTCGCGGCGCTCGATCTCGGGTCCGTCGGCGCGGCGAAGAAGAGCGTCACGATGGTCGGCACCGGCAACATCGGCGGCGGGCTCGCGCGCGCATGGCTGCGTGCGGGGCACGACGTACGGCTGGCCGTGCGCGATCCGCTCGCGCCCGACGTGGTCGATCTCGTGGAGCTCGGCGCGAAGACCATCCCGGTCGACGGCGCGGCGAACGGCAGCGACGTGATCGTCGTCGCGATCCCCGCGGCTGCGGTGGCCGACGTGATCCCGAGGCTCGGCGAGCTCGAAGGGAAGATCGTCGTCGACTGCACGAACGGCATCGGCGCCGGCATGGTCATGACCGCGCCCGAAGGCACGTCGTCGCCGGAGCTGATGGCCGGCGTTGCGAAGGGCGCGCGCGTGGTGCGTGCGTTCAATCAGCAGGGCGCCGAGACGCTGCGCGAAGCCAGCTTCGACGACCTCCGCGCGGTGAGCTTCGTCGCGGGCGACGACGACGACGCGCGGCAGACGGTGATCGGGCTCTCGAAGGACGTCGGGCTCGACTCGATCGACGCGGGGCCGCTGGAGGCGTCGCGCGCGCTCGACCATCTCACGCTCGTGTGGCTGACGATGAGCAAGGCGCTCGGATCGCGGGAGATCGGCCTCACGTTGCTGCGTCGTTGAGGCATCGAAGCGCCGATGTCGGACACGCGCCTCGATGGATAACGAGCTCCCCAGCAACGGGCAGACGGACATCGTTTCACGCGGAAATACGGGCTGATCGTCGACGTTACAGCGAGGTGACCGGAGGCATGCTGACTGCAGAGGAGGGGCTCATGCGCCGTCACCCTTCCCTGGTCTCCGTCTCTGCCGTCCTGGTCGCCGTGTTCGCCGTTGGTTGCTCGTCGGCAGATCCCGCGCCGATCAGCCGCAAGCCGACCACGGGAACGAAAGCGCCCGGCGGGACCGCGAAGATCCCGACCGACGACCTCCCGCCCGAGGCGGAGCCCACGCCGGCGCCGACGCCCGGCGCCGAGGTCGGTAACGAGACGTGGGCCGACGGCAAGCAGCTCGCCGCGAGCGTGACGATCAAGGCGGGCGCGACCGTCGAGATCGCGCCCGGCGCCACCGTCACTGCCGCAAGCGGCGTGTCGATCACCGTCAAGGGAACGCTGACCGTGAAGGCGGCCGCCAACCACGCGAAGCTCGGCGGCGCGAACTGGAAGGGCATCGTGGTCGCGAGCGGCGGCACGCTCAATGTCGACGGCCTCGACATCTCGAACGCGGAAGCCGGCATGTGGACGCAGACCGGCAACGTCGAGGCGACGATGCTGAACTCGTCGATCGACAGCGCGGCGACCCCGTTCAAGATGGAGCCGGGCAGCAAGCTGACGTTCACGAAGTCGAAGGTCACGAAGTCGACGGGCCAGAGCAACATCGCCGGCACGTTCGTCGCGTCGTACATGGATTACGACAAGGTCGCGAACGAGGGCCTCGAGCTCAACGACGCGGCGGGCTCGATGACGATCTCGGACTCGACGCTCCGCGGCGTCGGCGGCGGCGACTACGTCGTGTCGCGCGCGGGCGCGCTCGTGAAGGTCGAATTCACGACCATCACCGGCTCGCACTGCGGTCTGCACTTCAACGCGGTCGACAAGTTCATCATCGACCACGTGTCGGACGACACGAACTCGTACGGCGCGATGCTGTACGGCTCGGGCGCGGGCCCGAACCAGATCATCTCGTCGAACATCCGCAGCACGCAGACGGACCTCGACTTCCAGGGCACGAACGGCGTGACGACGATCGACAAGTCGTTCTTCACGGTCGCGAAGAGCAACCTGGCCACGAACGCGAAGGTCACGAACGCCGCGACGGCGCCGATCCCGGACGCGAAGCCGCGCTGACCGAGAAGTCCGAGAAAAGCGCGAAAGCGCGAAGAGATTTGGGGGGGTCCGCGCTTCCGCGCTTGTCCTTCACTCCCGTCCGCCGAGCCGGACGAGAGTGAAAGAGAAGCGCGGAGGCGCGGAAGCATTTTCGAACGTCGGTTCGTTGCCGGGACTTGTCGCCATGCACGCCAAGGGAGCGTTTTCGAACCCCGGTTCGTTTTCGACCTCGTCTTCTCTCCGCGCGAAGCGCGCCAAAAATTGGCGCCTTTGCGCCTTGGCGGCGAAATCTCTCGTCTCGGGGCGTCCCGTCCTTAGTTCCGGCGCCCGTCCTTAGTTCCGGCGGCCGTCCGGTCGAAGTTGCGGATCGCGTTCGCACTTCCCGGATCTCGGGCTAAGGCGGCTCCAGCGCCAGCGCTTCGTACAGGATGTCGAGGCGTTCCTTCAGCTCGTCGTTGCCCGGGTCGTGCTGGTAGGCGCTGATGATCTGGATGCGCGCCTCTTCGAGCTGGCCGTTCGACAGGAACCTGTCCGCCTTCGCCGCGAACTGCTTCGCCTTCGCGTTACGCGCGATCATGTACAGCGTGCGCTGCTCGAACTTCGGCTTCTGCGCGACCGCATGCTCGTCGAACTTCGTCGCCGCGCCGCCCGGCGCCTGCGCCCCGTTCGCGCTCGCCATCGCCTTGCGCAGCTCCGCGTCGTAGCGCGCGCGCAGCTGCGGTCGTCGCAGCACGCTGTACGCCTCGACGAGTCGCTTGAACACGGCGGTCGCCGCCTGACCGACCTCGACCGGCTCGTCGACGAACCGATCCGGATGACAGCGGAGCGCGAGGTCCTGGAACGCCTTCTGGATCTCGGCAGGCTGCGCGTCCGGCGCCACCCGCAGGATGTCGTAGTAGTGCATCGTCTCGAGGGACTCGGCCCAGACGATGAACGTGGACGGCGCAGCCATACGGTTCCGAGGATAGCAACGATCCTCCCCCATCGCCTGCGGCGAAGTCGTGCGTCGCACGACGAGAGGTCAGCTACGCCGTCTCGCCGTGCGAAGCACGGTTCGCCGAAGGCGAGTCAGGGGAGGCTCGCGAGCCTGCGAGCGAGGGGACGAAGTCCCACAAGGGTTGGAACTAAAGCACCGAGCAAGATTCGAGGTACGAGAATCGCGCTCGGTGCTTTAGGCGACGACATGGCGCGCCTGCCGCGTCTCCATCGCCTTCATCTCTGCCGCATCGGTCGCCGTACCGAGGAGTCGCATCGTGGCGTTCGTCTCGCGATCGGTGTCCTTGTCCTTCGCGCGCACGTTCAGGATGCCGTCGGCGTCGAGCTCGAAGGTCACGAGGATCTTCACCGACCCTCGCGGCGCGGGCTTCAGACCGGAGAGCTCGAGCTCGCCGAGGTACGTGTTCTCGGCAAACCGAACGGACTCGCCCTGCGCCACGCGGATGAAGACCACGGTCTGATTGTCGGATGCGGTGAGGAACGTGCGCGCCTTCTCGCAAGGCACCGGCGAGTTCGCGTTGATCAACACGTCCGAATAGCCGCCGACGGTCTCGATCCGCAGGCTCATCGGCGTGACGTCGATGAGGAGCGGCGCGTTGTCGGACGTCTCGATCGCGCTGCCCCGAGAGAACGCCTCCTGCGAGAGCGGCGGCTGACCGGCAGACGCGCCGGCGAACGCCGGGAAGAAGTCACCGCCGGCGACGATCGCTCCGAGCGATGCGCTCGGCGGCTCGATCGAGATCTGCGCGCGCGGCCCACCGAGATCGAGGTCCGGCGCCTCGTTCGCGGGAGGCGCCGCCGACCTTCGCGCGGGCATCGGCCCGGCCGGCGGCACGTCGCTGTGCTCGGCGCGAACCGGCGAGCCCTCGATCGCTCGCGGCGATGCGCCGCCCGCACGAGCGGCCCCCGGCGGCAACGGAGGCTTTCGCGGCGGAACAGCCGGCGGCTTGACCGGCGGGCTCGGCGCCGGCGCGCCTCTCTGATCGGGCGCAGGAGGCGGCGGCGAGAACGTGATCACGGCCGCGGCCTTCGAGAACTGGATGTATGCCGGCGTGTCCGACGGCTGCGGGCTCATGCCGGCGGGCACGTTCGGCGCGCGGGGCACGTCGACGTGGTGCGGATTCGCGCTCGCGTTCGGAGGCGACGACGCCTTCGCGAGCTGGTCGTGCGCGGACCTCCGCTTGCCCGGCTTCGAGCGATTCAGCGCGTGCGCCTGGATCGCCGCGCCGAGCGCGACGACCTCGTCCGGGTTCACCTTGAGGTGCGGAGATTGACCGAAGAGCTGCTCGACGAGACGTGCGGCGAGCGGCATGCGCGTCGAACCGCCGACGAGGATGACGCGATCGAAGTCCTTCGGATGAAGGCCGATGATCTCGATCGACTGCTTCGCGACGGAGATCGTCCGTTCGACGAGCGGCAGCGCGATGCGATCGAGCTCCTCGCGCGAGATCGCCATCGTGAACTGGATCGGCGTACCGCCTTCCGTGTAGCCGATCCCGCTGATTTCCTGGTCGACGACCATCTGCGTCGAGAGGAGCTTCTTCACCTCCTCGGCGATGAAGCGGAGACGTGCGATCGCGACCGGATTCGTACGCGGGTCGTAGTTGAACCGTTTGATCACCTCGAGCGCCATTCGCTCCGCGAGCAGGCGATCGAGGTCGTCGCCGCCGAGCGCCGTGTCGCCCGCGGTCGCGAGGACCTCGAAGACGTTGCCGGTCAGATCGAGGAGCGTGATGTCGAACGTGCCACCGCCGAGGTCGTAGACCGCGATCTTCTCGGCCTTCGCGATCGACTGGCCGTACGCGAGCGCGGCGGCCGTCGGCTCGTTCAGGATCCGGAGGACCTCGAGGCCCGCGAGCTTCCCGGCGATCTTCGTCGAGGCGCGCTGCAGATCGTTGAAGTTCGCCGGCACCGTGATGACGGCGCGATCGACGGGACCGCCGAGTGCGTGCTCCGCGATGGCCTTCGCGCGACGAAGGACGAACGCGCTGATCTCGGGCAGCGCGTACGCGACGTCGCGAGCGAGCACCATCGTGCTGTTCTTTGCGCCCTCCGTGAACTGGAACGGAAAGCGCCCGCGCGCAGCCTTCACCTCGTCGGAGTCGAACGGCCTTCCGATGAGCGGCTTGACCGAGAAGATCGTGTTCTCGGGATCGATCAGCCGGCGCTCGCGGGCGGTATCGCCGACGAGCACCGTGCCCGAGGGATGGAACGAGACGACCGACGGGAGGAGACGACGGCGCTGCTCGTCCTCGAGCGTGACGGCGACTCCGTCGACTACAGCTGCGACGACGGTGTTCGTCGTCCCGAGGTCGATACCGATGGCGTGGGACATACGTTGGAGGGAGCGGGCCCGCCCCGGCCTCGAATCGTAGCAAACCCCCGCAGCATCGAAGAAATAAGACGCGAACGCGCGAGCGGCGACGCGTGACGAGAGATTTTGCCGCCGCTCAGCCCGTGGCGCGTAGCGTCGACGCGCGGAGCTGCGCATCGACCCCGGCCGCAACGCGGCGGCCGTCTGCGATGGCCCACACGACCAGGGACTGGCCGCGTGAGACGTCGCCGGCGGCGAACACCTTCGGCGCGCTCGTCGCGCCGCTCGCGTCCGTGACCACGTTGCCGCGCGCGTCGAGGGCAAGGCCGAGCTCGGCCACGATGCCGCCGCGCTCCGGACCCGTGAAGCCCATCGCGAGCAACGCGAGGTCGCAGGGGATGTCGAACTCCGTTCCGGGGATCTCGCGGATGGTGCCGCCTGCGAGCTCGGCGCGTGCTGCCGCGATCTTCGCGACCCGCTTGCCGGACGCATCCGCGACGAACGCCTTCGTGATCACGGAGAAGTCGCGCGCGCAGCCCTCCTCTTGCGACGACGACGTGCGGAGGACGAGCGGCCATGCCGGCCACGGGTTCTCGGGCATGCGCACGAGCGGCGGCTTCGGCAGGAGCTCGAGCTGCGAGACGCTCGCAGCGCGATGCCGGTTCGAGGTGCCGACGCAGTCCGAGCCGGTATCGCCGCCGCCGATCACGACGACGTGCTTTCCCGTCGCGAGGATTGCCTCGGGGCCGTCGACCGTGTCGCCGGCGACGCGGCGGTTCTGCTGGACGAGGAAGTCCATCGCGTAGACGACGCCTTCGAGGTCGCGACCGGGCACCGGGAGATCACGCGGTACGCGTGCGCCGAGGCAGAGCACGATGGCGTCGAAGCGCGCGAGCAGATCGGCGCCGCGCACGTCGGCGCTCGTCTCGAAAGAGCAACCCTCGGCGCGCATCTGCGCGATTCGCAGGTCGAGGATGCCCTTTTCCATCTTGAAATCAGGGATCCCGTAGCGGAGCAGGCCGCCGATGCGATCGTCGCGCTCGTACACGACGACATCGTGACCTGCGCGCGCGAGCTGCTGCGCGGCAGCGAGACCGGCCGGGCCGGAGCCGACGACCGCGACCTTCTTGCCCGTGCGGAGCGGCGCGAGGACGGGCTCGAGACCGCCGCCCGCGTCGTGCTCGACTGCGGCGCGACCGATGGCGCGCTCGACGTCCTTGATCGTGACGGGGGTGTTGTCGATGTTGAGGACGCACGACGCCTCGCACGGCGCCGGGCACACGCGTCCAGTGACCTCGGGGAAGTTGTTCGTGTCGTGGAGGACGCGCACGGCGTCGTCGATTCGACCGCGATACACGAGGTCGTTGAACTCCGGGATGACGTTCCCGAGCGGGCATCCCTGGTGACAGAACGGGATGCCGCAGTCCATGCAACGCGACGCCTGCGCGCGCAGCTCGGTCTCGGGCGCCTCGAGCACGAACTCGGCGTAGTCCTCCAGACGCTCGGACGCCGGACGCTCGGCCGGCTTCGCGCGCTTCACCTTCAGGAACCCGTGGGGATCGGCCATCTCAGCGCCCCTTGATCAGCTTGAGGTGACGCGCGCTCTCGCTCGGACGAGGAGCGGGCACCGCGACGACGCCGCTCACGGCTGCGGAGGAGCCCGCGGCGGTCGCGCCTTCGCTGTCCGCTTCCATCGCGAGCTCACGCTGCTGGTCGAGCACGCGCTTGTACTCCGTCGGAATGACCTTCTTGAAGCGACCGCGCATCTCGCTCCAGCGCGCGAGCACGTCCGCGCCGCGCACGCTGCCGGTCCGAGCGACGTGCTCCTCGATGAGCGCCTGCACGCGCGCCTCGTCGTCGAGCTCGAGGTGCTCGATGCCGACCATGCCCATGTTGCAGCGCGAGGCGAAGGTGCTGTCCTCGTCGAGGACGAATGCGAGGCCGCCGCTCATGCCGGCGCCGAAGTTGCGGCCGGTGGGACCGATGACGACGACGACGCCGCCCGTCATGTACTCGCAGCCGTGATCGCCGGTGCCCTCGACGACGGCCATCGCCCCGCTGTTGCGGACGGCGAAGCGCTCGCCGGCGCGGCCCGCGAAGAACGCGCGACCGCTCGTCGCGCCGTAGAGGACGGTGTTCCCGACGATGACGTTGTCGGCGGCGACGAACGTGACGCCGGCCGGCGGCTTCACGGAGAGCACGCCGCCCGAGAGGCCCTTGCCGACGTAGTCGTTGGCGTCGCCTTCGAGCGCGATCGTCATGCCGCGCGTCGCGAACGCGCCGAACGACTGGCCCGCGGTGCCGGTGACGTCGATCGAGATCGCGCCCTCGGGCAGGCCGTTCGCGCCGAAGCGCCGTGCGACCTCGCCGGCGAGCATCGCGCCGAAGGTGCGGTGGGCGTTCGTGATGCCGAAGCTGATGTTCACGTACTCGCGACGTTCGAGCGCCGGGCGCGCGCACTCGATGAGCGTGCGATCGGCGACGTGCGCGATGCCGTGATCCTGATCGATCGTGCGATGGAGGACGGCGCTCTTCTTCGGCGTCTTGAGCATGCGCGCGAAGTCGAGCGTGCGCGCCTTCGGGTGAGCGATGTCGTCCCGGCGAACGACGCAGTCGATGCGCCCGACCATCTCCTCGACGGTGCGGAAGCCGAGCGAGGCCATGATGCCGCGCAGCTCCTCGGCGACGAAGAACATGTAGTTCACGACGTGCTCGGGGGTGCCGGTGAAGCGCGCGCGCAGCACGGGATCCTGCGTCGCGATGCCGACCGGACACGTGTTGAGGTGGCACTTCCGCATCATGATGCAGCCGCTCGCGACGAGCGGCGCGGTCGCGAAGCCGAACTCCTCGGCGCCGAAGAGCGCGGCGAACGCGACGTCGCGACCGGTCTTGAGCTGACCGTCGACCTGCAGCGTGACGCGCGAGCGGAGGTCGTTGAGGATGAGGACCTGCTGCGCCTCGGCGAGACCGAGCTCCCACGGCGTGCCCGCGTGCTGGATCGACGACACGGGGCTCGCGCCGGTGCCGCCGTCGTGGCCGGCGATGAGGATGACGTCGGCATGGGCCTTCGCGACGCCCGCGGCGACGGTGCCGACGCCCGTCTCGCTCACGAGCTTCACGCTGACGCGCGCCTTCGGATTGACGTTCTTGAGATCGAAGATCAGCTGCGCGAGATCCTCGATCGAATAGATGTCGTGGTGCGGCGGCGGCGAGATGAGCGTCACGCCCTGCGTGGAGTGGCGAACGCGCGCGATGACGGAGTCGACCTTGTGCCCGGGGAGCTGGCCGCCTTCGCCGGGCTTGGCGCCCTGCGCCATCTTGATCTGGAGCTCGTCGCAGTTGACGAGATAGTGCGCGGTCACGCCGAAGCGTCCGCTCGCGACCTGCTTGATCGCGGAGCGGCGCGTGTCGCCGCGTGCGTCGGTGAGGTAGCGCGCCTCGTCCTCGCCGCCCTCGCCGGTGTTGCTGCGTCCGCCGATGCGGTTCATCGCGACGGCGAGGTTCTCGTGCGCCTCCTTCGAGATGCTGCCGAAGCTCATCGCGCCGGTCGCGAAGCGACGGACGATCTTGGCCGCGGGCTCGACCTCTTCGAGCGGAACGGGCGGACCCGCGGGACGGAGATCGAGCAGACCACGCAGCGTGATCGGCCTGTTTCCTTGGTCGTTGATGATGCGCGCGTACTCGGCGTACGACTTCGCGTCCTCGAGGCGGACCGCCTTCTGGAGGGCAGCGACGCTCGTGGGGCTCCAGAGATGCCGCTCGCCGGTGACGCGCCATGCGTACACGCCGCCGACGTCGAGATCCGCTTCGAGGTCGGCGCTCGGGCCGTACGCGCCGGCGTGGCGCATGCGTGCTTCGGTCGCGATCTCGGCGATGCCGATGCCGCCGAGCGGCGATGCGGTGCCGGTGAAGTACGCGTCGACGACGGGCTTCGCGATGCCGATGGCCTCGAAGATCTGCGCGCCGTGATAGCTGGCGATGGTGCTGATGCCCATCTTGCTCATCACCTTGAGCAGGCCCTTCTTCAGCGCGTAGACGTAGTTCTTGGTCGCGGTGGCGAGGTCCATCGGCGCGTCCTGGGCGATCTCGGAGATCGACTCGAACGCGAGGTACGGGTTCACGGCTCCGGCGCCGAATCCGATGAGCAGCGCGATGTCGGCGACCTCGCGCGCGTCGCCCGTCTCGGACACGAGACCGACGCGCACGCGCTTGCCTTCGCGGATCAGGTGATGGTGCACCGCCGACATCGCGAGCAAGCTCGGGATCGGCACGTGATGCGCGCTCACGCCGCGATCGCTGACGACGAGGATGCTGTGCCCCTCGTCGACGGCGCGTGAGGCGCGCGCCTGCAGATCCTCGAGCGCCGTCTTCAGCGCGTCCGCGGGATCGCCGGCCACGGAGAAATGCGCGGGAAGCAGCGCGGCGCGGAAGTCGTCGGTGCTGCGGAGCAGCTTCGCGAGATCGCCGTTCGTGAGGATCGGATGCGGCAGCTCGAGGAGGCGGCACTGGCCGGGCGTCTCGTCGAGCAGGTTGCCTTCGCCTCCGACGCAGCTCACGAGGCTCATCCCGAGGTCCTCGCGGATCGGATCGATCGGCGGGTTCGTGACCTGCGCGAACTGCTGCTTGAAGTAGCGGAAGAGCGTCACCGGACGATCGCTGAGCACGGCGAGCGGGATGTCCGTGCCCATGCTGCCGATCGGCTCCTCGCCGCTCACGGCCATGGGCGCGAGCAGGACGCGCATGTCCTCGCGCGTGTAGCCGAACGCTCGCCAGAGACGTGCGCGTTCGTCGCGATCGAACGAGAAGAGCGCGGGAACGTCCGGGAGCTGCGCGAGCTCGATCTTGTTCTGCGCGACCCACTCGCCGTACGGCTTCTTGGTCGCGACCTCGCGCTTGATCTCCTCGTCGGAGACGATGCGGCGCTGGTTCACGTCGACCAGGAACATCTTGCCGGGCGCGAGGCGGCCCTTCTCGACGATGTCCTCGGGCGGGAACGTGAGCACGCCGAGCTCGCTCGACATGACGACGAGGCCGCTCTTCGTGACCACGTATTTCGCGGGGCGGAGGCCGTTGCGGTCGAGCGTGGCGCCGATCATGTCGCCGTCGGTGAAGACGAGCGCCGCGGGGCCGTCCCACGGCTCGACGAGCGACGCGTGGTACTCGTAGAACGCGCGCTTGTGCTCGGGCATGTCGGCCTGCGTGGCCCACGCCTCGGGCACGAGCATCATCATGACGTGCGGGAGCGAGCGGCCGCCGGCGACGAGGAAGTCGACGACGTTGTCGAGCGACGCCGAGTCGGAGCCGTCGGGGCGGATGATCGGCTTGAAGTCGGGGAGGTGCTCTTCGAAGAGCTTCGAGGCGAGGAGCGACTCGCGTGCGCGCATCCAGTTCTGGTTCCCGCGCAGCGTGTTGATCTCGCCGTTGTGCGCGATGCGCCGGTACGGGTGCGCGCGCTCCCACGTCGGGAACGTGTTCGTCGAGAAGCGCGAATGCACGAGCGCGAGGCGGCTCGTGAAGTCGTCCGCCTGGAGGTCCCGATAGAACTCGGTGACCTTCTCGGGGAGCATGAGGCCCTTGTAGACGACGGTCTTCGACGACAAGCTCGCGACGTAGAAGTCGTCGCCGTAGCCGCGCTCGGAGCAGAGCTTGCCGGCGCGCTTCCTGATCATGAAGAGCGTGCGCTCGAAGGCCTTCTTGTCGCTCATGCGCGCGATGAAGAGCTGCTTCATCACCGGCATCGAAGCGCGTGCGACCGGACCGACGACGCGGATGTCGACGGGCACGTCGCGCCACCCGATGACCCTCTGGTTGTGGTGGCGAACGATGTCGCCGAGGGTCTTCATCTGGAGCTGGCGCTTCGACTCGTCGCGCGAGAGGAAGCACTGCGCGACGCCGTAGTCGCCGGCGAGCGGGAGCTCCTTGCCCTCGTGACCGAGCACACGCTCGTAGTATCGATGGGGGACCTGGACGAGGATGCCGGCGCCGTCACCCGTGCACGGATCGCAGCCGGCGGCTCCGCGGTGCGCGAGGCGCCGGAGGATCTCGAGGCCCATCTCGACCGTTCGATGTGAAGGGCCTCCCTTCAGATCGACCACGAAGCCTAGACCGCAGGCGTCGTGCTCGTGGCGGGGGTCGTACAATCCGTCGGTGCCGGGCTGCCGCATCGACCCCTATTTATACCACCGCCATGACGCGCTGCGCTAGCTCAACCGTAACTCATCTCTGAGTTACGTTCCCACTGTCGTTCGTACGATTTGGGGCAACGGGGCCCACGGAACTAGCGACCGCAGGCCGCCGGACGTGGCAACGTGCCGGGCATGGCCGGGGACGACTCGAACAAGGTCGGGCTGGGGGCCCTCGCGGCGCTCGTGGTCGGGCTCGGCGTCGTCGTGTGGCTGGCGATGCCGAAGGACAGCGATCTCGCTGCGGCCGCCGATGCCGGACCGTCGTCCGCGCTCGGCGGCGAAGGCGGCGCGGCACGTAGGGACGAGAGCGGAAAGCCGAGCGGCACGCTCGAGCGTCTCCCCGAGGCGAGCGCCGAGCTCGCGGTGCTCACCGACAAGCCGGAGGTCGAAGTCGCGGCGGTCGCGAGCGCCGAGGCGATCGCGAAGATGCTCGACACGCGGCATTGCGGCGCGACGTGCGACGCGCTCCGCAAGGTGATGACCGATCGCGACCGGTTCGAAGTCGAGATGACGAAGTCCGAGGACTACATCCTCCCGGCGAAGGACTCGTACGAGACGATCGCGGCCGGTCTCACGCACGCGGAGCGAGCATCGATCACGACGCGCGGCTCGACCGTGGTGATCCGCACGCGAGGGAGCTCGACGATCGATCAGCTCCCCGCACGGCTCGCGTTCGCCGCCACCTACGCGGTCGCCGAGGCGCTGTCGGGTCTCGTCTACGACGAGGTCGTGCGACGCATCGAGACGCCCGAACAGCTCGCGCAGCGCGTGATCACGGTACCGCTCGGACAGAACGTGTTCACGCCACGCCACATCTCGGTGCAGCTCTATCGCCAGGAGGACGGCACGGCGCGCCTGCTCACGCTCGGCATGGTCCGCTTCGGAAGCCCTGATTTCACGATGCGCGGCTCGAGCATGGAGGCTGGGCCTCCGCTCGCGAACGTGCTGAACGCCGCGGCGAGCTGGGCGGCGAGCGCCAAGACCGAGCTGCCCGTCGTAGTCACGCTCGCGGACGTAGCGCGCGTGTCGGCGCATGCGCCGGAGGACCTCGCGAAGGATCCGAACGCATCGAGCCCGATCCGTCTCGATGCGCTGGACACGGAGCGCATCGAGGGCGATCCGGAGAACGAGATGCTGGAGCTCGTTCCGCACGCAGGCGCCACGCGCGCGGCATGGGACAGCGTCGTGGCGGAGCTCTTCGGCGCGACGCCGAAGGTGGTGTTCGCGACGTTCGACAAGGAGCTCGAAGCGATCGCGGTGCGCGCGCGGAAGGACCTGCCCGGCGCGGTGAAGCGCTTCGAGGCAGGCGAGGGCGCGCTGTTCGTGAAGGGGCCGTTCCCGATCCCGGAAGCGTCACGCTTCGACGGCGGCGCGAAGGACGAATGGATGTGGATCGACGTGTCGGCGTGCGACGCGAAGGGCTGCAACGGCACCCTGTCGAGCTCGCCGGGCTATGCGACGAACCTGTCGGCCGGCAAACCGGTCGCCGTCGAAAAATCGAAGACGGCGGACTGGCTGCTCAAGCTGAAAGACGGCGGCACGACGGGCGGGGAATCGATCAAGGCGCTGCAAAGGCGCGCGCACTGACCGATCCGAGAAGTCCGGAAAAACCCGAAGAAGTAGCTTCTATCGCCGCGAGACACTCACCGTGGCGATCACTTCCCTCTCAGCGCTCGCTCCACCGCTGCGCGGTACACCGCCAGCGGTTGCGCGCCCACGATGCGGCGGCCGTTGATGAAGGCCGTGGGGGTGCCTTCGACATGGAGCTTCGCCGCTTCCGATTCGTCGCTGTCGATGCGCGCTTCGAAGCGGGGGTCGTCGAGATCGTGCGCGAAGCGCGAGGCGTCGAGCCCGACGGTTCGCGCATAGCCTTCGAGCGACGTTCGGTCGAGTGCATCGCGATGTGCGAGCAGCACGTCGTGGTATTCCCAGAAGTGGCCCTGCGCTTCCGCCGCCAGCGACGCCTTCGCTGCAAGGCGCGCATGGTCGTGCATCGGAAGCGGTCGATGACGGAACGCCACGCGCACCTTGCCCGGATACTCCGCTTCGAGCGTGCGTAGCGTCGCCTCCGCCTTCACGCAGTACGGACACTCGAAGTCGCTGAACAATGCAATCGTCACCGGCGCTCGCGAAGGACCACGCGCCGGCGCACCGTCGACGACCACGTTCACGGCCGGCTCGTCGACCTCGGGCGCGCGCGGCGCTGCGACCGCCGTCGGCGCGGCCGCCATCAGCGTCGAATACACCTGCTCGCGAGCGATGCCGTTCGCCATCATCTCTCGCGCGCGTGCGCGCTCCTCGTCGACCAGCGCCCGGAAGGTGTCGTACGTGCGCGCTCCCACCATGCGCCGGCCGTTCACGAAGAACGTCGGAGTGCCGTTCACGTCGAGCGACGTCGCGAGCGCAAGGGCACGCGCGAGCGCCGACGCCGTCGAGCTCCCCGCTCGCGCCGCCTCGAACGCACGGACGTCCAGGCCGATCGCGGCCGCCGACGCGACGAGCCCGACGTCGTCGAGCGCGCCACGATCGGAGAACAGCCGCACGTGCATCGCCTCGGCTTTTCCCTGCTCCGCTGCGGCCAGGAACGCACGTGCGGCCGGCGCTGCGCGCTCGTGCATCGCGAGCGGTCGCGACGCCATCACGACCCGTATGTCGTCGCCGAGCTCGGCGCGCAACGTCGCGATCGTCTTGTCGGCCTTCGCGCAGTACGGACACTCGTAGTCCGTGAACGCGACGATCGTGACGAGCGCACCCGCGCTGCCGAACGCCGGCAGACCGTCGATCGGCACGCGCACGGCTGCGGGGACGTCGCTCGGTATGCGCGGCGACGGAGATGCCGGAGCTCCTGCCGCCCGCGCAGGCGCGGTCTCGTCAGGTTCGGGAGCGCGGCTGCACTGCGTCGTACCGAGCGTCAGCGCAAGCGTGAGCGCGAACGCGTGTTCCATGTTTCGCATGCCGTGTCATTGCCGGAGCCACGAACAAGTTACGGACGGCTCGCACGATGCAGTGCTGCGCGAGGCTTCACGCGCGCCGCATGCGAGCACCTCGCCGAGCGAGCCATGGGACGACGATGCAGCGCCCGACGACGACGACGACGCGCCGTCGTCGGTCGCGACTCGTGAGACGAACGCACTTCCGCCGGGAGAGCATGCGAGCGGCTCGCTTGCGCCGGAGCGCGACGCGAACGAGGCGATCGACGCGAGCATCCCCGGCGGTTCTTCGTCTTCACCGGATGCGGACATCGAAGACGTACCGCCGTTCGGCGCCGGATTTCCGATGCGCGAGAACGCAGCCACCACGAACAGCGCCGCCGCGCACGCCGCCGAGACGTGACCACGACGCAAGAGGCGCAGCGCGGCGGGCACCACGCTTCGCGCCACTGCTGCGGGCCTCGACGTGGCCCGTTCGCTCTCCACGAACACCGGCGCGGGCGGCGGCGCCGACAGCGAGAGCATCGCGCAAGCGCGTTGCGAGAAGAGGGCGCGCTCCGCCTTCGTCAGCTCGAGCTCCGCGCGGCACTCGACGCAGCGCGCGGCATGCGCCTCGAGCCTCGCCGCCCGCGTCGCGTCGAGCTCTCCGAGCACCAGCGCTTCGATGTCCTCGAGCTGCGAGCACGGCGTCATTTCGCACCTCCTCTCTCGTAGTCGGCCATCGCCCCGCGCAGGGTCTCGCGCGCGCGGAAGATCTCGACCTTCACCTTCGCGACCGTGAACCCCATGAGCGCCGCGATCTCGTCGTACGACAGGCCGTGATCGAGCCGTAGCAGCAGCATCGCGCGGCGATCCTCGGACAGGCGCTCCATCGCGGCCTCGACGACGCGAAGCGCCTCGCGCCCGAGCAGCTCGGTCTCCGGCTCACGCGAGCCTGGCACCTTCGGCTCCGGCGCATCGCCTGCTTCGTTCGACGGCGCGATGACGCGACGCGCCCGGAAGCGCGCGCGGCGGAGCTCGAGGGAGACGTTCCGCGCAATCCCGAACAGCCAGGGCGCGATCGCGCGCTCGGAGTCGAAGGCGTCGCGCTGCCGGAACGCGCGCACGAACGTCTCCTGCGTCGCATCGGCAGCGAGCGCCGCATCGCCGAGCAGGTCGCGGAGGAACCGATGGATGCGCCCCGCGTGCGCGGCATAGAGCTCCTTGAACACCGCATCGCTGCCGCGGTCTCTCGCAACCGCCGCAATTCGTGGCTCTTCCGGACGCGCGCCGTCCGGCAGACACGCAAACTCGAGCAGCGTGTCCCGCAGAATCGCCACGCCTCCTCCTTTGCCGCCCGGCCGCGCGAGTTACAGCGGCTGTGCTCGATCCATTCCCGTTCCCATCCTCTGTTCTCTGTTCTCTTTTCTCAGTTCTCTCCTCCGCCCCGGCCCCCGCGGTAGTCTCTCCTGCTCCCGTGTCCGACCACCCTCCTTCCCGCCCACCCAGGATGAGCTCTGCCCCGCCGAGCGTTCCCAACAACGTGCGCGTGAAAAAGCTGATGGACGACGTCGACCCGGTCCCGGGCGGCACGTCCTCTCCCCCTTCTTCTTCTCCTTCTTCTCCTTCGTCGAAGAAGCCCATTGGCCCTCGCCTCGCCAAGGTACTGAAGTGGGCCAAGCGCCTCGGCGTCGTCGCCGCCGCGCTGATCGTGGCGAGCCTGCTCGGCGCGTGGCTCCTCATCCGCCACTACGAGGCCGACCTCCCGAGCGTCGCGGAGCTCGAACGCGGTTATCACCCTTCGCAGGTCACGCGCGTGGTCGCGCGCGACGGCACGCTGCTCGCGGAGATCTTCACGGAGCGGCGCACGGTCGTCAGCATCGACGAGCTGCCCCCGCACGTGAAGCTCGCGGTCCTCGCCGCCGAGGATGCGAACTTCTACAACCACGAAGGCCTCAACTACCTCGGCATTGCGCGCGCATTCGTCATCAACCTGCGGTCCGGCCGCACGCGCCAGGGCGGGTCGACGATCACGCAGCAGGTCGTGAAGAACATCCTGCTCGACACGCAGGAGCGCACCTACAAGCGCAAGATGCGCGAGGCGCTCCTCGCGCGCCGTCTCGAGCAGGAGCTGTGCCCCACGTGCGGGACGGACGACGAAGGACGCCGGCGTCGGAAGGACAAGATCCTCGAGCTCTATCTGAATCACATCTACTTCGGCTCGGGCCGTTACGGCATCGAGGAGGCCGCGCGTTACAGCTTCGGGAAGTCCGCGCGCGAGCTCACCATCGCCGAGGCCGCGATGCTCGCCGGCATTCCCGCCGGTCCGGAGATCTACTCGCCGAAGCGCGATCTGAAGCGCTCGCTCGGCCGGCGCGAGTTCGTGCTCCAGCAGATGCACGAGAAGGGCTTCCTCAACGACGCGCAGTTCGAGACCGCGAAGGAGGAGCCGATCCGCCTCGCGCCCGCGCACGAGACCGACAGCGAGCTCGCGCCCGAGGCGGTGTCGATCGCGAAGAAGCTCCTCCTCGAGCTCGAGCCCGATCGCGGACCGCGCGGGGGCTTCACGATCACGACGACGATCGATCCGCGCCTCCAGGCAGCGGCGCGCAAGTCGCTTCGCGAGAACGTGCAGGCCTACGACAAGCGCCACGCGCTCGTCGCGCCGCTGAAGGCGCCGAGCGTCGCGCAGACACCGACCAAGGGGAAAAAGGCGGTTTCAGCCGCTCCGCCGCCGGTCTTCGAGGGCACGCCGACGTTCGAGTCGCACAAGGTCTTCACCGGCGTCGTCGTCAGCGCGGATGACGTGAGCGGCACGATCGACGTGCGCGTCGGCACGGTGCTCGGCTCGGTGAAGGTTGCAGACTACAAGCGATACAACCCCGCCGGCCTCTCCCCCACGCAGTTCGCCGAGGTGGGAGCGCGCGTGCGCGTCAGCCTGCTCGCGCCCGTGCCGAACGTCGCAACGCCGCTCCGCGAAGGCGCGCCGGCTGCGCCGATCACCAAGGTCCCGCTCCGTCTCGAGCTCGGACCGGAGTCCGCGACCGCCGTCCTCGACGTGCGGACGCGTCAGGTCCTCGCGCTCGTCGGCAACTACGAAGGCGCGGCCGGCGGGCTCGATCGCGCGACGCAGTCACGGCGTCAGCCAGGCTCGACGTTCAAGCCGATCCTCTACTCGTATGCGATCCACGCGCGCCGTTACACGCCGGCGACGCTCGTCGACGTGCAGCCCACGGTGTTCGCCGGCAACTACAAGCCCGGCAACTACGAGGGCTGGACGGGGACCGATCCGCTGCGCTTGCGCGAGGTCCTCGCGAACTCCGTCAACGTCGGCGCGGTGCACGTCCTCGAGGACGTCGGGCCCGCGAGCGTCGTCGACTGGGCGAAGGCGCTCGGAATCCAGTCGACACTGAAGCCCGATCTCTCGCTCGCGCTCGGCTCGTACGAGATCCACCCCATGGAGCTCGTCGGCGCGTACGCGACGTTCGCCGCGGGCGGCATGTACGAGGAGCCTCGGATGGTGACGCGCATCGTCGGACCGGACGGCAAGGACGTCGAGCTCAAGCCGCCGCCCCCGCCGCGTCGCGTGCTCGACCCCGCCGAGGCCTACGTCACGACGAGCTTGCTCCAGAGCGTGATCGATCACGGCACCGGCGCGAAGGCGAAGTCGCTCGCGCGGCCGATCGCCGGCAAGACCGGCACGAGCAACGATTCGAAAGACACATGGTTTGCCGGGTACTCGACCGAGATCGCGAGCGTCGTGTGGGTCGGCTACGATGACAACAAGCCGCTCGGCTCCGGCGAGACAGGCGCATCGACCGCGCTGCCGGCATGGATCGCGCTGATGAAAGCCGCGCACGAGAACAAGCCCCGCGCCGAGTTCCCCCGTCCTCCCGGCGTCGTCACGATCCCGATCGATCCGAAGACCGGCAAGCGCGCCGCGACCGAAGAAGGCGCGCTCGACGAGGTCTTCCTCGAAGGCACCGAGCCGACCGACACCGCCGAGGAACCGACCGGCTCGAAGGACGGCGCAGGTCCCTCGACGAGCGACGCGTCCGCGACGGCGAGCGCACCTGCGACCGACGCAGGTGTCGCTCCGTGAAACGCGCTGCACTGAGCCTCTCTCTTCTGGTGATGCTCGCGCGTCCGGCCGCGGCGCAACAAGCCGACAAGAAGCCCGCCGCCGCCGCTCCTCCGCCGGCAACCGCACCGCAGGCGCCGGCACCTGCGGCCACGCCCGTTCCTGCACCGCTCCACGCCGGTGCGATCCTCCACGTCGCGCACGAGATCGCGCAAGGCATGGGTCAGGTCCCGGCCGGCGCGATCGTCGTCGCGTCCCCGATCGCGAGCGACATCCCGGCGCCGAAGGCCGACGAGCTCGCGGTGCGCATCGCCGCGCAGGTCGCCGGTCGCATCGGCGTCGCGAAGGCACACCCGCAGCCCGCTGCGCTCGCGGTCGCGCGCGGGCTGTCCGGTCGCGCCGCGTCGCTCGTCTATCTCCAGCTCGAGATCGCGAAGGGCGAGCTCCGCGTGACCGCCGATCTGTATCCGGTCGTGTCGAACGGCTGGGAGCGACTCCGTAATCCCGTACCGGGCCCGCGCGCGCACGCGTTCGCGATGGCGCCGCTCGACGCCGAGATCCGAGGCTTTCTCGTCCCCGTGCTCCTCGAGCAGACGACGCTGCACAAGGTGAAGCACGACGAGGGTGAGGTGCTCGCCGTCGGTTGCGGCGATGTCGACGGCGACGGCGGTCTCGAGCTCGTGCTCGTGTCACGCGCACGTGTCGCGGTCGCGAAGATCCGCGCGGGCAAGCTCGTCGTTCAGCGAACGGCGGCCTGGAGCACGATCGCGTCACGCGCGCCGGTCCCGATGCGCGATCCGCTCGCGACGGTGCTGGTGTCGCCGCGCGGCCATCGCGGCGAGATCCTGGTGGGCACGACCGATCGTGGAGGCGTCGCCGTCGACGCCGCGCTCGTCGCACGACGCGCGCTCACCGGATTGCCCGTGCCCGGCGCCGAAGGCGAAGGATGTGCAGGCCCGAGCGCGGAGACGAGCGCCTACGAGGGCAACGTGCTCCCGTGCGATCCGCCGGTCGCGCCGAAACCTCCGGCGGGCGCAGGTGCCGCCGCGAAGGCCGCCGCGGCGAAGCCCGTCGAACCGCTGCCGCTCTTCCTTCCGCCGGCGCCGCGGTACGACGCGATCGCGACGCTCGACGCGGTCGCGCGCGACGGCTCCGTCTCGCACATCGTCGCGGTGCGCGAGCCGGGCGGGAAGCTGCATGTACGAAGGCAGGACCTCGGTGCAGCGCGGCCGATCGAAGCGACGCTCGAAGGCGTGGGCGCACAGCTCGCGGTCGTCGATCTCGATCTCGACGGCACGCCGGAGATCGTGACCACGTCCGACGGTCCTGACGACGTCATGGTCGTCTCGAGCTTCGCGAAAGGCGTGCTGTCGCCGCGCCTACGTTTCCCTGCAAAAGAAGGCGTTCGCGCGATCGGCGTGTGCCCGCCGGAGGAGCGCGGCGTGCCCGGTCTCGTCGCGGTCGTCGGCTCCGAGGTCTGGCTTGTCCGCTGAGCGGCGCGTCACGCGACGCAACGTGCTGCTCGCAGGCGGAGCGCTCGCGCTCGCCGCCGTGTCGCCGCTCGGCCCGTTCGCTTCGCGTCGTGCGCTCGCGCGTGGTCGCTCGCCGATCGGCGGGCGCATTTCCGTTCGCGTTCCGTGGCCGGTGCTCGCGATGGATCCGCATCGACTCGAGGACGCCACCGCGGCGATCTTCGGCGACGCGCTGTTCGACACGCTCTACGCGCGCGACGACACGGGTGGGTTCGTGGCGTCGCTCGCCGAATCCGATCCCGAGCCCGAAGGCGCGAGCCTGCGCGTGCGCATCCGCACGGGTCTCCGGACGGCAAAGGGCCGCGCCTTCGAAGCACGCGATGCTGCCGCCTCCATCGCGCGCTCACGCACGCTCGGCGGACGCGCGTGGCTCGCCGACGTTCCTGCGCCGAAGGTCGACGGCCGTTCGCTCGTGTTCGCGATGCGCGATGCGAGCCGCCTCGTGCGCGCGCTCGGCTCACCCATCGTCGCGATGGTGCCGAGCGGCTTCGTGGCGGACGCGCCGGACGGCACGGGGCCGATGAAGTTCACGACGCGCGGCGATGCGCTCGTGCTCGCGCGCAACCCGCTGGCTGCGCGCGGACCTTCGTACCTCGACGAGGTCATCGTGCATGCCGCGCCCGATCTCGCGGCGTCGCTGCGCGCGTTCGAGAGCGGCTCGGACGATCTCGGCTGGCTCGGCTCCGGTCTGCACGAGCCGCGCGCGGGCTCGCGGCCGTTCGACTTCGGCGGCGCGGCGTGGGCGGTGCTGTTCACGGGCCGCGACGCAGGCACGTGGGATGCGCCTGGCGTCGCGCAGCGGATCTGCGACGGCATCCCGCCGGCGCGCCTGTCGTATCTCGCGCTCGGCCCGGCGTGGACGACGGAGCCCGAGCAAGGTTGGGGCGGCCCAGCGACGGCGCTCCACGTGCGCGAGGACGCGCCGTGGCTCATCGAGCTCGCGAAGGCGATCGCGGCGACGATCTCGAGGCCGTCGCACGAGGTCACGGCGAAGCCGATCCCGGCGGCCGAGATCGCGCAGCGCCGCAACTCGCGTGGCCACGCGCTCTTGCTCGACGTGGTCCGCCCGGTCGCGCCAGGCAGCTTCGGCTCGATGATCGCGCTGGCGACGGCGGACAACGCACTTCGAGCGAGCGAGCTGGTGCAACATCCACCGAAGCTCGGCGAGATCCCACCGCGCACGATGACGCGCACGATGCACTGCGGAGTGGTGGGCGAAATCCGCGTCCAAGGCGGCCGAGCCCCAGACGTGCAGCTCGCGACGTCGAGCGCGACGTCCAGCTTCGACCTCGGCGCCTCGACACGCGCGCGCGCAAAGTAAGAGCGAGATTCGACCGCGAAGGCGCCAAGCCGCAAAGGCGCCATGAGACGAGATCTTGTTTGCGCGCTTCGCGCGGGACGAGAGAGGGAGAGACCGCTACCCGGGAGGGATCGTTTGTCCCGCGCGAAGCGCGTACCCCGAAATTCGCATGGCGCCTTTGCGGCTTGGCGCCTTGGCGGTGATCTCTTCCCGTTACGGCACGACCTGGACGGCGCCGAACATCAGGCTCGGGTGGAAGTTGCACTGGTAGCCGAACGTGCCCTTCGTCGTGAACGTGACGCTCACCGCGCCGCCGTCGGGGTCCGCGTTCACGCTCGG